>DYIT01000008.1:14367-80769 GCA_020723505.1 Candidatus Kuenenia stuttgartensis
TGCGCGACTTCCCGCCGCCTTTACCGGCCCCTGTCCGCCGAATGCGCCCGTCAGCTATTCGATTCTCGAAGCCAGGAACGGGGATGAAGCGGTGGAAATCGCCACGGAATACGCCGGCAGGATTCATCTGATGCTGTCCGATGTCGTCATGCCCGGCATCAGCGGCAGGGAGCTTGCAGGAATCATCTCCAAGACCCGCCCGGAGATTAAAGTCGTTTTCATGTCCGGGTATACCGACAACGCGATTCATCATCATGGCGTCCTCGATCCCGGGACGGCATTCATGGAAAAACCCTTCTCCCAGGCCAGCTTGACGGTAAAAATCAGGGAAGTGCTGGGCAAAGGGGAGTAGGCCGAATACCTGCACGGTCGCCGTCGCATCGCAGGTTTCCCAGATTTCCTTGCGCCTTTACGTCCGCGTTTCCCCGGAACCGCTTCTACGGACATAACTTCTGAATCGGACATGGCATGTGCCTTGCCCAGCGAGTTGCTAGTCTTCTCCGCGCGCGCAGCGCGTGGAATAACGCTGACGAGCCGTTGTACTTCTAGACTCCGCTCGTCAGCGTTACAGGTCGATTTCCTGGAACCCGGTGACGACGGTGACTTTCTGGCCGCCGTTCACCTTCCTGACCTCGTCCATGAGGTCCTCTTCGCGGGTCTTCCTCATGAGCCGGACAGTGTAGACAACCTCCCTCGTCCCGTCGGCGCTCACCGTCTCGACCGAGACCAGCGCGGCCGCGTCCGCAAGGCGCTCGAAAATCGGGGCGAGGAGCGCGTCCGGGTCGGCGGCCGCCGGGAACCTGGCCCTGAGGATGCGCTCGCGGAACTCCATTGCGAACAGGTCGAGCTTGTGCATCGCGAGGATAATCGCCGAGATGACGATCGCGCTGAACGCCCCCAGCAGGTAGAAGCGCGTGCCGCAGGCCATGCCCACGGCCATGGCGAGGAACAGGAAAGCCACGTCGCGGCTTTCCTTCACGGCGTTGCGGAACCGGATTATCGACAGTGCTCCGACAAGGGCGAATGCCCTTGCGATGTCCGATCCTATGACAAGCATCACGAGACCCACCACCGTCCCCAGGATGATGAGCGTATGGGCGAAGGACTGCGAATACGAGATTCCCTTGTGCGTCCGGCGGTATGTCCACGCCACGACCAGGTTGAGGACGAAGCTCAGGAGGAGAACTGCCCCCACGTCGAAGGCGGTGAACCTGCCGCTGAGATCCCCGAACCTCGCGAGTTCCTTCAGGAATTCGTCCATATGCACCTATAAACCGGACAAGCCGGAATCCGACCCCGTCTCGAATTTACGATACCCCGCCCGCCGCCTCATTTCAAGGCAGCGTCGCGCGAGCCCGGCGCGAACGGGCAGAAGCCGCTCATGGGCGAAGGCCCGTTTGCGGGCAGGCGGCACCGGCTCTTCATCCGGAATCCCCCCGGCCAGGCGCCGGATAGTATCCCGCGAATTCCCGGAAACCGGCCCTCGACCTCTCGAGCCCCAGGCAGTACTTGCTGATTCTCATCATCGAGAAGTCGTGTGCGGCGAGCAGGTTCGCAATCCACCTCGGCGCCTTGTCGTCAATCTTCACTTCCAAAATGCAGCTAGAAGGGTGGAGGAACCTCCGGCCCCTGAGCCCGGCTTCCACGTCGAGCGCATGGGCTCTCGCGGTCAAATCCGTGTCGAACGTCACCCTGAGCCCCTCGTCGTACTCCCCTCCGACGAAAGCCCGGCGCAAGTAAGAAATCACGCATGCAGGTCCCAGCCGGAACGCCTCGACCAGTGACCGGACCTCCCACGCGGCGGCTCTTTCCCCGGCCTCAAGCGCATCGGGATCAAGCTCTCCCGCGCAGAGCGCCCTGGCGGACTCGAGGTCCATTTCGAGCCTGGTCTTCTGCACCGTCCTGTCCGTCCTCCGCTTTATTTCGACCCACGCCCTGCCCGAATCCGGTAACCCCGGCCACGGGTAGATTCTGATCCTGAGCTTCCTCCTGTTCCTGAGCCCGTCAATCTTTTCCCTGTAGAACCGGAAGTCCGGGCTGTCGTAGTAGAGGCTCGTGACCCGGTAGAAGCCCTCGCCGCTGCCGTGCGGATCGGGCTTGACGAACGGGAGGAGATCGGACATGAACGCCTTCGCCCTGAGGGCGTCCACCACGTACTTGAGCTCGAACCTGTTGGCCCGGTGGAGCATCAGCCCTTCCCCCCCCCGCCCGCCGACAGGACCTGCATTCCTGCCTTGAGCCCGCCGCATCCCCCGGAATCTTCAAGCCTGATTTCGATGAGCATCGAGGACCGGAGGCTTTCGGGGATTTCAAAGTCGACCTCCCCGGATTTTTCCGCCGAAATCCGGACCTCCTCGGCGTCCCCGGACAGGATGATTGCGGCGGGCCGTGGCGGGCCGGAAGGACGCCAGCGGAACTTGAGCCTCGCGGCTTTCGCCGGACCGGGCGCGATGAGGAGGTACGCGGCCTCGGTCTCAATCCATCCCTCCGTGTTGGCGCTGAGTATCCTCGCTTCCGCCCCGTCCAGGATTGCCGGGGAGAGGTCGGGGTGGCTGCGGAGCGTGTCGCGAAGGAGGCGGAGGTCACCACTGGAAAGGCACTGTTTCTTTCCGATTTTGAGCTCGTGGAGCAGCTTCCAGACCCTGTCGAGCCCGGGCTCGCGCAGCCCCCATGCGAAGAAGACGGCCGCGAATGCGGCTGTTCCGCAGAGCCACAGGAATCCGGCGCTAGGGAGCCTGCTTTTCAAGGGGAAATCCATCTCAATTCCTCATCCTCCCGACCAGCCCGGCAAGATCATCCCACTTCTCGAGGCCCAGGACGTGCTTCAGGAGATGGCCGAGCGAATCGTCCGGCGGAAAGTCCGTCATGACGCGGAGGAAGCCCGGCGCGGACCCGTCGTCGGACTTGAAGACCCCGCCGCACTCCACGGCGTCGAGCGTCTCGCCGCGGACCTCGCTGCGGCCGCCGTACTTCGGACTCCTGGTCTCGAGCTCGACCGCAAGCCCGCAGCGGAAGAACAGGCTGCATGCGACGACCGCCTCGGACCTGCTTTTCACGAGCAGGCCCTTGCGGCAGGAAGCCGCCAGGCAGCCGCGGATTTGGGCCGAGGATCTCTCCCCCACCGAAATCGCGTTTCCGCCCGCCCCGGTCACGATGCAGTCCAATATTTCCGCGGTCGAAGCCATCATGTCCACCGCCTCTTCGCCGGGGTTCCGGAAATTGCAGGACGTGATTCTCGCCGAGGAGAATTCGAGGTCCAACGCGTCCGCTTTCATGCCCTCGAACCGGCAGTTCTCAATCACCGCGTCCTGCGCGTATCCCAGGTGAACCGCGTCTGCGGAATCGCGGGCCGCGCGGAAGACGCAGCCGGAAATCACGACACCGCCGGCATCGTGGACGTTCAGGGCCGCGGGATACGACGCGAGGTTCCATTCCGGCGCGGTCGCGCCCTGGATCCGCACGCATCGCAGGACCGATCCCGAGGCCCCGCGACCCTGCAGGGCTATCCCCCCGAAGCTGGTCCCGCCCGCAACCGGCTCGATTGAGACAGGCTGTTCCTCCGTCCCCGCCGCCTCGACCCTGCCTCGGAAGACCAGCGACGCGCCGGGCGAAAGCCTTATCGCGGTGCCCGCTGCGATGAAGACCGGCTCCGTTTCGCGGAAAACGCGGGTCTTCTCAATCAGCACTTCCCCCGGGCCGAGCCGCACCGGCAGCCCGCGCCTCTCCTCTAGGAGCCACGGATGGACGTCCGTCTCTTCGGCCGCGAACCGCTGCACGCTCCCGGGCGAGCCGGCGGGCGCCGGAGCCTCGGTCCCCTTCCTCCAGTCCCCCGCGCGGACCGTCCTTTGAAACGACCATCCGGTCACCTCGTTGCGGAACTTGAGATTCGCGGCCTCCATTCCTTCGCCCGCCTCTATGAAGAACCTGTAGATCCTCGGAGCGGGCGAGATTGTCACGTTGCCCGCCTCGGGGGACGGATCCGCGCGCGCCACGGTTCTCGCCGCGGGGATGAGCAGCCCCGGGTCCTCCGCGAGCGAGCCGCCCGAGGATTCGTCCGCCAGGGCCTGGTCCGCCCCCGGGTCGAAGGCCCCGTCGAGGTCGAGGTCGCGCCAGAGCCTCCAGCCGCCTCCCACTCCCGGACCCGGCCGGAAATCCACTCCCGCGGATTCGAGCCTGTAAGCCCCGCGGCCGGTCACCTCGACCTCGAGCGCCGCGGCCGCTTCCCGTGCCTCTTTCCTTCCCAGCCTCAGCGTAATCCCGTCCTCCTCAAGACCGCGCAGGAGGAACGCGCTGCGCTCCGCGAAGGTCTTGATCTCGGATTCGAGAATCAGCGCCTGGCGCTCCTCGTCCATGGGCCTGACCAGGCGCCTCAGTTCCCTGTTGACCGGCGGAAGCAGCCTGTATGCGTCCCAGTACGGGTCGGCCGCGTACTCCGGGGCCGCGAGCTTGATTTGACCAAGCAGCCGGCTGCGGATTTCCGACACCGCGCAGGGGCCGTTCAGAAGACCATAGAGGATGCGGTTGCGCAATGCGAGGTATCCCGGAACATGCGCCAGCTTGAGGCGCAGCGGATGCTCCACGGGCTGGAACAGCGGCTCGTGCCTCCATCCGCGGAAGTTCCAGCCGATGGGCTCGAATCTGCCCTTGTACGCGTCGAAATAAATCTTGTGGTTCGACCTCGCATCGTGCTGGTTGCCTCCGAATGCCGCGTCCACGGCGTCGAACGCCGCGAATTTCCCGAGGTCCAGCTCGTCCTTCGCGAAAGCCGCGAACTCGGCTGCGCCCGCCTTGTTCACCTTTTCAATCAGCCTTTCGATTTCCGCCATGCCGCCGGCCTTGCCCGGTCCGGAGGAGGCCGCCTTGGTCCATGCGCGCGGATCGCGGAAGAGCGTCCCGAGACCCGTCGCCGAATCCACGGGCGCGTCGTCGCCCGAGAATATGCTCCCGGGCATTCTGCCGTTCTTCCTCAGCAATCCGGCCTCAGCGTGGCCCGAGAACAGGTAGACTCCCATGGGGCGCTTGTTGATCACCACGCGCACAAGCCTGCTGTCCGGGGCCAGCACGCCGAGGCCGCGGAGGACTTCGAGAACAACGGGTTCGCCGACGCTGATGGGCGCGACCTCGTTTATCAGGTTGAACACGTCCTCGCCCTCGAGCGCGGCGCCTGAATCCATGGCTATCTTCAGGGATTTCTGCGGATGCGCCCAGTGCCAGTGAGGGCCGCCCCTCACCCTTGCCCGGGCGGGGAGGAACTGGCCGCCCCCTTTCGAGACGAAGACCGGCACGTAGGGCCGCTGCGAATCCGCCGAGAGGTTCGAAGAGAGCGTCTGGCTGTCGGCGCGGCTAATCAAGAGCGAGTAGACCGGGAGCGAAGGGGGTTCAGGCGGCGGCGGCATGGACATGCGGCGGATGTCCTGGCGCAGCCTGTCGTGAAGGTTGAGATGGAAGATCTCGGTGGTCATCGGACAGGCGGCGCCTGCGGCGTCGCAGTACGCGGCATGGGTGGACCATGCTCCCCAGGCGAGCCATCCGCAGAGGAACAGCACCGGAGAGGAAATCATGAACGCAGTGAGGAAGCGGATGCGCCACAGCGATCGGAATCCTCGGTTTCCGGTATGACGCCGCATTGCCCGGGAAACTCCGTTATAATGGCCGCCCGGAAACACACACATTGGATGCCGGACGGGAGATACCTTAATTTATATCCGTTTGTCCCGGATAATTCACGGGTGATCGCGATTATCCGTACCGGCGACCGGCTGCGGGGGCCGCCGGGAAGGCCTCGTTTCTCGTTTGTGGGAGCCGCCGGGAAGGCGTTGCTGCCAAAGGCGGCGATAATCAGATTCGCACAATTGGTGAGGAGACACCGTTGGGAAAGGAAACGAAGGGCATCCTGGGTCCGGGGGCAAGGCGGGCGGCGGGTTTTGCGACTTGCTTTCTGGTCGGATTCATCACGGCGACATGGGCGGCGGGGGCGGAGAAGAAGGAAAAGCCCGCTCCCGAAGCCAGGTGGGAGGCGGTATTCCCCGAGGATCAGGTGCTCGAAATCCGCCTCGAGATTGCGCGCGAGGACTGGGAAAAGATTATGAGGAGGCCTTTCGAGAACGTCCGTGCCCGGTTCCGCTGCGGCCAGGTCGCAATCGACGCCATTGCCGTCAGGGTGAAGGGCAACTCGTCGGCAGGGGTGCCGAGCGAACGGAAGTCGCTCAAGCTCGATTTCGACGCGTACGACAAGAAGGCCTCTTTCCACGGCGCGGTCAAGCTGAACCTGCACAACGCGTTCAAGGACCCCACCCTGATGCGGGAATTCCTCGCTTACCGGCTCTTCAAGGCCGCCGGGGTTCCATCGAGCCGCGCGGGGTTCGCGAGGGTCTTCGTCCGTATCGGGGACGAAAAGGAGAGATATCTCGGCCTCTACACCACCGTCCAGCAGGCCGACCGCCTGTTCCTGCAGCAGAACTTCAGGAACGCGGAAGGGAACCTGTGGAAGGGGGAGGCTGGTAGCGATTTCACGTGGTTCGGCGATGATCCCGAGCCGTACGGGGGATACGAGCTCAACTCGAACGGCAAGCGGGGGGACTATTCCCGGCTCATCGAGCTCGTGAAGACCGTCAACCAGGCGCCGGACTCCTCTTTCGCCGCTGAAATCGAGAAGCGCCTCGACGTGGACAGGCTGCTCTCCTATATCGCGGTCAACACGCTTCTTTCCAATCTCGACAGTCCTTCCGGCAGCGGTCACAACTATTACCTTTATCATGACCCGGAAGCGGACCGGTTCACGGTAATCCCGTGGGACCTGAACGAGGCTTTCGGCAACTTCAAGATGCAGGAAGGCTCGGACATGCTGGAGATGTCGATTGACGAGCCGTATTCGGGCGAAAAGATACTGTTCAAGCGGATCCTCTCCGTCGCCAGGTTCAGGGACAAGTACCGGCAGATTCTCAAGACCATCTGCTCCGGACCGTTTTCGCCGGCGAACATGAACCGGGAAATCGACCGCCTGGTGAAGCTCATAGGCAGGGCTGTCGAGGAGGACTCGATGAAGCCCTATTCCACGGATGATTTCCGCAGGGGCGTCGAGTCGGACATCCAGGCGAGGGGTCCGTTCGACAGGGGCGGCGGGATTCTCGGGCTCAAGTCGTTCGTCGCCGGAAGAACCACGTCGGTGGCCGAGCAGCTAGCCGGCAAGTCCAAAGGGGTGAAACCCCGGGGCAATTCCTTCATGCCTCCTCCTGCATCCACCGGGCCGGTGAAGGCGGCCCCAGCGCTCGCAGGAGGCGCTCTTTTCATCCTTTCCGACGAAGGCGTGCTGTCCAGGTTTCCGCTCGATACCATGAAGACCGCGGCTTCTGCCATTCTCCCGAAGGCGGTTCAAATCGCGGGACGCGGCATGCCGGACAGGCCGGGCGGGGATGAGATGCTCAAGCGCATGGACCGCGACGGGGACGGCAGGATTACGCAGAAGGAATTCGAGGGGCCTCCGGAGGTGTTCAAGCGCCTCGACAGGAACAGGGACGGGGCGCTCGACAGGGATGAAATAAGGTCAGGAGACAGGCGCGGAGACGACCCGGGCAGGCGCCAGGGCCCGGAACCCGGGGGCGAGAGCCGCGAGATGGCGGTGTACGCCGGGGAAACCGTCGTTGCGGTGGTCGGCCCGAACACCCTGTACTTGTTCTCTGCGTCCGATCTCTCGCCGCTGGGGCACAACCGCTTCGGGGAGCCCGCTGGCGGCCCCTTCGACAAGAAGGGAAGGCCGTCTTCCCGCAACGCGCCGTCGGTTTCCGGCGAAGGGGATCTGCTCTGGATTCTATCGGGTTACCGCGTCCTGCGCGTTGACCTCAAGGAAATGAAGGTGAAGGCCGACGTCGATCTGCCTGCCGGTCTCGACGGCCGGATGGAGGCGGAGAGAATCAAGCGGCTGGACGGCAACGGCGACGGCAGGGTGGACAGGATGGAGTTCAGGGGGCCGCCCGAGATGTTCGACCATGCGGACCGGAATCGCGACGGATTCCTCGACGCGAAGGAAATCCGGGAGCTTCCTCCGCTGCCCGGGGAGGACAGGCAGGGGGCCTCTGCGAAAATCCTCAGATCCGGCGAAGAGCTCGTGGCAGTGCTCGGGGATTCGGTCTTCAGGCTCGACCCGAAAACCCTGGAAATCAGGGGAACGGCGAAGCTCGAAAAAGGGAAGGAAAAGAAGTAACTAATTCCACACGAAGATGGTGTATCGTTTGCGATGGCCCAGCTGGCGTTTTTCGATACGTGGCACGTAATCGCCAGAGATGCGGAGCACAGTGCAAGGGAGAAGCGGTTCTTCTGCATCGCGAGAAAGGGGTCAGGTCGACTGTTGACGTTTGTCAATCCAGTCCGGATCGAGAGATTCAAGCATATAAACTCATTCCAGGAATTGGACTCCCTCCTAATCAGGCAACGGCGCAATCAGGGAATTTCTCGGGGCATTCAAAGTCGACTTTCATCGCTTCGTCAAAATGAATTCCGCCAGGTCCGAAATCACCTCCTTCGAGACGTGGAGCGGCAGGGTGTATTCCATGGGCGTGGCCTTGCCCTTGCCGTGCATGAAGCAATGATTGAGCGCAGGATAGGATTTGAGAACCGCGTTGCTCCGGCCGTCGAACCCCTTGCGCCAAAGGGCGAAGTCCTCCATCGTTACCTGGTAGTCGCGCTCGCCCTGCAGCACCAGAACCGGCTTCTCGATTGAGGCAGCCTCTTCAGCCGGCCGGTATGTCCGCAAGTCAATCCAGTAGCGGGCGGGGCACCCCAGGGGCAGCTGTCCCGGCGGGGTGTCAGGGGAGAGTGAGGGGTCCTTGGCTCTTGCCGCCTGTTCCTTAAGGCGTTCGAGGTTCTTCTTCTCGGTCTCCGAGACGGATCCGTCCAGGGAATAGATGTAGGCGTACTGGTCGAGAATCAGGTCTTCGAGCGGTCTGGCCGCGCCTGCGAGCACCACGAACCCGGCCGCGGACGGACAGCGCTTCGCAATTCGGGGAATCATCATGCCGCCCAGGCTGTGGCCGAGGATGAAGACCTTCGACTTGTCCACGCCGGGGGTCTTTGCCATGAGTTCCGCGGCGAGGACCGCGTCGTCCACGGTTTCCTCGTTTATCGTGAGCGCTCCCGCGCCCGTGTTCATGGAGACCATCCTCGATCCGTGAACGAGCGTCCTCTTGTCGTAGCGCAGCACGGCGACTCCCGAGGAAGCGAGGCCCCAGGCGATGTCCTTGAACGGCTTGTTGGGCCCGATGGTTTCGTCCCGGTCGTTGGGTCCGGACCCGTGCACAAGCACGATGGCCGGGAAGGGGCCCTCCCCCTTGGGCAGCGCAAGGGTCGCAGGCAGCTCCCAACCCTCGGCTCCGAACCTGAGCTCCTTCTCCTCGAACGCCGACTGATCGACGTAGGACGGGGCCTTGTACGGCATCTCCTTCCGGGTGGGAACATAGAAGAAGCCCGTTATTCCGCCTTTCATGACGAACGCGACCTTGACGTCGAATCCGCCTTTTTCGAACTTGCAGGAGACGAACGACACGGGACGATCCTCGTGCATTTCGTTCCGGACCGAGACGATTTCCTTGAACGGGCCGAATCGCTCGATGGCCGCGGACCAGGCTTCCTTGAGTTTCTCGGGAGGAATCTGCTTCTTGACGCTCTCGTCGATCATTGCAGCTGCGTCCTCGTGTTTGCCCTCGGACAGCAGCGTCACGAACTTCCTCGCCGCCTCCTCGAAGCGGCTAAAATCCGGTTCCTGCTTTTCCTGGCCGCTGGAAAATCCGCAGACGGCCGTAAGGAAGAGGAGAAATGCAATGGCTGATTTCATGCGTGCTTCCTGAAAGAGTTCGACAATTTCACGCTTTTGAAAAAGGTCGATTTCCGCGGCTGCTTGAATCGCGGTTTTTGCGGTGGAATCAGTATTGAATTCCGGCATGCATCCGGTCTCATGATGTTCATGGCCTCGAACCTGCGTATGGAAAGGTCCAGGAATTTCCTCTCCGTATCTATCCCGACGAACCTGCGGCCCAGTGAGACGGCCGCCATGCCGGTTGTCGAGCTTCCGGTGAACGGATCAAGAACGAGGTCGCCCGGCTGCGTCGAGGCGCGTATGATTCTCTCCAAAAGCTTGAGGGGCTTCTGAGTCGGATGCTTGCCCTGCTTCTTCTCATCAGGTCCCGGGGCGGTGAGCGACCAGACATCCCGCATCTGTCTTCCCAGGTTTTCAGCCTTCATTTCCTTGTAGTTGAACACGTGCCTCGATTTCTTGTCCGGAGCTGCCCAGATGATTGTCTCATGCGAATGAGTGAAGTATCTGCAGCTCAGGTTCGGAGGGGCGTTGGTCTTGAACCACACGATGGAATTGAGCATTTTGAATCCCAGTTCCTGCATGGCGAAGCCGATTGAATAGATGGCATGCTGTGTTCCGGAGACCCAAAGCGAGCCGTCTGCTTCCAGCGCGTTTCTGCAAGCCGAAAGCCACTTCCTGTTGAAATCATGATTCCAGGAAACACCCCGCGATTTATCCCATTTCCCCTTGTTCACCGAAACCTGCTTCCCCGCATGACAGGTGAATCCGTCATTGGACAGGAAGTAGGGCGGATCCGCAAAGATGAGGTCGATATCCTTGAGACCCTGAAGGATATCAAGACAGTCCCCGTGATAGAGGACGAAATAGCCGCGAGCATCCCTGAAATATGGCTTTAGCTTTATAGGATTCTTGGCGATGCTGCGCTCCCTGGATATTCGATTGTTCTTCATCGCTTCTCGCTTGGGAATCATTCGATTCCGAAGACCTCCTTCATGAACCTCTTCCTGAAATAGATGGCGACTCTTTTATCACAAAGGGTCTTGCTTAGCACCCTGGAATAGAGCTGCCTGTATGGTTTGGAGTCCTTGGTCCTCAATTGGAGATAGACTCCGTTTGAAGTATGGAACTTTCCCGACTTGCAAATGTGTTTATGGAGTTCATCCAACACTTGATTGTAGGAAGATTCGAATTCCATGAACCAGCGCGTCCCATCCCTTGCATCAATCATGGCGGCATGTGCGATGTACCAATTCCCCGGGTCCTTCGGGACTTTGCAGATAGGTATGATAATCATTCTGCTTGTCTTCTTGTGGATTGAGGAAGATTTGAAAGGCTGCTTCCTGATTAAATCGTCTATATCGTCCCCGAACTGGTGGATGGCTATTGTTTCCAGAGGATCGCCATCGGGTTTGGATTTGTATGTCTTGAGGTCTCCGTCTTCGAAATCAAGCAACTGCGAGCTTTGAGGGAGGCCAATCGCCTTTTCCATCAACTGACCAGCTTTGCCTTTGTTTTCTCGAATTTCTTCCATGTCAGCATTGGGAATGAATTCACGGAACCTGAGCATCAGGAATGCCTGAATCCGCTCCAATGCCTCGTCGATTTTCATGAACTCCAGTATAGTTCGGAGAACTAAAATCGCCATCAGATACCAATCTAGCGATTGTTATTCCTGAAACACATCTGCCAAATGGATACCTGTGGCGAGGTTATTCTGAAAATCTTTGATTTATGTTGCTTTTTTGAGAATATGTGATATAATTATTCTGATATCAGAACACGAAAGCCGGAGAAACCAGGGCAGTTTAATTCAGCCTCAATTGGTCCAATCGAGGCAATTACTCATTTGTGCTGCTACAGGAACGATTTGCTAGAGAGGAAGGGGGGAGTTTTTTTTTGAATAGTGTTCTCAATTCAGCACAAGATAAAATTGAATCTCAAAGCGGAGGTGAGCCATGAGGCGACTTGTTCTTGCACCTGTAATCTGTCTCTTCGCAACCGGTTGCGCTTGCATGGATTACGACAATCTCAGGGTTACAAAATACCTTGATTCGAAGACCACCTGGATTAATCGGCCTTCAGAGCGGCTGGCGCTGTCACCGCTCGTGCTTCCCGTGGGATTGTCAAGCGTGGCTCTGGACGTATTTCTGGTTCATCCGGTTACGAGGATTCCCGGCTCCATCGATCGCACCTACGACCTCCTCTGGAGAACGGAAATCAGGAGCTATTACCTTAGGGTTCTGCTGTTCATTCCCTCGGTGATAGCCAGCCCGGTCTATTTCATGTTCGACTTGCTCGGGCATTCGGTTTTCGATTTGGACGACCCGAGACCATCGCGCCTTTTCGCCAGCCGCATGGATGATGCCGGCGCGTTCTCGGTGGCACGGCAGGGATCGGAGATTCTCCTGGATTGAATGCTGATGCTCGGTTCCTTTCTACAGGAAGACATTTGGAGGAACAGGCAATGAAACGCGCTGCTTTGATATTAGTGCTGGTTTCCATGTTCGCAGCAACCGGTTGCGCGATTCTGGAAAGGGACAACCTGAGGGCGTTCAACTGGGTGGAGCGGAATATGACTCCCGAATCGACGGCGATGAAGGTCATGCTGACACCCGTTCTCGTTCCCGTGGGCCTGGGCGCTCTTGCGCTCGACCAGTTCGTCCTTCACCCGGTTTCCGTCCTGGACGACGCGGCGGACGACATCCTTGACTTGTTCTGGGGCGAGCTTTGGAGCAGGAAATACGTGACAGGCTGCGCTGGTTTAGGCTGGTGGGCGCTTCCGCTCACTCCCGTGGCCTTCACCTTCAACTGGCTGGCGAGGTGCGTATTCGACATTCCGCACAACAACGGCTACAAGGCGCAGAGGGACCCGATTCGGGATGAAGGCTGATCCCATGGGGTCAGTCCCCGCAATTAAACATACAGCCCGGACAATCCGCGACTCTTCGAGGATTATCCGGGCTACAGCAGGCGTCTACACAGTTCTTCGAGCAGCATTGCGACGCACTTCTCTGAAGCGATGTCGGCTTTTCCGCCCTTTTCAGGGATGACCACGGATTCCGGGAAGCGGGAGGAGACTGATTCGGCAATCTCCCTGTACGGGGACTTGGAAACCAGGAACAGGATGGACTTGAAATCGGCGCTGTACTTGTCCAGGAAGTCGGCAAGCCTGTCCTTCACGAGCTGCTTCTGGGGATTGAAGATGTCGTAGGTCCGGAGCCTGTAATCGTAGCGCATCACCGGCTTGTCGAGCTCATGCGTTTCCGGCACCGGCCCGTAAAGCCCCGAGAGCGTGATTTTTTCGATTAGATTCCGCCTTTCGCCGAACCTCCCCCGGACGGCATCCATAATCCTGGTATGGGTCTTCGAGGATGCGTATGGTTTCTGCGGCGTGCAAGGCAGGATTAGGGCGATTCTTCCCTCGGGCCTGTACTTCTTCTCGAGGATGTTGAACGAATCGCTGGTCAGTGAAAGCGAAATGACCTGCTTCTCCCCGGCCGGCCGGGCTTCCGGAGGAGGAGAAGGGGGCACGAGCAGCGTCCTGCGCGCCTCGGCCCCCGTCGCCTCATCGTTCAAAGCAAGCCAGGCGAGGGCGTCGCCGAGGTCGGATCCCTGCTTTTCGCAGTGCATGAACAAGTACGACGGATCCCCGTCGAGGAGCCCGGATTTCCCGTATTCCGCGAAGGTCCGTTTCACGGCGTAGAAGTTATGCATGGCAAGCAGCGCGTACACGCTCGACTTCCCATCCATGCGGTTCGCCGCTTCGGCGGGATCGAAGCGGGCAAGCTCCTCGAGACTGCCGCGCTCCCTGCCTTTCAGGGCTGCATGCACCCGCCCAATCCCGATTTCCCCCATCAGGCGGCAATAATCGCAGCCGCAATCCTCCAAATCCCCGTCTGTGACGTCGTACATGGCCTTCTTCCTGCCTGCGGAATAGGAAAGTGTTTTCGCCCCCACGATGAAGCTCGATCCGTCGAATGATCCCACTCCCATGTAGGCCAGGAACGGGACTATCGGGCCCGACATGCCCAGCGCATGGACGGGCAACCCCCTGTGCTCCTCGGGAATCGAATCCATGACCGCTGAAACGATTTCGAGGATCTTCACGGAGTTCTTCGACGACGGCAGCGCAAGGGGCACAAGAGATCCCACTGCAAGGCCGAAGGCCGGAAGCGGTTTGCCCATCCCGCCGATATGCCTGAACAGCTCCTTGACGTACGATGCCGCCATCGCGGCGTCCAGGCCGTGAACCGCCAGCATCGGCAGCGGCCGCCCCGCCTCGGGCTCTTGCGACACGCGATTGAGGAGGTCCGTTGCGTTGGCGATGCTGCGTTCGCACCTCTCCCAAGCCTCGGTCACGGCGAGCCTCGGATCGAGGGGATAGTCGAAAGACACGACGTAGTCCGCGCCGAGGCGCCTCTGGAGCATGTACGATCCGCCGGCGTCCACGTCGATGCCCATATCCACTCTGAGGTAGTCCTTCAGGCAGTCGTTCGCGTCGTGAAGAAACTGGAATCCGCCGGAGTCGAGGAAGACCGCGGGTTTCAGTCCCGGATCGGCCTCCCTTATCCACTCGAGAAGCGGTTTTTCGAGCCACCGGTCCAGTACCCTGCGCTTGACGCCGAAGTCGAGGAAATGCAGCACCTGGGAGAGGAACAGCGGATCCTTCTCCGCCCTGAGCATGAAGATTTTCAGCCACCGGAACAGTCCGCCGTTCCTGTAGAACCCGGGAGGGCCGGTCATGAAGCCGAGCACGGGGAAATACGCCGGTTTCTGGATTTGGCGCCACGATTTCTCTGATTCCTGTCCATCCATGTCCGGATGTTATCAAAAGCATTAAGGTATCTCGATTGCATTGACGCTTCGATTGCTGGTTTTCTCATGGATTCGTCGGTTCGGTTTGGAAGGGGGCAGTGTCCAGGATCTTTCGCACTTCTAATATTGGTCAGAGGACACACCTGGTAGCAAGACGCGTATTGCATGAAAAAGAGAATCGATCGAACTGAATTGACGTCAGCGGATCACTTGCCCTTCCCCTTCCCCACTCTCCCCCCTCACCCTTGCCACTCTCCCCCGAAAATCGGGGGAGAGGGTATATTCCACACGAAGCGCGTTCGTGCTTCATGTGGAATTCGTGTACGAGAACGTGGACGGGAACAAGTACGCGAAGCGGTTAATCCGCACGAAGCGCGAGGCACCATGCTTCGTACGGATTATTCACGTTCCTTCGGGCGTTATCCGCGTTAGTATGATGGATGGGATTTCGACCGGACATGGTGATGAAAAGGGGGGGAGGGTGGCGGTTCCGGACAGGAAAATCGGGGGCAGGTTCGCGCTGCTCGCGAGACTCGGCGGCGGCGCGACGGGCGAGGTCTGGCTGGCGGAGGACGGGGCTGCCGGACTCAGGACCGCGGTGAAGATATCGGGACCGGATGCCGGATCCCGGTCGTCGCTCGAGGCGGAGGCGGGCATTCTCAAGGCCTTGTCGCATCCCGCCGTGCCGAAGGTCCTTGCCGAGGGGACGGGCTGGTTCGCCATGGAATACGCCATGGGTTCGAAGCTTTCCAAAGCGATGGCCTCCCCGCTGCCTGCGGTCCAGGCATGCTCGCAGATTGCCCGCGCGCTCGAACACGTGCACGGCAGGGGCTTCGTGCATGGCGACGTCAACCCCGAACACATACTGGTCTCGGAGGAAGGGCGCGCCATGCTCGTTGATTTCTCCCACGCTTCCGGCCCGGGTCTCGATTCCCGGCCCGGCAGGGGGACCCCGGGATTCATGGCGCCCGAGAACCTGATGGGGCTCGAACTGGGACCCGCTGGCGACGTCTATTCCCTCGGCGCGTCCCTCTATTGCGCGCTTTCCGGCGCTCCCCCATATCCCGCAACGGGCGCAGGCGAGGAAGCGGCCCGGATGAACCGGGAAGCTCCGAAACCCG
Source organism: Candidatus Kuenenia stuttgartensis (assembly GCA_020723505.1). Classification (GTDB taxonomy): domain Bacteria; phylum Planctomycetota; class JAKEIC01; order JAKEIC01; family DYIT01; genus DYIT01. Next base: position 30,112 of record DYIT01000008.1, read on the forward strand.
TCCATCTCGTCAATCCCGCAGTGGACGAAAAGCTCGCCGCCGCAATAATGAAGGCAATCCATCCCGACCCGAAGGATAGGTACAGGGACGCCGCGGAGTTCGCCGGCGCCCTGGAGAGGTGGGCCGACCTGCGGGGCGGCGCATTCGTGCCGGGCAGGATGTCCGGAAGATCGGAGGATCTCGACAGGGCGCTCAGAATCCACGCATGCGCGAAACCCGGGACCGGAATCGTGCTCGCCGTCACCGGCTCGAAGGGGGTCGGCAAGACGAGGTTCATCGAGGAACTGCATTCATCAATCAGGGCCCTTGGGCTCGCGTCGATGCTCGTGAGATGCCGCGGGCTTTCAGATGCCGAAGCGGAGAAGAGGATATCCTGGGCGCTGGGGACGCTTGCGGCATCCTCCCGGCGGGCCTCGGCGCCGGGTCTTCCGCCGGCGCTGCTGGTATGCGGGCTTGAGAACGCCGAGCCCTTGCGCATGGCGCTCAAGGGCGCGGGCTCTTCTCCTTGTCCGTTCGCGGCTGCGTCGCTTCCTCCCGGCACTGTCCTGCCTTCAATGCCCAAGGACTTCAGGGTCGAGCGCATAGAGCTGCTTCCGCTCAAGCATCGGGAAATCGAGGAGGCGGTGAACGGCAAAGCGTGGGCGGGAGCCTTTTCCCCGAAGGTTCTCGAATCCATCGTCGCGGTTTCCGCCGGTCTTCCCGGCGTGGCCATGGGCATCGTCGAGGCCGCGATGCGCGCGACCGGGAAGCAGGGCGGGATTCTGTCTCCGGTTCTTCCCTTCGAAGCGGGGGAAGCAGGAGCAGGGGCGTTCGCGGGGAGGGTAATCCGGATGGATTCGCAGGCGAGGTCGGCTGCCGAAGCGGTCGCCGTTCTTGGCGAGGAGGCCTCGGAAGAGACCGTCGCCCGGACCTCCGGGCTCGGGACCAGGCGGGCTAAGATTGCCGTGGAGAAGCTCTGTTCCGCCTCGGTCCTGGTGAGGCAGGCCGGCATGCTGAGGTTCGCCGTGCAGGGAGCGGAGGAATCCATTCTCGCGTCGGCTGAACCCGGCATGCTCAAGGCCATGAATCTCGCCGCTGCGAAGGCCCTCAGGAAGACCTCCGGGCCGGTGCAGAGGATTGCTCTCCACATGCTCAGGGCCGGTGAAATCTCGGAAGGGCTCGGCATGCTCTCTGCGCATCCGCAATCTCGCGCGCAAGCGGAGGTGGAGGATGCCCTCAGGCGCGCTGCTGATTCCCTGAAGGGCAGCCTCGAGGGTGCTCAGGCCGACGCGGCGCTGGGGAGGATGCTGGTGGCGGCCGGGAAGCACGGGGAGGCCGAAGAGAGGATCCGGTCCGCGCTCAGGTGGGGCGGGTTGAGCGGAAAAGAGAGGGAGAACCTCGCCATCGCCGCCGCCGATACCGGTCTTGCGATTGGGGACTTCGCCGGCGCCATGGAGGCCCTCTCCGGCATTCCGCGGTTTCCGGCCGGACCTGCGCGGGCGCTCCTCGCCGCGGCCGAGGCGAAGAGGGGGCTCGGGAGATTCGAGGAGGCGAGGGAGGAACTTGGATTCGCGCTCGTTTCCGGCGGACTTGCGCCGGAGGAGACAGCAGGTTGCCACCACGTCCTCGGGAAGATAGCGCTCGACCTCGCGGAGATTTCCAGGGCCGAGGCCAATTTCGCGAAGGCGCTGAATCATGCTGAGGGTTCGGGCGACTTCCGCCTCGAGACCTCGTGCCTCGTCAATCTCGGCCTTTGCAGCATAGCCGCCGCCGATTTCGCCGAAGCGGGAAGCAGGCTTCTCAGGGCGGGCGAAATCAACATGCGGAGGAAGGCGGGACTCGAGGCCGAGATTGACCTTGCGACTGGAATCGTCTCGGCCATGACCGGCGACTCTCCAGGCGGATTCGCCGCGCTTGCAAGGGCTCTTTCCGCCTCGCGCCGGGGACTCAGGCCTGCCCGCGGGACGGCGCTGTCCGCGATAGGCAAGGCGTATTCAGCATCCGGGGGGCTGAGAAAGGCAGGAAGATATCTCGCGGCCGCCAGGGAGGCGCTGCGCGCGGCCGGCGCTGTTGCCGAGGAGCTCTCGGCCTCGACTAGGCTCGCGCTTGTGCTTTTGAGGGAGAAGAGGTTCCGGGAGGCGGATGATCTCAAGGCGGATTTCGAAGGCAGGACCGAGCCGCTGTTCAGGGCGGTCTTCCTGCTGGTTGACTCCGAGGTCCATCTGTCCCGCGGGGACGCGGCGCGGGCGCTGGATTCCGCCCGCGCCGGGATTGGGTGCCTTCCTACGCACGTCGCGGCCCCTCAGGTGCGGTCGAGGCTTGCGGCGGCGGAAGCCTCGTGCCTTCTCAGGAGCGGCGGCGCCGGGGACGCGGAGCGGGCCTTCGCGACCGCGGTTTCCCTTCTCGAACCGTTCCCTGTGCACCTGCTCGAAGTCGCCACGGACTTCGCCGCATCTGCAGCCGCATGCGCGAATCTTGCCCCGGAGACGAGGCGGTTCGCGCTTTCGGCCCTGGACGACGCGAGGCGGAAGCTCTCTTCCGCGCCGGATGCCGCGTTGAACCTCAGGGCTTCCAACGCCGCCGCCGCCCTCGAAGCGGCTCTAAGCCCTCCCGCAGCCCGGAGCCCTGCGCCGGCGATCGGCTCCTCCGCAAGCCAGGGGACGCCGCCGGGCGGAGGAGGGCGCGCCGTCGCGGACCGCGAGAAGAGGCTCCTGATTCTCCAGGCCGTTGCCAGGAGGATGAACCAGGAGCAGGACTTCGCCCGGATACCCGAGATGGTCCTCGACATGGCGTTGTCGGCGGTCGGGGCCCAGCGCGGCTTCATCCTGGCGTCGGGGGGAGGGTTCGAGATTCTCGCGGCAAGAAACATGGAGGGGGGCAGGGTTCTCAGTCCCGAGGGAGAGATTAGCTTTTCCATTGCGAAGCAAGTGGTCGAGACCGGGCTGCCGGTGATGACGGAAGATGCGACGTGCGACGGGAGGTTCATGGACAACGTGAGCGTTCGTAACCTGAATCTCAAGTCGGTCATGTGCGTGCCGCTGTTGGGCCCGGCCGGAGTCCTCGGCGCCCTGTACGCCGAGGACAGGCAGAGAGCCGGGGCGTTCACCGAGGACGACCTGTGGTTCCTGTCGATGTTCGCGGAACACGCGGCGGTTGCCCTGTCCAACGCGCGGCTCCGAAACGAAATCGAGCGGCGCGGAAAGGAACTGGACAGGCTGAACAGGGAGCTTTGCGAAAAGGTAGCGCGCCAGGAGGAATCCATCGCGGACCTGAAGAGCAAGGTTCCGGCGGACGGATCGACGGGGCCGTCGCGGTACCCCGGGATGGTGGGTATTAGCGCGGCCATGCAGAAGGTCTTCTCGCTCATGGACCGCATTGCGGCGTCCGAGGCGCCGGTGCTGATTGTGGGCCGGAGCGGGACGGGCAAGGAGCTGGTTGCGAAGGCGATTCATGCGTGCGGGCCTAGGAAGGCGGCGGTTTTCGCGGCGGAGAACTGCGCTGCGCTCACTGAGACGCTGCTCGAGAGCGAGCTTTTCGGCCACGAGAAGGGATCCTTCACGGGCGCGTTCGAAACCAAGAAGGGGCTGTTCGAGCTGGCGGACGGGGGCACGCTGTTCCTGGACGAGGTTTCGGACATGAGCCACGGCCTGCAGAGCAAGCTCCTTAGGGTCTTGCAGGAGGGCGAAATCCGCAGGGTGGGGGGCAAGGCGTCGATACGGGTTGACGCGAGGATAATATCGGCCACGAACAGGGAGCTCGAGGATATGGTCAAGGCGGGATCGTTCAGGGAGGACCTCTATTACAGGCTCAACGTGCTCAAGATAGAGGTTCCGCCGCTCAAGGACCGGAAGGAGGACATCCCGCTCCTGGCAAGGCATTTCCTGAACCGTGTGGCGAAGCCCGGAGAGAAGCTCGAGTTGAGCGGCGGGGCGCTGGATTTGCTCGCTGCCTACGACTGGCCTGGGAACGTGCGCGAGCTCGAGAACGAGATACTCCGCGCTGCGGCGCTGGGTGGGAAGGTGATAGGCGCGGATGATCTTTCTCCGAGGCTCAAGGAAGCTCATTCCGACCAGCCCCCGGAGGCAGGCCTTGACATGGGCGAGAGGGTGAAAGCACTCGAGATTGAGATGATACGTGACGCTCTGGCCCGGGCGGGCGGAAACAAGTCGAAAGCCGCGCAGATCCTCGGCATCAGCAGGTTCGGGCTCCAGAAGAAGATGGACAGGTACGGGATGTCGTGATAGGCTTATTGTTCGGTATTAAGGGGTCAGTCCCCGCATTTAAACATTGACTGCCAGTTGAGAAGCGTGCGGAGCACCATGGCAAGAAAACCGCGCATCGAATACGCGGGTGCGTTCTACCACGTGATGAGCAGAGGCAACCGGGGAGACTCCATTTTTCTTGATGACACAGACAGGGAACTCTGGTTGAGAACTTTAGGTCAGGCATGCAACAAGACAGGCTGGAGGGTGCATGCATACGTACAGATGGTGAATCATTATCATCTGCTTCTCGAGACGCCTGAGCCGAACCTGGTAGCGGGAATGAAGTGGATGCAGGGAACATACACCCAAAGAGTCAACAGAATCCACAATCTTTATGGTCACCTTTTGCAGGGGCGGTACAAGGCCCTTCCGATTGACACTGAAGACGGGAAGTGGTTCCGGACGGTTGTTGATTACATCCATTTGAATCCTGTTCGCAGCGGTCTTGTCCAAGCCGGCAAAGACATGCTTGGGGATTATGTCTGGAGCAGTTTCAAGGAGTACTTATCGAGTCCGAATCGCCGTCCTTTCTGGCTCACTGTCAACCTGGCGCTTGGGGAACTCGGGCTCGAGGACACCCCGAAAGGCCGATCGAACTTTGAGTTGTACACCGAGAACCTGGCGGAAAAATTGGAAACCAGAAATGGGGACGCACTGAGGCAGGGATGGGAAAGGATTCGCCGAGGGTGGTTTCTAGGCGATGATAGTTTCCAGGAGACCCTCGTCATTCATCTGCCCGGATTGCTGAAAGGAAAGAAGGCGGAATCATTCGGAGGCGCGGCGAAGCGAGAACATGGGATTCGTGAAGCCCAGAAGCTGCTCGCAACTGGACTGCGCATCCTCCGTCTCGATGCAGGGATGCTTCCCGGTATGAGGAAAGGAAGTGAGGAAAAGGCTTTTCTAGCATGGCTGCTTCGGAGAAGAACGACGGCGGACAGCAACTGGATTGCGGGAAAGATATACGCCGGACATCATGGGAACATAAGCCGCCTGGTAAAGCAGGCGGAATCGAAAGAAGCAGGACCCATGGGGAAATGGAAGCGGGAGGCCGGAAGAATGCTTAAATGCGGGGACTGACCCCAAATTATTACTCCGTCAATACCCGTGGAAACGAGGGTCTTTCCATCGGGTGAAAAAGCAATGCATGCAGCTATCTTGCATTACCGGGATGGTTTTCGAGGGAGGGGTTCCGAGGCGGAGGCAGTCGATTCCAGGAGCCGCTGTTCAACGGGCGTCAGGTCGATTAGAATCAGGGCAAACCGCGGTCGGTATTCCAGCGACAATCCATGCCCGACGAAAACGACATTTTGTTCGCGCGCAGCGCCCTGAAGGCGGGGTACATCACGCTCGACGGACTTTCCGAGGCGGTCAGGGCGCAGGCCTCGGAGAAGACGGGCGATGATGAGGACGCGCTCGACGCGGTGCTCCTGAGGAAGAGCCTGATAAAGGCGGAGGACAGGGACAGGCTCAGGGAAGCCATACGCAAGCACCGCAAGAGCGTGGACGTCAAGGGGTACGAGGTTTACGAGCTCATAGGGCGCGGCGGGATGGGCAGCGTGTTCCGGGCGAAGCAGCTCTCCATGGACCGGATTGTCGCCCTGAAGCAGCTCCCGAAAATCGCGGTAGGCGACAGGACCGACGTCCAGCGTTTCCTGCGCGAGGCGAGACTTGCGGCATCGCTGAACCACAAGTACATAGTCAGGGTCTTCGAAGTCGGCGAGGCCAGCGACAGGTACTTCATCTCGATGGAGTTCATAAACGGCAGGACCCTCGAGGATCTGCTCGACAAGGAAGGGGCCATGCCCGCCGGGAAGGCGCTGTCGGTCGCGAGGATGGCCGCCGAAGCCCTGGACCATGCTCATGGCAAGGGGATAATCCACCGGGATCTCAAGCCCGGGAACGTGATGATGACCGCGGGCCAGGGTATCAGGATAGTGGACTTCGGCCTCGCAGTGGGATACGGAGCGATCTCCTCCGAGAAGATAACCAGGGCGGGGATCATCCTCGGGACGCCCGAGTACATCGCTCCCGAGCAGGCGCGGAAGCCCGCCGAGGTCACGTCCGCAGCGGACATCTATTCGCTCGGGGCGATACTCTACCACATGCTCTCGGGCAAGGCGCCCTTCGCAGGCGAGAACATGCTGGACGTTCTCGGGAAGGTGTTCAGGAGGGAGTTCGAGCCGCTGGAATCCGCCCGCAGCGGCCTGCAGCCCGAGATCTACGCGCTCGTGTCCGACTGCATGGCGTCCGACCCGGAGGCCCGGCCCACGGCTTCGGGCTTCGCGGAGGCGGTGGACGCCGTTTTCACCTCGTATCCGAACCTCCAGAAGGAGCGGGCCAAGGACATGAAGGACACGCACGTCATCAGCCTTGACGCGGCGTTCCCCGAGGAGGAGCACCATGCTCCGTTCTCGCTCAGGGGATGGCAGGCTGTCGCTGTCGCCGCATTCCTGCTGTCGGCATTCTTCTTCGTCGTCGTCCTGGTCACCGTAATGCTTTCCGGCGGCGACGATTCCCAGGAACAGCCTGCTCCGGACCAGGCGCAGGGCAGTAATTCCGGCGATGCCACCCGCACCCCGGTCGAGGTGCAGAAGGACGCGGAGGCCATGAGGATGTTCGAGGAGGCCAAGGCCTTCGCGAAGAAGCATGGTGGCCGCAAGAACGAGGTCCTGGCTAAATACAGGAGGATAGTCGAGCAGTATCCGGGGACCATGGGCGCGTTCAAGGCCAAGGACGAGATTGAGAAGGCTGCCGGGCGGAAATGAACGGGGAAGAGAATCAGTAAGTGCGGAATGATATTGACCCAATGGGAGCCTTCGACACTGAAAACGCCGAAGGGAAGCTGACAACGCTGAAGGGTTTCAAGGGGTTTGATTGCATTCTCTCGGCGTTCTTCAGTACATTTTCAGCGTCCTCAGATTCGAAAGAGCATCGACATTTCGAGGTCTGGTTTGGAGGTGGCGGATTTGAAGATTGAACTTTCGGTCAACGGCGGCAAGGTGATGATGAACCCGTTCGTGTCGGAGCTGCTCGCCAAGGTGGTGATGGCCATCGTATCGACGCTGAAGGGCGTCGAGGACCCGAAGAAGATATCGATCCAGATAAAGACCGAATGAAGAAACTCACGTTCGGCGAAAAGGTCCTGCTCTTCCTTGTGAAACGGCTCGGCACTTTCACGTACCGGCTCGTCTGCTCGACGTACATCATGAAAGTCGAGGGGCTTTGGAAAATCCGGAAATACCTCCGGCCGGGGGTGCCGCGCATAGGCGCATGCTGGCACCAGAGAAGCCTCTGCGTCCCCTTATTCACGCTCAGGCTTCCGAAATTCGCCTACATCGTGAGCCAGAGCAAGGACGGGCAGATGATCGCGTACGTCCTCGAGGGCATGGGCTATCCTCTAATCCGCGGATCCAGCTCGAAACGCGGGTTAGAGGCCATGAGCGAGTGCCGCTCGCTTCTCATGGGCGGGACCGGCCTCGGGATAACGCCTGACGGCCCCAGGGGCCCCGGGAGGAAGGTGCAGCCCGGCACCGCCTGGCTGTCCATGGAAACCGGCGCGGCGGTGCTCCCAATGGCGATTTCAGCCAAACGCGCCTGGTGGGCGCGAGGATGGGACCGGTTCATGTTTCCAAAGCCGTTCACTGAAATCCTGGTCGTGGTCGGCGATGCGATTCTCCCACCGAAGCGCCCGGCGACCGACGAGGCGGTCGAGGATTTCGCCTTGGAGATAGCGAAGGCGCTCGACCAGGTGACCGCCGAGGCGGACAGGCGATACTGCTGGCGGGAAAGACGGCCGAGAGCGTGCTTGGGGCTGCCCGAGAGGGCGCTCCGACCCGGAGAATGAGGCAGGACGCGGCGGTTGCCAATGCGCTCGCCCGGTTGATATCCTATTCCTGTTTTCCCGCTCCCGGGCGGGAAGGAAACCTCGAAGAGCGCAGCGCTGGGGGATTGACGCTTGGCGGAAAACGTGCAGACCAGACCCGTGCCGGAAGGGCCGGAGAGAGAACTCCGGGATTTCGGCCCCTTCGAAATAATCGAGAAAATCGGGGCCGGCGCAGCGGGAATCGTCTACAAGGCCAGGCACAAGTCCATGGACAAGATTGTGGCCCTCAAGATCCTGTCGCGCAAACTGTCGGAGAATCCCAAGTTCATAAAGAGGTTCGTGGCCGAGGCCCGCGCAGCGGGCAAGCTTTCCCACCCGAACATCGTGCGCGGCATAGACGTGGGCGAGGCGGGCGGGAAGTACTACTTCTCCATGGAAATAGTCGAGGGCAGGAACCTCGACCAGGTCCTGAAGGACGAGGGGCGCTTCGAGGAGAAGAGGGCGCTTCGAATCGCGCTCGACATCGCCTCGGCCCTGGGGCATGCATGCGCGAACGGCATCATACACCGTGACGTCAAGCCATCGAACATCATGATCGACCCGGAGAACAGGGCGCTCCTTACCGACATGGGGCTCGCAAGGAGGGACGACGCGGAGTCGTGGGAAAAGGAAGGGGCCGTGCTCGGCACTCCGGACTACATGTCTCCGGAGCAAATAGAGGGCGCCTCTGACCTCGACACGCGCACCGACATCTACTCGCTCGGGATCACCCTCTTCCAGATGCTCACCGGCGCGCCGCCGTTCACCGGCGGATCGCCGAAAGACGTAATGGCCAAGCACCTCCGGGATGATTTGCCGCATCCCTTGGATTCCGGCGTCGAGGTTTCGCAGGCGGCATGGGATCTCCTGGCCAGGATGACGGCCAAGGACAAGAGGGACAGGTTCGGGGCTCCGGACGAGCTCGCCGACGCGATACGCGCCGCGCTCGCCGGGCCATTCGTTCCGGCGGCGAGGCCCTCGCAGAGGATGAGCAGCCGCAGGCCGAGGAGGCGCAGAGCGGCGGGAATGGACTATCTCTACGTGCTGGTCGCCGCAGCCGTGCTTCTGATTGGGGCGGTAATCGTATTCTCGTCAATCGGCGGGGAGGACGGGGACGGGGAGGGCGGCGACTTGACGCCCGGCCCGAAACCCAAGCCCGTTCCCGGCCCGCGGAAAGACGAGGAGCCCCGGCGTCCCGGCGACGACGAGGCCATGGAGCGGGAGATGAGGAAGGCGCTGGATGCGTATGCCCTTAATCCCGACCTTCTTGACGCGACCATAAAGCGGCTCAAGGAGATTGCCGCGGACGCGCCGCCGGAATCCTCGGCGATAATCTGGAAGGAAATCGAGCGAATCAGGGGGGAGGCGACGGGCATCTTCAAGTCGCTGCTTTCCTCCTTCGACAAAGCCGCGGGGAACCTCATCAAGTCGGGGGAATACGGCAAGGCATGGGCGCTTGCGGTCGATTTCCGGGGGAAGTTCTCGGCGCGCTACGGCTGCCTCGAGGCGTTCTCGACGACCGACGCCGTCGAGAAGAAGATTGTCTCCGCGGCCGAGGCGGAGGCGGAGACGCTCAAGAGCCGGATTGACGCGCTGGTCACGAACGACAAGTTCGACGAGGCGATGGAGCTCGCGGACCGTATCGGCCGCATGGGCGTCGGGAAGACGGGTTCCGAGGCATCGGCCCTTCGCAAGGCCATATCGCAGGCGAAAGCCGAATGGGAGGACGAGATGCGCCGCGCAGCCGAGATGGAGGCGCTCAACGCTGCGAGGAGCAAGGCGCAGCCCCTGGTCAAATCGCGCGATTTCGCAGGGGCGGTGAGGGTGTTCGAGGAGGCGAGGTCGCGCATAAAGGAGAAGGCAATCTGGGAGGAGGTCACGAGGGAGATACGGGACGTCGACGATCTGGCCGCATTCCTTAAGGCAGCCGGCGGCGCGGGCAACAAGGCGGCCGGGAGGGTCGTGGAAATCCAGGGGAACAAGGGCGAGATAACCAGGATCGAGGGCGGCAAGGTGTTCGTGAAGTCCGGCAACGTCCAGGTGGGGATCCGGATTGAGGACATGACCCCCGCCGAACTGTCGGGGATAGTCGAGGCGGGGCTGGACATGTCCTCGGACAAGGCGCTGCGCAGGGGGTATGCCGTCTACCACATCCGGTTCGGAGACAGGAGGAAGGCCGCGGAGATTCTCGCAATGCTCGGCCTCGGGGATGAGGAAAAGGCGTATTACGCGGCCAAGACCGGGGATTGAATCGCATTCATTTCGATTGCAGGCCGCCGGGACTCGGTTATAATCCCGCGGGTTTCAACATATGGCGCCGGGTTCGCGATATCCATAGCCGTTCCCGGCTTTCCGGCTTGTCCGGATCTGGAGGAAAGATGAGTCTCAATATGACCCTGGCCGAACTCAAGAAGCTGCTCGAGAAGAAGCAGGGCATGCTCGAGAAGCTCTATTCGAAGCGTGAGAAGCTGGCCGCGAAGCTGGAGGCCGTGGATGCTGCCATAGCGGAGATAGCCGGCGGGGCGCCCGGGAAGCGCCGGGGCAGGGGCAGGAAGGCCAGGGCGGAGGGGACCGCCGCGCCTGCGGAAGGGGCGAAAGCCGCGGAGCAGAAAACACGGAGGAAGCGCGGGAGGCCGAGGAGGACCGAGACAATCGAGCCGGCGGTGGTGCAGGCCGTCTCAGCGACTGCGGCCTCACCCGGGCCCGCGCCCTTGGAGCCTGCAGCGCCTGCCGGGGAACCTGCGAAGAAATCGGGGCCCAGGCTGGCCGACCTGATGGCCAAGGTCCTCGACTCCGCGCCCGGCAGGGAGATGAGCGCCGTGCAGCTGGCAATCGAAGTGGAGAAGCTCGGTTACGTCTCGAAGAACACCGAGCAGGTGATCAGGCTCACCTCGGGGCGCGGCGGCAGGTTCAACAAGACCGAAGAGGATATGATTCAGCTCATAAGCTGGACGTAGCTTTTCGTCTTCCGCGTACGTAATCCATGAACAGCTTCCCTCTCCCAGGCCGCGCTTTCGAGCGGAATGGCGAGGGGAACGCCTGAGCGTCCGGAATGGGCGCGGCCGCCGGGGCCGCGCCTGATTATGCCTTCCCCGCGCAGCCGAACATGTCGAACTTCTCGAGCACGACCTTCTCGATTGCGTCGCGCGCCGGTCCCAGAATCTTGCGCGGGTCGAATTCTTCCGGCTTGTTCGCCATGATCTCGCGGATCGCTCCTGCCAGGGCCAGCCTCAGGTCCGTGTCGATGTTGATTTTGCAGACGCCGTTCTTGATCGCGCCCCTGATTTGATCCTCCGGCACCCCCTTGGCCTCGCTCACCTTGGCGCCGTACTTGACCGCCTTTTCGAGCACCCACTGCGGCACGCCCGACGCGCCGTGGAGCACGAGGGGAAGCCCGGTGATCTTCTTGCATGCCGCGAGCCGTTCGAAATCCAGCTTCGCGTCGCCTTTGAACTTGAACGCGCCGTGGGACGTGCCTATTGCAGGCGCGAGCGAGTCGATTCCCGTCTCCTTCGCGAACTTTCCCGCCTCTTCGGGATTCACGAGCACTGCGTCGCGGGCGTCCACGCTGACGTTGTCCTCGACGCCTACGAGCCTTCCCAGTTCGGCTTCGACCGAGACGCCCTTCTTGCGGGCCATCTCCACAACCTGCTTCGTCTTCTTCAGGTTTTCCGCGAAGGGGTGCTCCGAGCCGTCGATCATGACGGATGTGAAGCCGCCATCCACGCATGCCTGGATAATCTTCAGGTCCTTGCCGTGATCAAGGTGCAGCGCCACGGGGACGGGCGCTTCGGATGCGAGGGTTTTCACTATGGCCACGAGCATCTTGAGGCCCGCGTACTGTATTGCGCCTTCCGAAGCCGAGAGGAACACCGGGGCCTTCCTGGCGGCGGCGGCCTTGAGAACGGCCTGGGCGATTTCCATGTTGTTGATGTTGAAAGCGCCTACGGCGTATTTGCCCTTGTCGGCTGCCTGAAGGATTTCCTTTCCGGTGACGAGCGGCATGCGATTCTCCTGAAAAAGACCTTTATCCGGACATCACGGGAAGGATTATATCCCGGACGATGAGCGAAGAAACGCGAATTATCAGGGTTGGAGATTGCATCCAGGCATTTTCCGCCCCTCTTTGGTCGTTGCATTGCCGCTCACGAATCCGGAACCCGGGAAATCCGATGGAACGCGAAGAAATCACGCGAAATGCCGCAGAGCTTCCGCCGCGCCCGTCACGAGGAGTCTTGAATCTCCGAATTCGTGCATGGCCCGGTGCGGGCCGGAGACAATCTGAAGACCGGCCTTGCAGGGCAGCATGCCTGCGAATTTCCTCCAGGATGACGAAGGTTCGGTTTCGTTGAGCTTCGCTTCCACTGGAAGCCACGGGACCCCGTCGCGGACGACCAGGAAATCGATTTCCCGCTTTTCCTTGTCGCGAAGATAGAAAAGCTCGAACACTCCCTCCCCGGTGTCGGTCCAGAACTGGCAGGTTTTGAGCAGATGGGAAGCCACAAGATTCTCGAAGCGTGCGGCCTTGTCCCTGATTGCTCCGTAATCCCAAAGGTACATTTTGCCCTGGTCGCGCAAGGACCTGGCGATGCTCCTTGAATATGGTTTGACCTCGAAGGCGTAGTACAGGGCCTTGAGGTAAGCCATCCATCTCGCAATTGAAGGAATGCTTGCTTCCAGGTCGCGGGCAAGGGAGGCGGGACTGAACGGCGAGCCGACGCGCTCGGGAAGCAGGGCAGTCATCATCTCAATTCGCCCAAGATCGGGCAGGCGGCTCAGATCGCGCAGATCCTCGCGGACGACAAGCTGCTCGCGGTTGCGCCGCCATAGCATGGCCTTGCGCGCGTTCTGATCCAGCAGCGGCTTCGGGAATGGGCCGTACGTCATCAGCGCCGCAAGGTTCTCCTCGTCCGAATTCCGCCTGCGATCCGCCCCGGAGAAGAGATTTTCAAGCATCTCGTCCGGCGCCTGGACGTCCGGGCGGTCCATCTCCCGAACGGAAAACGGATGAAGTCGGAAGCTGTAATGCCGCCCGAGAAGGCTGTCGCTCCCCTTCGCGTACACGTTCAGCCGCGCGCTTCCGGTCACGAGGAAATCGCAGGGCCTTTTCAGGGTATCGAACACCCCCTTCAGATTGCGCTTCCAGAGGCGTTCCTTGTGTATCTCGTCGAGCACGACAAGGGGCGTTTCCCCGCCGTGCGGCTTCGGAACGATTGATGACGGGCTTTTGGCCCAGGCGCGGCGGAATTCAATCTCGTCCCAGTTGCGGTAGACCCCTGCCCGCCTGCGGGCCAGCATCATCTTCGCGAGCGTGGTCTTTCCGCACTGACGCGGTCCGGACACGAGCGCGATTTTATGGTCCGAGAAAGCCAGATCCTCAATCGCCATTGCCAGCGAGCGTTCTTTCATATCGACTATACTAACGCCTGTCGTTAATTTGGTCAAGTCAGGGAATGAGATGACGGGAAATCAGGAAAGGCTAAGCCGCGGGAGCAGCCGGAAGGCCGATTGCCTTGCCGGATTCCGGCCCGCCCGACGCTCAAGGGTGAGATCAGGCGGAACATGAATCCGGAGGTTAATTCGCCCGTTCGACGCATACCGGCGAATTCACCGACGGATTCATTCCGACTTCTTCTTCGCCAGTCCGCCGCGCCATTCGGATCCGGGCCAGCCGGAGACCGAGGGGCTGGTCTTGTCCCTGAGGGTGGTGTCCTTGTTGCCGAAGTTCTGTGTCCAGTGCACGCCACTGAGCCCCGAGCCCAGGACTGTCCAGTCGCGGCAGATCATGTTGCGGTGGTGGCCCGAGGAGTTGTACCAGGCTATGTGAGTGCCCTGCGCGTCCGAATGGCCCATGGAGATGTTTTCCGACACACCGGCGCCGGAATAGCCCTCTTTCGCGCACCGGTCGGAAGGCGCCCTGCCGTTCGGGTGTCCCTCAATCACGTGCGCGAACTGGCCGGACGAGGACATGTACGCCGAATGGCCCCTGGCGGCGCGCACGAGCATCTCCTCGATTTTCACGCACCTCCTGCCCAGCATCATGCGATACTCGTTGAGGATTGCGACCTGCCTCCTCTCAATCTGGCCGGCCTCCTTGTTCGTCTCGTTCCACTTCATGATTTCGATATTGCAGGCGATCATCTTCTGTTCTTTGGACTCGACGGAGAACGTCCTTATGTTGAGCTCGGAGTTGGCAAGGGAGGTGATGTAGTCCATGTCGACCTTGTCCTCCTTGTCCTTGTCGAAGCCCTTGTCGGCCGAGGCGAGCCACTCGTTCACGCGCTTCAGGTCGTTGTTGATGTTGCTGGCGGCCGCGTTGAGCTGTATCGCCGCGCTGTACGGGTTATTCCAAATCTCCTCCACGGCCTTCACCCTCTTGTCCACCTCCTCCTGCGCGAGGCGGTAGACGTTGGGGTCAGCTACCTTCTTGTCCGGGTATCGCTCCTCGTCCTCTATGAAATCGAGCGCATACGCCCTGCGCTTGTCTAGCTCCGCTTTCAGGGTGATCAGCGTCTGGTTGTTGAACTGGAGGTTGCCGGCGATTCGCTTCTTGAGCATCTCCCGCTTCTCGCGAAGCGCGTCGAGCAGGGCAGGCAGGCCCCTTTCGATGAGCTTGAGCCGCGCGACGGCGGCCGTTGCGGCGTCGAGATTCCCCTTCTTTATCGCCTCCACATGCTGGGCGATTTTCTCATCCTCGATTGCGATATCGCGGTCCTTGAGCGTGTACCAGCGGTGCCGGTAGGGCACGAAGCCGCCGTCCGGGACCTTTGCGTCCCGCATGCGGGCGATGAGCGGATTGATGCGGCTTATAAGCCCCGAATCGCGGTCGAAGGCTTCGGCCAGCACGCCTTCGCCGGCCTCGGGCAGGTTGTTCATGAGGCAGAAAACGCCGAGCGCGTAGAGCTTCTCTGCGTCGAGGTCCACGAGCCTCATGAGCGCGACGACTTCCCTGTCAGAGAACATCTTCCAGCGCTTCTGGGTCGATCCCTGGTTGTTCTGTATGCTGAACTTGACCCACTCGGAGTCGGCGCTCGTGACGAACACCTCGGTGCCTCCGCCCAAGTCCCACGCCTTGGACTTGAGCGCGCCAGAGGCCGCAATCCCGATGAAGTGCCCGAACAGGGACTTCACGGCCTTGAGGTCCCCCACGCGGGCCGTGAACTCCTCCTTGACGGTCCTGTCTTCGGCCTCGGCAAGGATTCCATTGTATATCTCGACGGCCCTGTCGAAATCACGCTTCTTCGAGAACACGTCGGCCTCGGCGGCGCTGTGGTACACCTTCTGGTTCGATGCGATTTCCGCCTCGGCCGACGATCTGTTCCCGCCGCCTTCCACCAGGACCTTGATCACCCTCAGCTTCATGGCGGCTTCCAGGGCGCACTCCGTGCCCTCGTACTTCTTTATCGCGTTCCGGAACATCACCTGGGCCTGCTCGTACATCTTCTGGTCGATGAGCTGGTCGCCCTTGGAGATGAGCAGTCTGAAGTCGTTCAGCGCCTTCTTCTTGACGTTGTCTATTTCCGCCTTGGCTTTGCCGGCGACGTCCGGATACTTCTTGTAATCCTCGGCGAAGTACTCCCAGCGCCGGATGGCGTTCCCGTACTCCTCCATGTTGAGGACGAGGTCTATTTCGGATTTCTTCTCGTTGTAGACCTTGGAAATCCCGGACGCGACGTAGCCCTCGATTTTCGCGGCCTCGTCCTGAATAATCGGCCCGAGCTCGCTGTACGGGCATTTCTCCGCGAATTCGCCCAGCCTGCGCTTCAAGTCGAGCAGCGCGCCGATGGACGTTGCAGGCGACTGGAGACCGACTTCGGCGATCAGGGTCCTGTACGAGTCGTTCCATTTCTTGATTTCCCGGTACTCGGTCCTCGCGTCGCCGAGAATCCTCTCCGCGCTCTTCGCCCCGGAGGAGTCGGGGTACTGGTCAATCAGCGCCTCGAACTTGTTGAACGCCTCCTCGTACAGCCTGACTTTCACCGAGAGCTCGCCTTCCTTGCCCGCTTTCGCAAGGGCTTCCTCGGCGTTCGCCAGCGATTTCTTGACCGCCGAATCCGTCGACAGCTTGTTGAATATTACCGTCCCAAGGATGAGAAGGACGATGATCCCTCCCGCGACGTAGAACAGCTCCCAGGGCGGCCTCTTCGAGGAAGCCGCGACAGCTTCGGGCGACCTCGCAGATTCGCGGACCTTCGGCTTCTCAATCATCCTCGTCCTGCCCTCGGGGGCGAACGAGCGGGCGCGGACGTCCTCCGCGAGTTTTATCACGGTCTCGCCAATCTGGATGGCGTCCCCGTCCGCGATGATCTTCGCGTTGACCATGACCCCGTTTATCCGGGTGCCGTTCGAGCTTTCCATGTCGACCAGCTTGAACCCGTCCCCGGACTGTTCGATGAAGCAGTGCTCCCTCGAAGCCCTGGGCTCGGCTATCTGCACGTCGTTTTCCGGGCTCCTGCCGATTTTGATTTTTCCCTGGCCTTCCTTAATCTTGAATTCCCTGGCAGGCTGGTCTTTTTCCTCGATAATCAGCTTGAACATAGGCTCCTCGAAAAACAATGGTGCAAAACGCCGTTAGTATAGCAAACTTGATGCCAACTTTGCAGGCGGCATTAATGATGATTTAACTTTTTATTTGCCATAGTGTTATGTCACTAACCCAGGGCAAATGCAACCAGAGAAACATTTGAACGGCTGGAAATCTGTAAGATTCTCTTTACGCGGCAAAAGATGCTATTGGAGACATAACATATTGATGCAATTAAAGATATACGTGCCTCCATCGGGAATCGAATGTAAATCTTTCTTGACACATCTTCCGAGGTCAAATATCCAGCGCCCATTTCCACAAGGGCGTGAAACGGACTCTCCCCCGTAAGCCGAACCATGAAACATCTTCTTCGCTTTCGAAAGAATCGGTGAGAATCAGCAAATCAACGCATCCTAGCGCGACCGACGCCTTGAGCAAAGCGCGCATCTCCCTCATCCTGGTCCCGGAATCTGGCACTTCAGCGCAGACTTGGATGAGCCGTGTCACCCGCCTATCCTCCCTGACAACGAAATCCACCTCCTCCCCCTCGGCGTTCCGCCAGAAGAACAGCCCGATTTTGCCTTCCAATTCCAGCTTCCTCAACGTTACTGCCGCGACGTTTTCATACCGCTTACCGATGTCTGGACTCAACCGGAATGAAGACGACGTCGCCATGCCGTTGTCCATGCAATACAGTTTGCGATCCGCCCGCGTCTGCTCGCGGATTTTGAAGGAGAACCGGCGGATGGAGAAGAAAAGAAACGACTCCTCGAGGTGGCTCATGTATTTCTCGGCAGTGTGGACGCTGAACCTGCCCGCGACCTTTGCCAGCGAATTCCAGGAATACCGCTGCGCCGAGTTGGCCAAGAGATGGGCTGTCAGGTCCTCCAAGCCTTTCGGGATGCGTATCCGGTGCCTGACGACTATGTCCTTGTAGAGAATCGACTGGAGAAGCGTCGAGAGATACTCACGGGGATCGAATCCCTTGACGATGGGCTCAGGATAACCCCCCGTTTCCGCGTATTTCCGGAATGCCTCCAACTTCTCGGCGTCTGTGGAGTCCTCCTTCCGGAGAAGAAGATACTCCCTGAAGGAGAAAGGGAATATGTAGATTGGCAGGTGCCTGCCAGTAAGATGAGTCGCCAGTTCCGATGCGAGGAGATGCGCATTGCTTCCGGTAATCGTCAGGCGATAACCCTGACGCTGCAAACGGTTCACGAAAAGTTCCCACTTCGGAATGTTCTGAATTTCGTCAAGAAGGAGATGCTTGGGCTTCCCGTAGATTGAATCCACGGCTGCCATGAGTTCGTCATTATCCTTCAGTCCGGAAAGCCGTTCATCATCGAAATTGACATAACCGAAATCGCCCTGATCCCGGACAAGGTGCATCGCGAAGAACGATTTGCCTGCCCTTCGCGGACCGATGACGACCTTTATCAAATCGTTATCGGCCTTCCTTGCGTCGTATGCGCGAGCGACGTATGGTTCCTGAAGCCGGGCCAGGATTTCATTTTTTTGCTGTAGAATAACGTCTTTTATCATACAACCTGTGCACTTGCGGAATCATACTGCATATAATTAGACATTTTTATGAAGTATAGCTCTGGAATTAGCTGAAATCAAGCAGCTTTGGATTTCCGCGGAGCCGCATGATGTCCGGCCCCGCGGAAATCCTCTACTTAATCGTGACGCCTGAGGCGAACAGCCTTGTCCGGTTGCCGTTGGTCTGGTGGTTCTGGTCGACCGTGTGGACGATTGCGAAATCGCCCGACCCGCCCGGTACGAGGATTCCCGAGGAAGAGATCTCCGCGTCGGATCCGGATCCCGGCCCGCCGGTGCCCGTGTTCATCATGCGGCAGGCGAGCACGGCCTGGCCGAACGACGCCGTGCTTTCCCTGTAGGTCCTCGCGAAGAGGAAAGCCCTGGAAAGGTCTGGATCGGCCGACACGGCGAGCTCGCTGTGCAGCAGCACTCCCCTGCCGGTCCTGTCGATTTCAATCGAGAAGCTGATGACCCTGGTGGAAACGACCGCGCCGCCTTCGTTCCTGTCGGAAGCGTGGGAATCGAACGCGGGGAGCCCTGCGGCGCCCTGCGCGAGGTCGAAGCCCCTGGTGTAGATTCTCTCGAGGCCCGCGTCGTCAATCTGAATGAAGGCCACTGCTCCCCGGCCGGTGGAGCGGTTCATGCCAATGCGGCAGTTCAGCGCGGGGTATCCGGCAGCGCCGTTGTCGCTGTCGATGTACTCGGGCGTGGAGAACTGGCCTGTCGCCGGCCTGAGGACCGCGGCCATGAGGTTGACTGCGGGAACCGGATTCGTGATGTTCTCGGTGAACGCAATCATCCCGCCGCCCGAGTCGCACATGCCGGCATTGGGAGTGGAGAAGAACTTCGAAGCCGAAGCCGGGCCGCTCACGGTCAGCGGCGCGGATCCTTCCCATGCCCCTGCCATGTGCCTGCGGGCGCAGATCGTCAATCCGACGCCGTCATCCTGCTCGAAAGCGGCCAGGTAGAGGTTTCCGCCGGCAGCGAGCGACACGACGTTAACCGGTCCCGCCGACGACTCGACGTCGGCCGTCACCGCCGCAGCCGTAGCCCCGAACAGCGAGGATGACGGGTAGTAGTTCGACTTGAGGGTGGCGGGCACGCTCTCGACATGCAGAACGAGCGCCGAGCCGTCCGAGGCCAGGGCCAGCGAGGGCGCCTGTACCGAGAACATGGCGGGCGAGGAGAGCTCGATCGGCCCGGTGACCAGGCCCGATGGGTCAATCCTGACCGCGGCGGCGCAGACCTGGCCTGCGGCCTTGTTCTGCAGGAAGGCGACGCAGGCGCGGCCCGAGGCATCGAGCTCGAAGGAGAAGCCCGCGACTGACATGTAGGACGCGGTCGTGAAGCTGATTGGCTCGTTGGCGCCCGGAACCGGCGTGGTCCCGACGTTGGAGACGCCGCTCGAGTTGATTCTCCTTGCGTAGAGCTGGACGATGCCCGTCCCGTTGTCCTGCGCGAAGAGCACGAATCCGGCGCCGTCGCTCCCGAGCTTGACTCCGGGCGAGGCCGGGCTCGTCATTGTGCCGTTGTCCATGGAGTTCGAGCTCCAGTCCTGGCCGCCGCCCGCGATTGAGCCGTACTTCACGTAGAGCTCGTCCGTGGTGCCGTTGTTCTGGACGTATGCGGTGGCGGACTTTCCAGCCGCCGACCCGGCTGCGTCGAAGGAGGAGACGTCCCTGGCAGATGACGCGTCAAGGAACCCGTCGGCGATGCATGCCGCCTTAAACAGCGTGTCAGGGGCGGGATTGAACCCGTTGTAGGAGCATGCCCAGAGCCTGACGGTATCCGCGCCGGCGCCGAAGGTCTCCCTCTGGAGCATGGCCGCGAAGCCGGAGCCGTCTGAGGGATTCAGGTAGAACCTGCCTGACCCGGGTTCGACCCTGTTAATCACCTGCTGCGCGGTCGAGGAGAACACGGAGTTGTGGAACGCGCCGTCGACCGGGAACGCTTCGCCGAACTTCTTGAGGTCGGCAAGCTCGCTGCGGCTCACGTAAAGCCTGGAGAGCCTGCCGTCCGAGAGCGTGAATGATATGAACGCCCTTCCGTCCTGGGCGAACGTTATGCCCGTGATTTCGGGCGAGGAGAAGGCAAGCGGCATGGCGGAGAGCTCGCCGGTCTCCACGTTCCCAGGGTCGATTCTTCTCGGGGTCTCGAAGGCCGTGATTCCGGCGGTATATCTGGCGGCCCAGACGCTTTTAGAAGCCCCTGACGCGTCGTTGGACTGTACGTAGCCCGCCTCGCCGTTTCCTGAGGAGTCGAAGCTCAACATGAACCCCGCTTCGACCGCTCCGCCCGCGGTGCTCAGCGGATAGGGCCCGCCCGTGGAGAACGCCTCGAGCGAGGAGTTGAATATATTGTAATAGAGCGCGGGCGATCCCGGCGTTTCGCGCAGGAACAGGGCGATTGCGTTTCCGAAGGGATCGTTGACCAGGGCGGGATGGGCGAAATCGCTGGTCGCGTCGTTGAGCGCGATGTCCACCGGAGAAGCCTCCTCGAACGCCCCCGTGTTCCCGTCCATGCGCCTGTAGAGCACCCTGCTGTTGCCCGAACCGTCGTTCTGCTCGATGAGCCACAGCAGATCGCCGTTGGGCAGGCAGGAGAGGTCCACTTCGCGGACGGGGTTGTCGAACGGCGGGGTGTTGTCGTTGACCCGAATCGGAGCGGAGAACGACGAGAGGCTCGATTCGGACGAGAACTTGCTCCCTGCCGCGCAGTCGTTCTGTCCTGCGCCGGAATCCGTATCCTGGAGGAACGACAGCGCGCCTGCGCCGGCGGGACCTGCTTCGGCCATGATTTTAGAGAAGGGGTGGCCTGCTTCGGACCCGAAGAGACCGATTTTCTCCGGGGCGTTGAAGACGCGCAGCGACTTGTCGTAGTAGACGCCGAAAGCCTCGCAGGGGCTTGCGGAGTTCTCGTAGAATCCGATCATGCCGTTGCCGTCCGCGTCGAGCGCGATGTCGAAGGCGTCAACGCCCTCGGGAACCGCGTTCTCGCCGTCCGGAGTGTAATCGACGACCCTGGGGAAGGAGAATGAATCCGTCGAGCCGGTATAGATGCTCGCGAAGAGCCGGTTGATTGATCCCGAAACCTGCGTCCATACGAGCAGGCCGTCGCCGAACCTGTCCATCCTGATCATTGCGTCAGCGACGTCGCCCGTGTTGGCGTCGAACTTCTCCGGAGCCCTGAATTCGGCAGCGATGGGGTTGTTCTTCTTGTCGAACCTTATTACGCTCAGCCTGGAAGTGCCGGACCCGTCGTCTGAGACGTATGCAATCAACGCCCTTTCATTGCCGCCGTATGAAACCATCCGGTTCTTGTCGAACGTCACCTGGGAACCAGGAACAGCGGGATATCCGTCAACAGCCTTGGCCGCTGCGAATTCGAGGCTTCCGGCCTGGGGATACACGGGCCGGAAGATTTTCTTCTCGTCCGGGCATCCGCTCGAATATATCAGGAGCGCCGCGAATCCGAGCAGCAGCGCCGAGTATTTGATTCTATGCTTCTTCATCTTACGTCTCCCAAACAGGAGCGGCGATCCACGATCGGCACAAACTCCACGCTTAAGAGTGCAATCTCCATACCAAACATTAAATATTTACCGGTTTTGACTGCCAATCATAACATCATATTTATCAATTTGTTATGAACTCCAAAGCAATGCTTTTCGGACTTCCCGGGAAAATCCATGAAATCGAGCTGTAAACAAATGTTTATTTTCCCTTTGTTCCATTATCACTGATGATATCCAAGAGCGCAGAGGATTTCAAGCCAGGAGTCTGTAAACAAAAGCAAACAACCTTTTGTTTTAGGCATGGAGCTTCCCAATCGGTGTAGACTGCAGGGACCGTTCGCGAACGGCCCCAACGACGGCTATGTCAAGTCATGGTTTCAGGTTGAGATTGCTTGCCTGGATTCCGGCTTTCGCCGGAATGACGACGATGCTTACTGACATCGCAATGCCATGACCCGGACAAGCCGGAACCAAACGGATTGTAGTATGCAGGCTCGTCCGGGTTATGCGTAAGTCAGGGGGAAATCCAGGTCATGGGTTGCCTGGAAATCCCTGATTTTCTCGGCGATTTCCCTGGCTGTCGCGTATCTCTGATCCGGCTCGCAGTTGATGGCTTTCATGACGATGAGCGAAAGCTCCTCGGGTATGGCGGGATTTATCTGCGTGGGCGTATCGGGATCGCAGGAGAAGTTGGGGATGTACTGGCCGTAGGAGTCAATCCTGTACGGCACGCTGTTGACGAGCATCTCGTACAGAAGCACGCCCAGGGAGAAGATGTCCATGCTTGCGGATTCGGGGATTTCGGCGGTCGTGAACCGTTCCGGGGCGATATAGCCGAGAGTGCCGAAAATCTTTTTCGTATTCGTAATCCTTGCGCTGTCCCGAATCGATTTCGCGAGCCCGAAATCGATTATCCGCGGCTTCCACGCCCTGTCGATGATGATGTTGGAGGGCTTCAAATCGCGGTGCAGGATGCCGGATTCGTGGGCGTAATGAACGGCTTCCGCGACCTCGATCATAATCGCAAGCGCTTTCTTGAACGTCAGCTTCTTTTCCGAAATCATGTCGTCGAGACCAGCGCCGTCTATGAAATCCATGGCGATGAAATGCCTGGAATTGTACGCGCCTACCTCTTTTATCTTCACGATGTTCGGATGCTTGAGATGCTGGATCGTCCTGGCTTCCCTGTGGAACCGGAGGACCTTCTCCTCGCTCGCATGGGGATCGGACAGGAGCACCTTGAGCGCGACCGTCTCCCCGGTTCCGATATCCTCGGCCTTGTAGACGATTCCGCCTCCGCCGGACGCGATTTCCTCGATTATCCGGAACGGACCCAGGTATTCCTGTTTGCCGAGCCTTTCCGCGACCTTCCTGGAGTATTTCCTGAGGGCGTCCGAGATCTTCTCGCGGAACTCATCCATGGCGAAAGGCTTGCGGACGAGGTCGTATATCCCCCTTCTCATGAGCGTAATGGCCTTCTCGAGCGTCGCGAATCCCGTGATGACTATCACCACTAGGTCGGGTTTCATGCCGAGCGCGAGATGGGCGACCTCTTCGCCCGGCACGCCGGGCATTGCGAGGTCGAGCAGGACCATGTCGAGGCTGGACATTCTGATTTTCCTGAGACCCTCCTCGCCGTCCGGAGCGGCCTCGACGTTCACGAAGCCCATCGCAAGCAGGTTTTCCACGATAAGCGTGCGTACGGTCTCCTCGTCATCCACGACGAGCACCCTGAATTTCGTGAAATCAAGCTCCGTTTCCACCGCTGGTCCCTGAAAGCCCGGAAGCGCGTAAAATCCGGGGATTCTAGCATTTTCCGGGATTCGAGATAACAGGCAAGTAAGACTGCGGTACCGATTCCGGAAAAGAGCCGGATGGTCAAGCCGAAAGCTTGCTACCTGAGTCCGAGGAGCTTGAGGGGCGTGGACGAGACCATTGCTTCGGCGGCGTCGGCCGACCCGCACCAGCGCCCGGCCTCCTCGGCGGCCTCGACCAGATTGAGCGGCCTCCAGGGGCTGCCGTGCGCGTCAGACGCGATGACGTCCACAAGCCCTTCGCGGAGCAGCGCCCGGGCGAAATTGCGCTCCTCCCTGCCGAAATCCCCGGAGAGCGAGCCGGCGGTGATTTGCACCGCTGCGCCGGATTCGCGCAGAAGCCTGACCTGGCGCGGGTCGTTCGAAAAGGCAGGGCTTCTTTCGGGATGCGCCAGCACGGGCCTGTATCCTCTGGCCGCCAGCGAGAAGACGAATTCCCTGAACCTGGGCGGCAGGGGCCCCATGGGCATTTCGAGGAGCACGGATCTCGCCGTTCCGGTGGTGAGAAGCCTGCCTGCATCGGCGTCGGCCTGTATTTCCGGATACAGGGAATTCTCCGCGCCCAAAACGAGCTTCACCGGGATGCGGGCCCCTGCGACGGCCGACTCCAGGGCCGCGAACTTCTCCTTCAATCCCGCGAGATCGTACACCGGAGGGATGTAATGGGGCGTTGCCGCGCAGACGGCCGTTCCCGCGTCCGCCATCCGGGACAGGAGTTCCAGGCATAGGCCCGTTTCGGGCGGCCCGTCGTCCACGCCCGGGATTACATGCGCGTGAAGGTCGGCAGTCCTAATCATCCGGCCTCATTATCTCGGCCAGGAGCGTTTCGAACACGGTCCGCGGCCTGCCCTGCCCGGTCTTGAGAGCGAAATCCGCGGCTACGAGCGCCCTGAGCGAGCCGGCGAGCCTTGGGACCTCGTGCCTGCCTGCCTCGGAGGCCAGCTGCGGCGCGAACACGCGGTTCTTCTTGAGCTTTTCGACCAGCCCGTCGACCCCCAGCCCCGCGTCCAGCACGGACTTGGCCTCGAGGATTTCCCTGACGCGGGCGAAGATTCTGTCCGTGAGAATCACGGCAATCGCGCCCTCGTCCTGCACCATGCCGGCCTCGCCGGGCCTGGACACCCCCTGCGAGAACAGCGCGGAGGAAATCCTGAGGGCCTCGGCGAAGTCCCCCCTGACGACCGAATCCGCGAGCTTGAAGACGCCGTATTCGTTGTATTCGCCCACGACGGCGTCCATGGCGGACTCCGTTACCTCCACGGGCGACCCGGCCGACGCTCGCAGGTAGATTGAGAGCTTTTCGAGTTCCTCGAACAGGCTGCGCAGTCCGGGTCCGACCCTGTCGATGAGGCGCTGTACCATCTGCCGGGTCATGGACAGGCCCGCGGCCTGCGCCTCTTTCGCGGTCCATCGCGCCACGTCGTTGTCCCACCGCTCGGCCGTCGACCAGGGAGGCGGCTGGTCGTAGAGCTTCCTGCAGTTGACAATTCCGCCGGCGGATTTGACCGCCTTCGCGGCCTTCCTCCTCCTGTCGAACTTGCCGGCTTCGAGCACGATGTGCGCCCCCCCGGCCTGCGATTCCACGTACTCCTCGAGCGCATCGCCGCCGTCGTCGAGGACCGAATCCGCCCTTTTCACCACCGCGATTTTCGGCCCGCCGAAAAGCGACGGCGTGAGGACATCCGCCACTATGGCCGACATGGATGGCGCAGGCTCGTCGCCTCCGTCGAAGGCGACCCTTGAATACCCGGAATCGTCGCCGGACGACAGGCTCCGTACGATGCCGCCCACGGCCCTGTCGCGGAGGAAGGGCTCCTCGCCGCACACGACGTAGACCGGGAGCGGGGGCCCCTTTCCGAGCCGGGCGTCAAGTTCCAGAAAGTCGCATTCGAAAGGCGTCAATGGGTCTACTCGATGCTCTCGTCGCTGCCGGACCCGGGGGCTTCCTCCTCGTCCTCGTCGTCCCCTCCTGCTGCCCCGAGATTGATGGCTTTGTCGACGGCAATCGAGTGCGGATCCGAGGGCGCTTCCAGCCTGCGGCCGCACTTCGTGCATTTGACAGCACGGTCGGGCGTGTAGCCGATGACGTTGAACCGGGTGCCGCATCCGACGCATTCGAGTATTGTCCTGTTCTGCTGCGCTAGGATGTCCTTGACCTGTTCGGAGGTGAGATAACCCTTTTTGACGAAGACCTCGCCGAGCCGGAAATAGAGGCCCAGCTTGGCGGCCTTGGTCTGCTCGCGGACGCACTCGTAAACCCTGTCGAGAGTGGTGTACTTGAGTTTGACCGCTATGAACCCGAAGGCTATGTCGGATTTCTGCTCCTCCGGGTCGGTGGCGGGCCTGCGCATGTGCTTCTTCTGGTATTCGACTATCTCGCGCAGCTGCTCCCTGTTGATGTACCCCTTGTCCCTGAGGATTATGCCGAGGAGCTGGGGCTCGGCGGAACGCTTCTGGATTTCTATGCACTCCTTGAGCTGCTCCTCGGTGATGAATCCCTTCTTCACCGCGATTCTGCCGAACAGAAGCTCTTCCTGTATGTTCTGGTACATAACCCGGACGAACCGGACAAGCCGGCTTCACTGGTCCGGCTCGTCCGGGTTATTCCATGCGCTTCGCGCATGCGACTCGACCCGGAGACCGGCACTCAACTTGAATGCACCATCAAGTGCGTAAAATCCCGCCCCGGACTATGCTTTCAATCCTGAAAACGCCGAACAGGAGGATGATATAGGGCCGGGCCGCAGGTGTCAATCGGCGTCTGCGCCGCGTCCGTCCATCGGGCCGCTTTCTTCCCCGGCATCTTCCTCCCCGGAGCCTTCGCCCGGCGCGGCTTGGTCCTCGGCGCCGGATTCATCCCCGCCTGAGGGCCCGGTTTCCGCTCCGGGACCGCCTTCGGCGGCGGGTTCTGTTTCCTCCGGAGGCGCGCTTTCCGTTTCGGCGGCCGACTCCTCCGCGTGCCCCTCCCCTGCTCCGGGAGCCGCGTCGCCGTTCTCCTCATCCATGGCCGACGCCTCCGAGGGGTCGGCCTTGGCCAGGGAAATCTCTCCGAATTCCTCCTCCTGGCTTATCTTGACGAGCTTCTGCCTGACGAGCTCGAGAAGGGCGAGGAAGGCTCCGAGGACGTGCGACTTCTTCGTCCTTCCTTTGACGATGGTCGAGAACCCTCCCCCGTCTCCGCTCCTGAGGAAGTCGAGGATGAGGTCGATGTGTTCTCCGATGGGGATGTCGTCGTAGACGATCTTCCTCCTCGGGTCAATCAGCGTCTCCCTGGCAATCCTCGCGTACGCCGACACCAAATCCCACAGGGTGACGCCCTCGAGGATTTTTTCGATGTCCACGGGGGCCTTCTTGATTTCCGGAATCATCCCGCGGCCGTGCCTCTTCCCGGCCATGGCCGAGCGTTTCCTGAGGTTGCGCGAGAGGTCCTTGATTGCCCTGTATTCGAGCAGCCGCTGGATGAGGTCCGAGCCCGCCTCCAGTTCAGGCAGTTCCCCCGCCTCCTCGCCCCTTTCCTCCCTGGGCAGGAGCTCCCTGGATTTAATCTCCATGAGATGGCAGGCAATCACGATGAAGTCGGCGGCCGTCTCGATGTCCGTGAACTCCATCGTCTTGATATGTTCGACGAACTGGTCGGCGACCGAGGCGAGGGAGACGTCGGCGAGCTCGATCTCGTCGGTTTTCACGAGCTGCAGCAGCAGATCGAGCGGCCCGCAGAAGACGTCAAGATTAACGCTGTAGGATTCCATCTTTCGCTTGTGGCTCCGGAGTCGGAATGCGCATGGGCCGCACCGGCCGCGACATCCAGGCGGAATCTACCACTGCGCGGAGGCGGTGTCAACGAACAGCGATGAAGGCCGGGATTGAAAAACCGCCCGAAGCCAGTCCATGCGATTCCGCATTTCCGGGGAATCGCCGCCTTGCATTGCTGTTTTGGTCCCGGCGGCTCCCACAAGCCATACCGCTCGAGGTCAGGGGCTGAAGTCCAAGGTCTGCGGTCACAGCCCGGATTTTCACCAAGGATCGTGGATTTTCGGGTTTGCTTTGACTGCTGGAAAAGCCTGTGGGAGCCGCCGGAATATTCCTGGCGCAGCAAGGCGGCGATAATCAAGGGCAATCAGGACTCTTCGACCCCGTTTTGACTGGGGGGAAGTCATTGGCTATACTTACCTTCATACCCGTCCGGGTTGAATCCCGGCGACAAGCCGGGTGCAATTGAAGGATTATCCATGCCCAAGGCGGAAAAGGTCAGCCTTCTGGTCGTGAACGTGGATGGGACGCTCACGGACGGGAAGATATACATCGACCAGGACGGCAATGAAATCAAGTCGTTCTATGCCCAGGACGGGCCGGCGCTGCGCATGCTGATGGACGCGGGGATCAGGGTGGCGTTCCTCACGGGCAGGACGTCGCGGTCGGTCGAGAAGATCGCCTCCGAGCTCGGCGTAACCGATCTTTTCCAGGGCGCGGAGGACAAGTTCGCCGTGCTCTCCGGGCTGCTGGCAAAGTTCAACCTTGGCCTTTCGGAAGTGGCGTTCATAGGCGACGACCTTACCGACCTTCCCCTGATTCGGCAGGTGGGCTTCTCCTTCGCTCCCGCCAACGCGCGGTCCGTCGTCAGGGAGTTCGCGGGCTTCGTGACCAAGGCGGACGGCGGCGAGGGGGCGGTTGCCGAAATCTGCGAAAAGATTCTGCGGCAGCAGGGCAAGTGGGACGAGCTGCTGTCCGGATACCTGTAAACCGTCCCGCCGGGTCCCCGCGGCCCGGGATTCCGCGGAGAGACGTCAGGAAACCGAATTGCGGTCGTACGTACTCCATTTCGCGCTGCTCCTGCTCGCTTCCCTCTCGGTCCTCTTCGTTCTCCACGCGCTTTTCGAGCCCTCGGGCGGGCCCAGAATAGCGGCCTCCAATCCGCCCGAGAATCCCTCGCCTGCGGAGGCGGATTCGGACGTGAAGGACTATTTCCATCCCCACTACAACGAGGACAACGTGCTCGTGTGGACTATAAGGGGGGAGAAGGCCAGCGGTCTGACCGGGAGGAGCATGAGGTTCCGCGGGACCGAGCTGACGCTGGTCCAATACGGCAGGGACATGCAGGAGGTGAGGCGCGTGGCGGTCTCGGCACCCGAGGCCTCCGGCGAATGGGACAGGGAGGGAAGCGGATCAATCATGTTCGGCGGCGACGTCGCGGTGAAGACGACGGACGGGCTCTGCCTGAGGACGTCGCTGCTGGACGTGAGGTTCAGGAAGTCGGAGGCGAGGCCGGAAGGCGGCGACCCGTTCAAGGGCTGGAACTGGGAGTTCCGCACGGACAGGGACGTGGAGATAACCGGCCCTGGGATCAAGCTCGACGGGACCGGGCTTGCGGGGACCAGGGATGAGATGAGGATGACCATTGAGAGGAATCCCTCGGCGTCGATAGGCAGGGGGCTTTCCGAGATCTCGGAGCTCAGGAAGGTCGGCGCGCCCGAGGGGAACATCCTCATCCGCGCGGGCGGGCCGCTGGTTCTGACCTCGCGGGAGCCGGACAAGGAGTCCGCGGGAACGAAGATTAAAGTCAGGTTCGAGAACCGGGTCCTGCTCGCGGACCAGGTCCCGGACGAATCGAGGCCCGGCGGGTTCAGGACCGAGTCCGTCCTGTCCTGCCGCATGCTCGAGACCGACCTCGAGGTCGCGGGGTCCGATGCCGGGGGAAGGGAGCGGAAGCTTTCCCTGGTCTCGGTTCATGGCGAGGGCGGCGTGAGGTACGTGAACCTCGGGGACGCGGGGCTGGTCGAGGCCGCATTCAGCGGCAACTCGGTCTCTTTCGAGCGTCCGGCCGAGGCCGGGAACGCGAAGTTCAGGATATCGGGCGTTCCCAGGGCGGTGTTCCTGAGCTCGTCCTCGATTTCGTCGGGATTCGCGGCCGCGTCGGAGATATTCGCCCCGCCTTCGAAGCAATCCGGGGTCGAGAACCTGCTCTGGATTGCCTCGGACAACGAGCTCTGCGCCGAAGCAGGGCGGCATGCCGGGGGAAGGGGCGTGGAGACCGCCTCGGTTTCCATCCCGGCCGGGGCGACGCTGGCGTCCTATGCGCGGTCGGCTCCGGCCCCGGCCGAGGCGTGGGGGAGGGACCTTTCGGGCTCGGGCATGGCCGGCGAAATCCCGTCCCCGGATTCCCTGAGGATTGGTTTCAGGCCGGAGCTCGTTCTCACGTCGTCATCCGCGGACCTGAAGCTCAGGAGGGCCCTCAAGCGGGAAGAAAGCAGGGGCGGATACTCCGTCGAATCGTTCATGGCCAGGGGATCCGCCCGAGTGCTCGACTACGGTCTTTCCGGCGCGGTCGAGAGCTTCTGCGAAGCCGACACCGTGTCCTATTCGGAGACGCCGGCGGCCGGCGAATCCGGCGCCGACTTGAGGAGGGAGGTGCTGCTCAGGGGTTCGCCCAGGCTCGGGTTCATCAAGGAATTCAGCATCGTTCCCTGGTCGAATTCCTCATGGTCGGTCGATGCCGCGGAAGCGGGGCCGTCGACCTTCATGCTTGCATGCAGCGGGGAGATGTACAACATCGCGTTCCTCAAGTCGCGCGCAGGCGGCGGCCGCGTCTTGAGGCAGATAGTGAACCTGGCGGGCGACGCGGTCGTGCAGGGCTTCGCGCCCGGCCCGGAGGCGAAGGCCGAGGAGTTTTTCGCGTCGGACCTGAAGCCCGCGGCCGGGTACATGCAGCAGCTCAGGGTCCGCGCGGACTCGGCCGAGCTCGCGTTCGTTCCCCGCGGGACCGGACCGAAGGACAAGCCCCTGCTGGATTCCGTCAAGGCGGGCGGAGGGGTGAGAATCGAGGCGTTCGACGCAGGCGGGTCGATTGTGCGCAGCGCCGAGGGCGAGACCCTGGACTGGAGTTTCCGGACGACGCCGGAAGGGGTTCCGTCCGAATCCGGGAAGCTCGAGGGCGGGAGGGTGAAGCTCGGGTTCACCACGGCCCAGAACCCGCTTCCTTTCCGTGAGTCCGGGGACGGCGGGGAGGACTGGGTCGAGGTTTCCACGCCCGGCCCGGTGCGTTTCTCCCGGATTCCCTCCGACGCCAAGGCCGGCCGCGCGGGGAGGACGGAGGTGTCCGCGCCTTCCGACGCGGAGGTCACGGTCCGGCCTGCCCGGGACCCGGCCGGGAAGCCGGAGTGGAAGCTCAGGGCCGAGTCCTTGAGCCTTTCGACGGTCGAGTCCGCGGCAAAGGGCGGGAAGCAGGCATGGACGCCCGTGTCGTTCAAGGCCTCGGGAGGGGTCACTTTCTACAACTACAACGCAGGCGGATCGGTCGAGGCATGGGGCAGGGGCAGGACGCTCGACTGGACGAGGAAGACCGCGGCGGGCAGGGCGGGCGCGGACGACTGGGTCCTGGCCCTCGAGGGGGCGCCGATGGTCCAGTTCCCAGCCGACGGGTCGTTCATTCTCGGCGGGGTCGCGCATACTCCATCCGAGGGCGAGGCGCCCAGGGACGCGTGGATCCGGCTCGAATCCGCGAAATCCATGGAGCTTTCGGCCGGGGCATTCGGTACGGCGTCCGAGGTGCTCAGCCTCAAGGCGACGGGCGGCGCGGTGCTCACGGCATCCGGCACGCTCAAGGGCGAGGAGGGCAAATCCTACCTGAG
The DNA here is from genome assembly GCA_020723505.1 of Candidatus Kuenenia stuttgartensis. Classification (GTDB taxonomy): domain Bacteria; phylum Planctomycetota; class JAKEIC01; order JAKEIC01; family DYIT01; genus DYIT01. The sequence continues at coordinate 61,240 of DYIT01000008.1, forward strand.
GATGGAGGCGCCGGAAATCAGGTGCGACGCGGCGGCCCAGGGGGGCCGGGAGGCGGGCGGGAAGCCGAGGAGGGGGGTGCGCGAGGCCGCGGGATCGGGCGAGACGGTAATCACGCTGGTCAGGCCGGACGGGGCGTCCGGCGTGTACCGGGGGAGCGATCTTTCCTTCAATCCCATGGCCGCGGACGGCGAGAAGCGCGTCTGGGGGCCGGGGAAGTGGACTTTCGAGTTGAAGCGCGAATGAGCGGACGCATGGCGAAGGGGTCAGGGACCGGTTCGGAGAGGCGCTGGAAGGCGCATGGAATCCCATGCCCGGTGTGCATGAGGATTGAGCGCATGCGGGGGTCCTCATGCCCCGCCTGCGAGGGGGGCGGGGTGATTCGGGAACCCCTGGATTCCCTGCGCATGCTGTCGGCGCGGAGGAAGATAATCGGCATGCTCCAGGCAATGACGGTGAGGGGGAGCGGCAGCCCGGACGAGCGGGACAAACTGCTCAGCGCGCTCGAGGGCCTGTACAATCTCGAGCATGCCCTCGAAAAGGCCGTGGGCAGGATCCTGCGGGAAATCGGGGATGAGGACTAACCTGCATATAGGATTGGTATTAATTAATCCATTTGTAGCTAGATATTGCGCGGGCAAACTATCAAGACTGAGGATAGCAGTATGGACGTGACTACAAATTCTAATCAAACTTTTATTTGTTCCTTTAATGATTTCATTGAAAAGGCTGAAGAGTTATGCCCTCGTAAGGAAAAATGGATTGAGTGGGTTTTTAGGGGCCATGGAAGCTTAGATTGGGAACTCGAGACTTCAATAGAAAGGCTATGCAATAGAATTCATGGTAATCTTACATATACGAAGGAATTAGAAATTGAATTACTAAGGGAATTTCAAAGACGGTATCATTTCTATTCGACTAATATTCCTAGAGAAAGCGATTTATTGCAATGGTTGTCGATTATGCGACACAATGGTGCACCAACTAGACTGCTTGATTTTACTTATTCCATTTATATTGCTGCATATTTCGCCGTTGAGGAATACGTGGCAATGAAATCATCCAAAGGTTCTGATATATATGGTTTTGATATATGGGCTATTAATTCGACTGTTTTAGGGGAAACGGTTCGATTAAACAGTAAGCGGCTTGCTCCAAAGAAGAGTATAGAAGATAATGTCAATTCAGATAACGTCGTAAACAAATTCCTATTCGAACACAACCGAAGAAGAGGTGTAATCCAAGTCACGCCCTTCAGATTCAACGAAAAGCAATCATTTCAAAAAGGTATTTTTATTTGTCCAATAGATATAACGACTAGTTTTAAAGACAATCTGTTTGCAAACGGGTCAAATGAAAAGGATTATGTGAAACGCCTTACGTTTGATGAAAAGAAATGGGAGGGGAGTTGCAGAGGTTCCCCTAAGAACGGCAGGGATATGGGATGGGAGTTTCTTGAAAGACTTGATGATATGAATATCTCACGTAAGTCTCTTTTTCCGGGATTGCAGGGATTTGCCGAGTCGCTTTCAAAGTATCATCATTCGTATTGGAAAATAACCACGAAAAATCTGAATAAAAGCCGCAGATAGCCTATTCCTTCAAACCCCATGCCTAAGGATCTGATAAATCTGGTTGTTGGTGGTGACTATCCCCTGTAGTCGCATAAAAAGCGCGCCGTTACATGGAACTCTCGACGAATAGCAATGCGGAATCGCGAGAAACCGCACAAGCCGAAAGTGTCGCCAACCTCACTGAAAGTGAAGTTGAAGGATAAAGAAAATCGGAACTTCCGGTGCACTAAGAAAGAGGGACGTAGAGGACTAGGATTCACCACACTGCAGCCCCGGATCCAGGCTTGCGCCGGGACGACGGCGCGGGCTCCGGACCGTGGAATGCGGCGGAGCGAAACCCTATTCCAGCTCGAGCAGGGACCTGGCGAAGGAGCGCAGGACGCACCTGAAGCCCACGAAGCTCTTCCCGACGTTCGGATCAAGCCCGCGCCTTGCAGAGCACTTCGCGTAGTTCTTGCCGAAATTGAAGTCCCCGCCGCGCACCACGACCTTCCCGGGGGGGATCTGCTTCGCCGATCCCGGGTACGCGGCGAACGGGCTTTCCGTCCACTCGGCCGCGTTCCCGGCCATGTTGAGGCAGCCCGTCTGGCTCACGTCGCCTGCGAATTCCGCGACCGGCGCAAGCCCCTTCCTCCCGGCCTCGTAGGTGTTGGCCTTGCCTTCCCCGAATTCCGCCCCCCAGGGCCACGCCCTCCCGTCCTGCCCCCTGGCCGCCCTCTCCCATTCCTCCTCGGTGGGTATCTCGCAGAACACGCTCTTCGCGTACGCCCGCGCGTCATCCAGCGTTATTGCCGTCACCGGCAGGTCCTTCTTTTTCAGCTGAGCCTCCCAGTCCGGAGGCGTATGGCCCTTCCCAGCCGGCGTCGCGAGGAACGCCGCGTACTCGGCCACCGTGACCTCGTTCCTCGAGATGCGGAACGCCCCCAGCTTGCGCACAGACGCGGGCCTCTCCCTCTCGGCCCCGGCGTCGTCGCCCATACCGAACTCGCCCTCCGGGATTTCGGCCATCTTCAGGATTTGCCTCAGGTACGCGCAGGCCTTGGCGGCCACGCGGTTCGCGTCCGCGCCCGAGGAGGCCGCGGCGTCGGCTTCGGCCAGCGCCTCCGGGTACCTTCCCTCTACGAACAGGGCCTCCATGCGCGACAGGCGGTCTCCGTAGCCGATGAGCGCCTTGAGCTCCTTAATCCTCTTCAGGGCTTCGGGATGGTCCTTCCGGACGGCAAGCACCTTCGAATAGGTCTCGACCGCCTCGGACCATCTCATCGCCGCCGCCTGCTCCTCGGCCTTTCCCGTGAGCTCCAGGATTGAAATCCTGTCGAGCCAATCGCGCGCATTCTGGTTCGGGCCGATTAGGGCGGCCTCCTCGAACGTCTTCCGCGCAGCTTTGACGTCGCCCGCGTTGAACTCGCTCTCGCCCCTGGCCAGAAGCAGGCTCATGCGGCCCGTCTTAATCGAAGGCTCGAAGTCGACGTCCGTGAAGAGGGCCTTGGCCTGCTCGAGGATCGACACGCCCTCGGCGAACCTGCCCTGGGCATACAGGCCCTCGGCCAGGGATTTCATCTCGGCGGCGACTGCCGCGATTTCCGCGGCGATTGCGGAGGCGTAAGCCGGGTTCTTTCCCGCCGCTGTCCTCAGTATTTCCACGGCCTTCTTGAAGTCGCGGCCCTTCCTCGCGGCCCGCGACGCGCCGATTCCGGACTCCTCGTCGGCCTTTCTGACCAGCGCCTCCGTCTCCTCCTCCCTCCCGAAGGCCTTGCCGACCTTCCTCAGGAATTCCGCGTGCCTGTCGGGCGAGGATTTGAGGGGCTCGGAGGCCTTTATCTGTTCGTCGAAGAGCCCGTTGATCGCGGCTGCGGACATCGAAGCGTCCAGGCGCGAGATCTTCCTGTAGGATTCGAGCGCTGCGGCCCAGTCCCCGGCCGATGCCGACTGCGCCCCCTCCTCGAGGATCCTCGCGATGGTGGCCGCCCTTACCGCCGGCTCGATGTCCGCCTCGGAGGCGCCCTTCTTCATGGCCTCCTCCACGGCGTTGAAGGCTTCCTTCCATTTCCCCTCGGCCGCGAGCTTCTCGGCGGCGGATATCAGGGTTTTGATGCCAGCGGCCGGCCCCGGCCCCGGTCCGGGCCCGGGCTTCACATCCGGCGGCCTCGACTTCTCGATGGCCGTCCTGACCCTCGCCTTCAGCTCGTCGCGGCGCGAGACGTCCGTGAGGAAGTCCCCGAGCCCGTCGAGCGCCGCGGCCGCCTCATCGAACCTGCCCTGGGAATAGAGCGTCTCCGCCTCTTCGATGACCCCCTGGTTGCGTCCCCTTATGACGAAGAAGCCCGCAACTGCGGCGATGAGCACCGCGGCCGCGCCGGCGAGTATGGAAATCTTCCTTATGCGCGCGCCCGCCCTGTCCTTCAGTATCACCTCGATTTGCGCAGTCTTCTGCTCGGCGTCGTAGTCCCCGGGTCTCATGCGGCAAATTTTGCCGTAGAGCTCCCTGGCGTCGGCGAAAGCCCCGCTCGCGAACAGCCCCTCCGCCTTCTCCCTGAGCCCCGCGACCGTAGCCTTAAGCCCCTCGACCTCGCGCTTGAGCTTCAAGGCCCTGGGATTCTCCGGGCTCGTGTCCAGGACCTCCTGGAGCGCGACTTCCGCCTTCTCGATTGCCTTGTCGTCCCAGAGGCGCTCGGCGTTCTCTATGAGCTTGTCGAGCTTCTCCTGGACCGCGAGGATCTCCTTGATTCTGGCATCGATTTCGGCCGGATCGGCGAGAAGGGACTTGAGCTCCTTCAGCGCGGCGATGGCCCTCACGTAGTCCTTGCGGGCGATTTCCTCGTCCGAGGCAATCCGCAGCTCGGCGATCTTCGCCCTTTTCGCGCGAATCTCCTCCCCGAGCTTGGCAACGTCGGGGTTCTGGGCGTCGAGGGCGGTTATCTGCTCGATGACCGCCTCCACCTCGTCGAACGATTTCCGCTCCATCAGGCGGTAGCACTTGAGGACAAGGCGCTGCGCCTCCTCCTTCTTCAGCGCCTCCTTCCTCAGGGTCTCGAGGCTGTCGACGTAGTTCCTCGCGCCCGGATCGTCCGGCTTTATCTCGAGGATCTCCCTTGCCAGCTTCTCGATGTCCTTCTCGCTGCCCTTGTCCATGAGCCGCTCGAACTCCTCGGTCTTGCGGATGTAGGAGTCCCTCAGCGCCGTCGCTTTCTTGAGGAGCTCGGCCGCGGCCTTGTCGCCGGGCGACGCGGCGAGGATTTGGTTCAGCAGGAAGACCGCGCGGATGAAGTCGAACCTGGCGAGGGCGTCCTCGGCCTGCCCCATCTTGTCGCGGGTCTTCGGCTCCTTTCCGGCCTGTTCGGCGGCGGAAATCCTTTCCGGTATCTGCGTCTCCCGCTTGACTTGCCCGCGGTCCAAGAGCTCGCCGTATTCCGCGAAATCCGCGTCGCTGACGACCGGAACCTTCCCCTTGGCCCGCGGCGGGGCCGCGGGTTTCGGCGGGGGCGGCGGCTGGGGGGCGCGGGGCTTGCCCGCCTCCGGCGCGGGAGGCATGGGGCCGGGCGCCGGGGCCGGCGCTTTCGGGGCCTGTGCGGGTTTCTGCGGCGCGGGCGCCGGACGCGGTGGCTCCTCGGCCACGGGCATGGCCTCGGCCTCGTCGGACGTCGAGAACATGGCTGCGAGGATGGATTTCGAATCCCTGCCCGGATCGAGCTTCCTGGGCTCCGTGCGGACGGTCTGGGGCTTCTGCGGCGCGGGCGCGGCGCCGGGGGCCGTGCCGAACGCCGAATCGAGGGCCGAGACGGCTTCGGCGGCGGAGTCGAACCTCGCCGAGGGCTCCTTGGCCATGAGCCTGCGCACGTACGCGGCCATGGCTTGGGTGACGCCCGGGACCTCCGCGGCCAGGTCGGGCGGCTCCTCGGTCGCGTGCATCATGCGCACGGCCATCATCGACTCGGAGGTGAACGGGGGCCTTCCCGCGAGCATCTCGAACAGGACGAGTCCGGCGGCGTAGAGATCGGATCTCTCGTCGACCGGGGAATCGGACACATGCTCGGGGGTGATGTATTCCGCGGTTTCGATTTCGTACCCCGGCATTGCGACACCCGCCTCCGCGAGGAGGCGCTTGGAAATCCCGAAGCCCATGACCTTGGCCTGGCCTTTTCCGGTCACCATGACGCAGGCGGGGGAAAGCCCTCCGTGCACGAGGCCCGCCGAGTGCCCGGCCGCGAGCCCGAGAAGGATGCCCCGCATCACGGACGCGGCCTCGGCAGGGGCAAGGCGCCCCTTCTGCGAGACGAGGCGGGTCAGCGGCCCGCCGTCCACGAACTCGAGCACCGCGTACTGTATCCCCCTGTACTCGCCGGTCGAGACTATCCTCACGACGTTGTCGCTCTTGATGCCGGCGGCGGCCTCGAGGTCGCGGTTGAACCTCGACGCGGCCTCGTTCATCGTCGAGGGCAGCCGGGGAGGAAGGGCCTTCAGGGCGTACGGGACGCCGTCCTTCTCCGCGGCATAGACGATGCCCGAGGCGCTCTTCCCGATGAGCTTCTTCACGCTTAGACCGGCGAATTCCGCGCCTGCAAGATGTTCGAATTCCATGATCGCACCTGGAACAGAGTTACCTCATCCCGACGGAGACGCCTGCAAGCATGGAGTCCTTGTCCACGTCCCCTTCGCCCGGGATTTGCTGTGTGAAGAATACGTCGATGTGGACCGGGCCGAACTTGAGCCCGAGCCCGAGATAGAAACCCGTGGATTCTGCCGTGAAGATGGAGGGGTCGTTGTCCGTGCCGATGAACGACTGGGTCACGCCGAACCTGAGGAACAGCGCGTTCGAATCCCCGTATTCCTCCCCCTCCTCGGGGCCTATGGCCCTGTACTCGAAACCGAACTTGAATACCGGGTAGCTGTGCGGAATCGCGTTCGGGAACTCGTCCGGGGAGTCGAAGAACAGCCAGGAGAACTCGACCGAATACGCAATCCTCTTGAAGAAGAGCGCGGAGAGGCCAATCGCCCCCTCCTGGGGGGGAGGCATGAACGCGCCGTCCGCGGCGACCTTGTAGCCCTGGTTCGGGAACGAGAGCGCGTCCCCGCCCGAGAGGCCCAGCACGCCCCTGTAGCGCACTCCGAAGTCTAGGTTCAGGAAGCCGCCCGACAGGGAGAAGATCAGCCCCAGGGAGACCGGCGCGGAAACGCGCATCCCCGAGAACGAGTCGGACTCGAGCAGGGCGCCGCCCGGCGACTGGTACAGCCCCCCCGTCGCGGCCGATGAGGACATGCCCAGTCCGATTGACAGGCCGAGGGAAAGGCTCATTCCGCCGAGAGGCGTCCCGATGCCGCGGAGCGGATTCAAGGCGGCCGCCGCCAGCACCTCGGAGTAGTCCTCGCTGGATTTCATGGACAGGAACGCCGATCCGCCCGCGCCGGGCGCCACCTGGCGGACCCCGGAATACTCGAAACGCGGCCACGGCGTGCCGGCGGCCAGGCCCGCGCCGAACAGGCCGGGCCGGTCCTTTTCCCCGCCTTCCTCGAGCCAGGAGCATCCGATGAAGAACCGGTTGGTCGCGCCGTATTCTCCCGCGGAGTGGTCGGGCCTCTGCAGCATGCCGTAGGAGAACAGGAAATCGAAGCCGTGCCTTCCGCGTCCGAGCCCGGCCGGGTTCCAGTAGGCTGCGGAAGGCCCCTCGGCTTCGGCGGCCCACGCGCCGCCCTTGCCCAGGGGTCCGGCGTCGGGCCCGAGCGGGCCGAAGTCGGCCGCCGCCGGGGCTGCAAACGCCAAAATGCAGGCCAGGACAGCGGGCGCGAGAAGAGGTCTCCTGGACATCTGCTTTTCCTCAATGGGGCCGGCCGGCGCAGCGCGGCGGCCGCCCTAGCCCATGACGAGCTTCTCGTATATTTCCCCGAGCGCGGACGGATCGATAATCACTTCCCTGGTCGCCTTCCTGTCGCCGAAGGAGATGCTGAACCTTATGGTGAGCCCCTTGCCCTCCTGCGACAGCTGCGCCTGGGAGTCGGTCAGCCTGAAAAGCGCCGTGCCGGAATCATCCGCCCTGAGGCTCATGCTTTTGTTCAGCTCCGGCAGAATCACCGTCACCCGGGCGCCGGAGGCGATCTTGTCCTCTTTCTGCTCGATGACAGGGCTGTTCTCCACGTTCGGAGTCCCGGTGTCCTCGAACATGGCCGTCTTCCCGTACACGTTCGCCTTCACCGCCCATTCATCGGAATTGTAGGCGGGGTGTATGAACTCGAACGGCATCTTCATCAGGTTCCAGGACGTGAGCCTGCCGTCCTTTGCGTCCTTGGACAGGAGAAGCTCGAACGGGGCCATCAGCAGCCCGGCGGGAAGCGAGAGGAGGAACATGAAGGGCGACGAGACGACCTCGAGTATCTCATTCCCGGCCTCATAGGGGTAGTATTCCCTGAGCACCTTGAACGTCTTCTGGACCCGGTATTCCTTCCTGAAGACCCAGGAAATCTTCAGCTTGACGAAGGGCTTCTCAGGGGTGGGAAGATTCAGCATCTCGACGTCGAGTTCGTCCTTGGAGACTTTTTCCTCTATCCGCTTCTCGGAGACGAGTTCGTTCCTGACGGCCCCCGTGTACGAATTGCAGCCCGATCCGGCGGCCGAGGCCAGCATTGCGCCCAGGATGAGCCCCGGCAGCGCCGCGGAGGATGTGAACCTCATCAGTGACCTCCAAATCCGGGGCAAGCCGCGTTCCAGGCGTTGCCCCGGGGCCATTATATATGCGGAGGGGGCAAACACAATCTATTTCGGCCGAGGCTGCAAACGCGAATGAGGTCGCGCGCCTCGTGGTCAACCCGGACATAAGCGGCTACAATGGCGGGTTCCCCGGCAAGTCAACCGTTTCATCCCGGTGATTCGTGAAGAAGGAGAAGAAGAGCAGGAGAAAGAGGAGGCTGAGGACGCTGGCGAACCGTCTTGGGTGGCTCGCGGCGCTCGTGCTCATCGCCATCCTCAGGCGCTGCGCCTTCGGCGCGGCCCTCTCTCTCGGGGCCGCGGCAGGCAGGCTCGCGTTCATGCTCTCGGGATCGGAAAGGCGGCACGCGCTTTCGAACCTCGCCGCTGCCTTCCCCGGCATGCCGGAAGCGGAGCGGCGCGAAATCGCGGCCAGGTCCTTCTCCAACATGGGCGCGTCGGCCGCGGCGGCGGTCTCGTTCTCCTTCATGAGTGACGAGGAGGCCGGCAGACGCGTCGCGAACCTCGGGGAAATCGTGGCCCAGCTCAACGGAGTGCTGTCGCGCGGCAAGGGGCTCATCGCCCTGACGGGGCATCTGGGCTGCTGGGAAGCGCTCGCAGGCCTTCCGACCCGAAGGCTCGAATGCGGCGTGAACGTGGTGGCGAACAGGCTCAACTACGGGCCGTTCAACGACCTTCTCGAGAAATTCCGGGCTTCGTGGGGTCTCAAGACGATTTATCTTTCCGAATCTCCCCGTGAGATTGCCAGGGCGCTCAGGCGCAACGAAATCGTGGGGCTGCTTCCGGACCAGGACATAAGCTTCCTGCCCGGAGTGTTCGTGGACTTCTTCGGAAGGCCCGCATGGACGCCCGTGGGGCCGGTGCTGACCGCGAAGCTCTCCGGATCGCCGGTCTATCCGTATTTCCTCGTCCGCGAAGGGCGGGGCTTCAGGTTCGTCTGGGGCGAGGAAATCCCCATGGTCTTCGCCGGCAGGAGGAAGGAGGATCTGCTCGAAAACACGAAGCGCTGGTCCGCCGTGTTCGAGAGCTTCATCCGCCGATACCCCGACCAGTGGGCATGGAACCACAGGAGATGGAAGACCAGGCCATAACGCAGCAAAGCCGCAACCCCTGCTTCGCTTGAGAGCCTTGATGAAGCTACGCAGGGCTTCGCGAAGGCCAATCGCGTTAAATCCCAACCACCACACGAAGCGCAAAGTCCCATGCTTCGTGTGGAATCGTCATTCCGGCGGAAGCCGGAATCCAGGGCCGGCGCATATGTGTCAATTTAAGAAACCATGGTAAGAGCTTTTTCGACGCTGAGAACGCTGATAGGAGGCTGAAAGACGCTGAACTTTCAAAACGGGTTTATTGCCGGTGTCTTCCTTTTGTAAACTCAGCGGGAATCAGTATCTTTCAGCGTTTTCAGTGTCGAATGCCCTTTTCCGCATTACTTAAGTTGACACCTTGAGGGCCGCTGCCGCGAACCGGTGACCGTTGAACATAACCATGGCGCGTTCTTTCACTTCATCGAACCGCGGGCGGGGAAATTCGTTTATCATTCAATGGGCCCCGGTTTCCGGCCCAGTCCTTCATTAACCGGAGGTTCAACATGATTCGCTCGCTAATCGCATTTGCGGTGCTGTCGATCCCCGTCATGCTCTGCTGCACGGTTTCCGGGGAGGAGGCCGGGGCCGATTCCCCGCCCTCGAACCCCTTTGAAGGGTGCTGGCAGCGGGCCGACGACGCGGGATTCATGCTGAAAATCGAACGGGACAGGTTCGTGATTTCAACGCGAGGAAGGCTGCAGGCGGGGAGGATACTGCGCGCCGAAACCGGGGGTCTCCTGGTCAGGTTCGAGGGCATCCGCATGCTTCTCAGGCTCGAAATCGGGGAGGACGGGCGGCTCAAGGCCGACCTCATGCACCCGATAAAGCGGGGAAAGCTTGAATGGAAGACCTACGCGAAGATTGACCCGGCCCCGCCTGAGCTCGATCTCAAGCCCCTGGAGCTCGGCAAATCCGGCGAATTGGCCGCGGAAAGAACGGAAGAAATCAAAAGCAGCCTCGAACGGCGCATGAAGGAGGACCAGGCGGTCCGTAAGGATCAGAAGCGCATGCCCGACATGGCGAAGACTGACCGGGAGAACACCGCATGGCTCAGGAAGATCGGGGCGGAGGTCGGCTGGATTGACACGGCGCGTTTCGGGCCGGCCGCTGCCTCGGCTGCTTTCCTCATAGTGCAGCATTCCGGCGACCTCCCGTTCATGCTCGCGGCGCTGCCCGAAATCGGGAAGGACCTCAGGGCTTCGAAGGGCGACCCGCAGGCGTATGCGCTGCTCTACGACAGGGTGAGGATATTCCTCGGGGAGAAGCAGCGGTACGGGTCCCAGGTTGGGATGAACGAGAAGGGGAAACATGCAGTGCTTCCCCTCGAGGACGGAGCCAAGGTGGACGAGTTCAGGAAGGAGCTCGGTCTGCAGCCGCTTCGGGAGTATCTCGATTCGGTGGAGAAGATGACCGGAAGGGAAGTGGAAATCTCGTCGGAGGAGTAGGGGACCGCATGCCCTGCCGAAGGCGGAGCGGAGATTGCCCTGATTCGGAATTTTCACCCGATATTGGGGAATCCAGCGAAAATTCAGGATAAACGAGCCTCAGGCGAAGCCCTGACGGACAAGCGAAACGCGTTCCTTCATGGCGACGCATGCCGCTAATCTCTGATTCGCCGATTCCAACTCCTCACGAACCGTATTTTTCGCGCCTTGGGCATAAAAGACAGGAGGCGCGAAAATTACTGATAAGATTTATATTTTCACATCACAGCTTCAAGGCGGAAACATCCAAAAGCCTCTCGTCGGACGACGTCTTTCTACGTTTCGAGAATCCGTTCCTTGCAGCCGCGCAGAAGGTGAGCTTCATGCCCGCGAAGGCAGGTTCGCGGCATGCCTTTTCACGCAGGCCGTCGAGCAGTCCGGGATCCGCGCGTCCGGAACCCCACTTGAACTCGGCTATGAAGGCGTTTTTCCGTACCTCGTCGAGCAGGACCGCGTCGAACTCCGCCTCTCGGCTCCACTGGCGTCCTGCGGCTGCGGGTCTGAACGGCACGAAATCCGAAAGGGGAGGATCGAGCAGCATGCCGCGCAATACCGGTTCGACCGCCCTTGGCATTGAATCGCGGACACGGGCGAGGATTTCGCGCATGGTTTCAGGGCCGGGCCCCCCACGCTCGATGGCGTCCCGGTATGGATGAACGAAGGCGAACCATGTCGCCACGAAAGGGTCGGATATCCGGTAAAGGCCGTTGCGGCTTTTATCCGGCTTGCGCTCGGTCACCGGGACCTCCCTTTCCACTAGGCCGAGTTCAGAGAGAGTTCCGAGGTAGCGGGACAGGTTCGCGCGGTCGAGCCCGGCTTTGGAGCAGATTTCCCCGAACTTCCGCGCCCCGCCCGCCATCGCGGCCAGAATCGAGTGATAGACCCTCGGCTCGCGCAGTTCCTCGCGCAGGAGGAACGGGATTTCCTCATAGAGGGGTTCGCCCCTGCGCAGGACTTTTTCCCGAAGGTTTTCCGCGAGGGAAAGCTCCGGGTTGAGCCTGCACAGGTATCCGGGAACGCCCCCAAAAAGCGCGGAGAGTTCCACTATTTCCGGCGTCTTCCAGCGAAAGGCTTCCTTCAGGCATCCGGCCGCGAGCGGTCCCAGGCGCAGTTGGCCGGTCCTGCGCCCGTAGAGCGGCGATCTCGGCGAAAGGAAGGTGCCTTCCATCACGGACACGGACGACCCGCAGAATACGAGTTTCAGGGGGCCCTTGGACAGCCGCCGGTCCCAGGATGCCTGGAGCATTCCCGGGAGGGACGGCTCGCCCTCGGCAAGATATGGGAACTCGTCCAGAACGAGTATGGACGGTTCCCGCACGGATTCGAGGAGCGCGGCGAGCCCCGCGGGCGAGCTCAGAGGCTGGGCTTCGAGAAGGGGGATGTCCCAGGCGACGGCGAGGCAGGCGGAAAGCCTGGCCAGTTCGTCCGACGTGGTGGACCTCGTGGCTACGTGGTAGGCTGCGCGCGGCAGGCCTTCGAGCAGCCGCCCGATGAGCGCGGATTTCCCTATCCGCCGGCGGCCGTAAAGCACGAACATGGAAGCGCCGGGCTTTTTCAGGTGGTCCCGGAGGATTCCGAGTTCGTTTTCCCTGTCTATGAAATCCAACTGCGGGCTTTCAATTTAGCTGTAGACAAAGTATCATAATCAACCTACAGCTTCAAGTGAAGATTCCCGCTTTTCAAGATTTCAGGATACAGGATTCAAGTCCGGAGGCGGGGTAATCCGCGTCCTTCGGGAACAAACCGGACTACGACTTCAGTATCGGCAGCACGCTGGACCCGAGCGGCATGAGCCAGGTCTTCAAGTCCTTGCCTTTTCCGCCGTAGGCCAGATCGAGCGCCTCGGGAAGCGTCTTCACCACGCGGATGTTCGTCTTGGCAAGCAGCGGCTTTTCTATGGCGCTCACGACGATTAGGTTGTACTTGTCGGCCGCCGCGCAGATGTACCAGCAGACGTATTTGGGGACCGAGAAGACGCTCCGGACGTCGCTCTCGCGGTCCTTCGTGGTCTCGAAATCCAGGAATATCCTTCGCGCGTCCTCCGGGCCGAGCCCCTCCCTGCACTCGCTTAGCACGATGAGCGTGCCCCCCGGCTTCACGGAGTCCTGGGCGTTGTATATGGCTTTCCCGGTCTGGTAGAACTCGATGTCCTTGGGATACCCGCCCTGGGAGGCTATGGTCAGGTCTCCGAGCTCGGGAATCGGCACGCCCCAGAGCTCCTCCACGACCCCGCATGCATGCTCGTGCGCGTCGAACCAGTGGCCGGCCGCGGCGCGCGCTATCTTTCCGTCGTATCCCATGATCACGTTCAGCAGGAAGGCCGGGTTCGCCATGCGCGTGGCCTCGACCGAGTCCTTGTAGACCGGGTTGCCCTCGATGTTGCCGTTGCGCGCCTCCTTCCTCTGGCCCCCGCCGACGACGTCGCTCAGGACCATGCGGTGGTTGCGCTGGACCGATTCGAATCCGCAGATGCCTGGCATCACGGACTTCTTGCCCCCGCCCCAGCCGAAGAACGGATGGTAGGTGCAGCACCCGGTCAGGATCATGAAGTCGCAGTCCATGGCGGTCTTGTTGACCGAGACGGGCGTGCCGAAGCTCGTCGTGCCGAGGAACCTGAGGTTCGCCTCGTCCTTCGGGTCGTGGTCCTGGATTTTGAACCGTCCCGCGAGCTCCGGCCCGAGGATTTTCGTATGCTCCTCCGGCGTCTGCTTGCGGTGGAGGCCGATCGAGCCTATGAACCTTATTTTCGAGTCCGGGACTCCGGCGCCGTTGATTTCCTTCACCAGTATGGGAAGGTAGACGAATGGCCTGTGCCAGAGCCTGGTGACGTCGGACACGACGACCGCCACGGTGCTCCCGGGCTTGAGGATTTCCCCGAGCCTTCCCGACCCCACGGGGTGCTCGAGCGCATGCCGGACCACGTCCTCCTCGGGCCTGGATTTGGCGCGGCTCTTCTTCTCGATGACGCCCAGCAGGTTCTCCCGCGGCACCGAGACGTCCAACGTGCCGGCGCCGTACTTCATGGAAACCGTCTTCATCCGCATTTGATTCCCCTTCACTGTGCATGTCGTAACTGTCTTCCCAATTAACGCAAGGAGGAACCGATCCAAGGCTCTACAAGTGCCATCTTGCCGTGTACGCCTTGCAGATGCGGTCGAGCATGCATGAATATTCGGCGTCGATGTCGATACCTAGCGAGTTGTCGCGCGCCACGGAAGGCGGATTTACATTATCGATGAAAACGGGCACGAGAAGAACGTAATCGTATGCGACAAGGTCCGTTCTTCCGGGAGGTCGGGTCGGTAATTCGCGAAACTTCTCCACGGTACGCCTAGCGTCCTGTGGACTGTTGTTGCTCACGGCGTTTGGGAATTCTGCCCATAATTTATCGTCTCCGGTGGAAAGGCGCGGAAGAATTCGCCCGATGAAGTCACCTGGTGAAAGGAAAGGCTTCAACCTATCCGGTACGTTGAGTACGTTATCTGCAACACCAATGAGCACAGTTGCTATTAATACGGCGTCGGGCTTCTTCTGATGGAGCACGCCAAGCACGTCACTCAAGTCGTCATAACGGTTTGTGCGGTTGCGGTGTGCCGTGACAACGGACTTGTTCTCGATACACAGGCGCAAACTGGCAAGGTCAGGTCCGGATTCATCTTCATTGGGTTCTGCGACGACCAGGTCAAGTTTACGTGCCCGCCCACCGGGTGATGGGAAGTCGAACCACTCACGAATGAGACCAGCCATAAAATCCCCCCGGATGGGTTCACAAGTATCAATCAGGTCGTTCAAAATACCGCGACTTACCGTACCCGAATGTTCCTCGAGCCTATGGTTGTGAAAGCCTCGCTTCCGTATGTCATCGACAGTCTGATCAAACGGAGTATGCATTCGTACCTCATCACATGAAGGACGGCTCCGCTTGCTGTGCATGGGAGCGTACTCGCCGCATAATTCCTTTCCCCGCGATCGCTAAAGCTACATCATCCGGGAGGGGAAGTCGCTGCAACGCACGACTCTGGAGGCGCAAGAATCCCTTGGCCGCATGCTGGCAGTTCCGCGTGAGCCACTCCTGGGCAGCTGGGGATTGCAGGTATCCGGCAATCGCATCTACGGCATCTGGCTCATGAGGGACAATGTAGTAGATAGAGTGACGCGGCACGATTCGGCCGCTGCGATCCACCCAGAAGTGCGGCTTCTCGCAGATGTCCTTACACAGAATCTTCGGACGCAGGATGTCCCGCAGCATAGGTGTTTCATGAAATGCATGCCACGGCTTCCGCCTGACACACCTTCTAGCAAGGAGTCTTCTGCGTATATCGCCTCGCATGAGGTAACGGCCGAGGCTTCCGAGCTTCTCCATCGGCAACAGTCTGCAGTTCGTATCGTAAGGTATCAGCATGACGAAACGATTTTTGAGATCGACTGTCGTCGGAGTGAGCTCTCGGCCAGCTAATGTCGGGTAAGAAAAGCGGCGAATCGTCGGATCGAGACCATCCATGGGCTGCACGAAAACATCGTCCGCTCCCGTAGCGACTCCGCAACTGATTCGCAGGCACACGTCTGACAGCGTAATTGCGCCGTTTGGTGAAGATTCACCTTCCAGCAACGGCAGCCATGAATCTTTCCCGAGCGGCAAACTCACCGTTGTTGTAGTGTTGTCGCGGCGTACAATCTGAGTTGGACCCGGCATGGCATTGTTCATCACGGTGACCGTCGGATATGTTACGAGTTTACCGAACGTGTCTTCGCGTACAAAGCGAATTGCCTCGACGTGGAAATGAGAAAGCAGATTACGCAGCGGACCTGCGGTTTCGACGTACAGGTACTTCTCAGGCGTGATGAAAACGAGACGCCCGCCCGGAGCAAGACTGCTCAGCGCCTTTTCGAAAAAAAGCAGATAAAGATCAAATCGTCCGCGTGCAGTGGCGTATCGCGCCCGATACTCCGCCTTCTCGCTTTCTGAAAGGGATGTTATCGCCACGTAAGGAGGGTTCCCGACGACGAAGTCGAACTTCCTGTGGCCATCCGCGAGAAAATCCGCATGCTCCACGCGCACGGCACGATTCTTCTTGTACTTATCAAGCAGCACGGGCATGTGACGGGAATCAGATTCAACTCCGGTGATGCTTGGAGGCGCAAGACCCATATGCTTACACCACCGGAGAATACCATCAATGAATTCGCCAGTACCGCAACCCGGGTCAAGCACGGTGTCGATCGGTTTGGGTGATCGGGGCTTGAACAGCCAATCAACCATCATGTCGACCGTCTCCTGCGGTGTGGGCACGAAGCCTTTCATTGAAGGCTTTTCTCCTTTTTACGGGTTTCTGGTGGAATCGGATCTTTTTACAATGATCTCATGTATACGGATAAAACTGCAACCGCGCAACTGTTTTACCAGCGCTGAAGAGTCCGGGATTCTCCGGGCGGCAAGCCATCGTTTCGTAAACGTGCATTCCTTCCGCATGCTCGTTCCCGTTCCTGTACTCGTACACGGCTTGCGCAGAGACTGGGGTGTTTTAGAAAGGCGAAACAGGAAGAGAGGGGAAGGGCAAGAGGAAGGGAAAGAAGCCGGGTTCTGGGGACGCAGGCTATCACGAAATGCATTTCCTGTCATAACGCAAAGACCCCGCAGCAGTTATGGGCCGGGAATCCGTACTGCGGCAGGGCCTTTGTATGCGACGAGCTTTCGAACGTCCATCCCGCCTATGCAGTGATTCTCCTCCATAAGGGACAGCCGATGGGGGCCGGGATGGAGGTGAATATGCAGGCTTCCGGGCGCGGGATTCGAGGCTTTCGGCTTGCGCACGGGCCGTGCTCGAGTAACGAGGGCGCGGCCCATGCCGAGCAGTATTCATGGCCAAATCGCTCGGAAAATCTCGAAAACCTGAAAACGTGTCCCGAGAAGGCCTGAGCCCGGAAGAATTCAAGCAGGGCTGCGAACAAAAAGGAGCCAGGCGGCTCTTGCCGAGGTTGAGGGAAAGATTTCCAAATGGAAAGAGATGGACGACTTCCTGAATACGTATATACAGCTTCGTATGGACACATCTTGACTCCCACCTGTTCCCGCCGCCTCTTCTGCACATCCCGCTTCAATGAATACCCTTGGCTCCCGTCGAAATTATAACCGCAACCGAGAAGCGCGGCAGCTCCATCTCACAAGTCCTCCCGAAACCCCACGACTCCCTTGCCGGACGTCGGCCCGACCGATCCCGCGCCGGACTCTTCATCGCTGGTCGCGAATCACGCTGCTTTCCGCTTCGCGGGGAATTTTGGCATAATGAAGGTCCTTGATTCCCCTTTTCACCCTTGCTTTGGAGAACGACCATGAGCGCAAAGACCGTGCAGTACGACAAACTCAAGAACTACACGTCGCAGGTGCTTAAGGGGCTCGGATACCCGAAAAAGCAGGCTGACATAACCGCGGAGGTGCTGGTGGAGGCGGACGCGCGGGGCGTGCCTTCGCACGGCGTGGCGCGGCTGGATTTCTACGAGAAGAACGTGAAGGGCGGATTCGCAACGCCTGCCGCCGAGCCGTCCGTAGTGCACGAGACGCCGGTTTCCGTGGTGGTGGACGGGAACAACGGGGTGGGCTCGTACGTGTCCGACTTCGCCATGAGGAAGTGCATCGAGAAGGCCGGGAAGACCGGGGCGGGCTTCGCGGCCGTCAGGAACTCGAACCATTTCGGCATGGCGGGCCTGTGGGCCGAGAAGGCGGCTGCAAAGGACCAGATAGGCATGGCCTTCACCAACACGCGCATCTGCGCAATCCCGACTTTCGGAAAGCAGCGCATTCTCGGAACGAATCCCCTGTGCTTCGCAATCCCCCGGGAGGGAGGGATCCCCTTCATGCTCGACATGGCCACGACCACGGTGGCGCACGGGAAAATCGAAGTCTACGAGAGGCGCGACCTCGACATGCCGCTCGGCTGGGTCGTCGACGAGAAGGGGAAAGGCACGAGCGACACGAAGGGCTTCCAGAAGCTCTTCTGGAGCAAATGCCCGGACGGCGGTCATCTCTTCCTTGGCGGCGAGGGGGAGGACCTCGGCGGGCACAAGGGCTACGGCCTCGGGCTCCTCGTCGACCTCCTCTGCGCCGGGATGTCGCTCGGCAGGTGGAGCCTGCACACGTTCGAGGGGAACAATGGGTCGGGGATAGCCCATTTCTTCGGCGCCGTGGGCCTGAACATCTTCGGGAACGCCAAGGAAATCCGGCGGCACGTGGCTTCAATCCTCGACGAGGTCAGGAAATCGAACAGGGCCGAAGGCGAGGACAGGATCTTCATCCACGGCGAGAAGGAGGCGGAGGCGCGCGAGAAAGCCATGAAGGAGGGGATCGAGCTGGACGAGGAGACCGTGAAGCTGCTCGACGATTTCGGGAAGAAGTTCAAGATTGAGGGCCTGTAGCAAGGCGCGGACCGGGCGGCAAATGCGTCTGCCTTTACCTGCTCCGGTCACAGAGGGGGGGAGGCGGAAGCGATTCACCGCCGAAGACGCCGAAGCCGCTTAGCCGACATCGGGCGAAGCGTGAATTATCCGGGTTAATCAGGGACGAAAAACAGGAGCCCGTCATGTCCACTGAATCGTTGTACGGCGAGCTTGCGCACCTCTACGACAGAATCTACCACTTCAAGCAGTACGAGGCGGAGGCCCTGAAGGTCCGCGAAATACTGAACGCGAACGGCGTCGCGGACGGCTCTAGCGTGCTGGAGGCGGCTTGCGGAACGGGGAATCATCTCGTCCATCTCCGGAAATGGTTCGACGTCTCCGGATTCGACATGAGCCCCGCCATGCTCCGAATCGCCATGCCCAAGCTCCCCGGCGTGCCGCTTTTCGAAGCCGACATGTCGGAGTTCAAGGTCCCCCGTCCGTTCGACGCGGTCCTCTGCCTTTTTTCATCCATCGCTTACATGGAGGACTCAGGCAGGCTCGAGACCGTCGCCGCGCGGTTCGCCGAGGCCGTCCGGCCGGGCGGAGTGTGTCTGGTCGAGCCGTTCGTCTCGCCCGACAAGTTCATCGACGGATCGAGTTCCGTCCAGACATACACGGGCGACGACCTCAAATGCGTGAGGGCCAACGTCTCCTACCGGGTCGGGAACCGTGCTCCAATCAAGTTCCACTGGCTCGTGATGCCCGCGGGGTGCAGGGAGATCACGCATTTCACCGAAGAGCACGTGCTCACGCTGTTCAGCGACCAGGAGCTCAGGACGGCGTTCGAGAACGCCGGGTTCGATGTCACAATCGGCGGGCCGGAGCTCATGCAGAGCAGGAATCTGCTGGTAGGGGTGAGGAAGGCCGCGGGCTGTTACCCGGGAAAGCGGTAAGCAGTAAGCGGTGAGCAGTCCAAAGTCGAAGCATACGTATGGCGCAGAACAGAGCCGCGGGTGTAAGCCCGCGGTCGATCATTCCCGCCGGCGATACGTGCGGCATACAACAGAGCCGCGACCGTGAGGTCGCGGGAGAACGTGGCGGCCGAGAAGTCCGACGTCCGGTGTCCCCGGATCGGTGACAAATGTGATCGGTAATCGGTTATCGGTTATCGGTGATAAACGGCGCCCGGGCGATCACGGCGGCCCTGCTTCGCTTGACCGCCGGAGCATAGGGCGGAGGGCGGGGCGGGTCTTCGAGATTTCATTGGAAGTTGGGGTTGGAGTTCATTGGAAATTGGCCCGCCTTCGCTTGCTCT
>DYIT01000114.1 GCA_020723505.1 Candidatus Kuenenia stuttgartensis
CGATTTTTGCGAGTTGTCGACGCTTCGCGTCACGAAATTTCATGAATAAACCGGGATAAAGCCCCGCGTTTCACACGGAATTCCTGTTGACTCCGAAGGTTTAATAGTTAACATCCAGTTTTTCATCGAGTTCTTTTCGGGCACAGAGCAATGTCACGCGTCTGCGAGATTTGCGGCAAGGGGACCTCATTCGGCAAGAAGTACGCGAGAAGGGGCCTTGCCAAGTACCTGGGCGGAGTCGGCAAGAAGATCACGGGGAAGACGCACCGCACGTTCAAATCCAACATACAGGGCGTCAAGGTCCTCATGGAAGGCACTGCGACCAGGATGAGGGTTTGCACAAAGTGCTTGAGGTCCCAGAGGATCACCAAGAGATAGCGGAATTCGCCGCCTTGCCGTGCTTCATCTCCCCTGCGGCTTCCACATGCTTTTTACCGCAGCATCATGCGTCGCTCACGCCTGGTGTACGAGATTCGTCGGGCAGGCGATTCGAACAGGCTTGGTGCGACAAATGGGGGGGCGCCATCGGGCTGGGGCGCTAGTCCGCGATTCTTTTCATTGCAACGAGGGTGATGTCGTCGCGCTGCTTTTCCTTCTGCATGTAGTCGGTGATCTTTTCCAGGATTCTGTAGACCAGCGCGTCGGGCGACAAGTCCCCGTTGACCTCGATAATCTTGTCGAGCCTCTTCACCCCGAAGAAGCTCTTTGTGGGGTTCGGGGCCTCGGTCACGCCATCGGTGTAAATCAGGACCTGGTCGCCGGCGTCCATGCGGATCTCCTCCTCTGCATCGTCCCCGTCGGCCTGCGCGGGCCAGGGCATGCCGATGATTATGCCGCCGGTTCTCTTCCTTTCGACCTTGGATGACTTCGCCCTGTAGATGAGAAGGAACTCGTGCCCCGCGCCTGCGTAGAACAGCTTGCGCTGCGGGATGTCCCACCTTAGGAGGATCATCGAAATGAACCGGCCGCCTTCGAGGTCGGGCATGAGGATGCGGTTCAGGTTCGACAGAATCTTCTTCGTGGAGACGTACTGGACCGTGAGCGATCTAAGTATGCTTCGGACCATCACCATAATCAGGCCGGCGGACACGCCTTTGCCCGATACGTCGCCGATGCATATGAAGAGCGATTTCCCGTCGGGCGACTCGATGAAATCGTAGTAATCGCCGCCGACGTCCTCGGCCGGCAGGTTCTCTCCGAAGACCTCGAGCCCTTCGACGACCGGGATTTTGTGCGGGAAGAGCTTCCTCTGGATTTTTCCGGCTATTGCGAACTCGTGCTCGAGCGCGTGTTTTTCCTTCATCTCCTCGTGGAAACGGGCCCTTTCCACAGCCATGGCAGCCTGTTCGCCGAAGGTTTCGAGCAGTCTTTCGTCCTCCTCGGTGAATCCTCCCATGCCGACCGGGCTGTCGAGATAGAGGATTCCGAAGACCTCCTCCTGGATTCTGAGCGGCACGCAGAGGACCGAGAACCCCGCGAAGGCCGCGGTCTTGGCCGGGTCGCCGTCGGGTTCCGACGAGGGACCGCCGACGCGCACGGTCTTGCCGGTCTCCAGCGCGGTCCGGACGATGTCGTCCGAATACGTCTGCTCGGCCTCGTCCATGTCGGCCCTTCCCGACGCCCTTGCCATCCTGATCTGGTATCCGCCCTTCTTGGCCGTCCTTATGAGAAGCCCCTTCTCGGCCTCGGTGAGCTCTATGGCGCTGTCGATGATGAGCCTGAACAGCTTGTCGAGCTTGAGTTCGGAGTTGACGGCCTTGGTTATCTCCTGGAGCCTTATCAGGTTGTTGCGGTCCTTGATGAGCGCGGCGAGGTTGTCGATGCCCACGACAGAAGAGAGCTTGACGTCCATGTCCGTGGAAGAGGACAGGTAGGGTCCCGAAATGGTCGTGGCGAGGACGTCGGCGGAATCGGCGCCGTCGCGCTGCTGGTCGCGGGCAAGGGCGTCCTCGAGCGTGAAGAAGAGCGTGCTGCGGCCCACGTCTATCATGTCCCCGGGCGAGAGGGGCACATCGCTCACGGAAACGCCGTTCAGCTTGGTGCCGTTCCTCGAACCGAGGTCCTTCAGCCTGAACGAGCTCTCCTTCCTGTAGATTATGCAGTGCCGGCGTGAAATCAGGTTGTCCGCCAGCGTCACGTGGTTGCCCGGCCCCCTCCCAATCCCCGCGCGTTCTCCGACGTCGATGATGTACATCTCGCCCGCCGAAAAGAGGAGGAACCTGGCCTTCTTCAGTCCGGCAGCTTTGGCGGACGATTTCGGATCATCCACCAGGAACCTGACCCCGGCGGTCTCGATGACGTCTCCGGTCCCAATCATCTCTTCGCCGGAGACCTTGGACCCGTTCAGCATGAGTTCATACCCGGCGTCCAGGACCCTCAAAACCCTGCCGCTGTCCGCGCCGGCAATCTCGAAATGGCGGGGAGCTATGCCCTCCTCCTTCAGGCAGAGGTCGTTGTCCGGGTGGGCTCCGACCCTCAGCGGATTGGCAAGCGCAACCCTTCTGGGGTTCTTCCCCCTTACGTGGACAATCAGGCTCAATCCGCCATGTTCGGAAGACATCGGCACCTCCGGCGGGCCCTGAACGCGGACCGACCGCAAACCATTAGTTAAGCAAATGGGATTTCGGCTGTCAACGGGACTGTCATATCGCAAGCGATGAATAGTCGCGCGCGGAACCGGCCGTGCCGGCAACCGGCAAGGGAGTCGCGGGCTACTGCAGACGGAATGCTGTTCCAGCTTCGCGCGGGATTCGGGGGTCATTGGAGGGGGTCGGTTCCTGCTTTCCCGCGCCTTTTCCTCATGAGCTTGGCAAGCCCCGAGACGAAGCCGAAGAACGCATAGGCCGCGATTGCGCCTCCGACCACGATGAAGTTTCCCGGCGATGCGATGACTTCGCCTGCCCGGAATCCGGGATTGAAATGGACGGCAATCCTCAATCCGGAAAGGACACCCAGCACGAGCCAGAGCGGGTGAACGACCAGCGACGTGAAGATGAAGGTCATCGTCGAGGCGTAGACCGGCCGCCTGTTGCCGCCGAGCATCCTGTAGACCGGCCTCGTCGTCAGTCTTGCGAGCACCGGATTCCATCCCGACCAGAAGAACTCCACCGCCTGCAGAACGTCGCCCCTGAGGAGGCTCCGAGCCCCCCTCGAGATGAAACCGCGCTTCAGGAGGAACTCCCTCCGGAACGAGACCCGCAGCATCCGGTACGCCGGTTCGTAATAGGGCGAAGCCGCCCTGAACGCCGGCGCAAACGCCCTCAGGGCCTTGAGGCTCAGCACCGAATACCATGCCAGCACTCCGCCGGCCACGGCGGACAGCTTGGCGCCCGTGCCGAGCCGGTCGAAATGAGAAGGGTCGAGGAAGACGCGGCCGTACTCGGATTCGGCGGGATCGAACGTTTCGACGAACGGCAGCTTGGAGAGGAACGGCACGAGCATTCCGATGAAGGGGGATTCGCGTCTCAGGACCGTCGAGAGCTCCCTGATTATCCTTCCCAGATACAGGGCCTCGCCGGCATGGTCGGCGAGCAGGAGCAGGAAGACCCCGACGTCCTTCTTGAGTCCGCCGTCGCCGGTCCCGGGCGATCCGCCCGCCCGGGCCAGCGCGAACTCGCGGATTTGCCTGGCGAAGGCGACTCTCAGGAGAACCGAGCGCACGGCCGGATCGCCGATTTCGAGCAGGGCCCGGCTAATCCCGATTGCAGGCGGGTCGGACCTGCCATGGACGATGGAGAGCGAAGAGTCGAGCGGCACGACGGCGATTCCGCCCATGGCTTCCCCGGAATCCAGCCTGGAGGCGATTTCATCCCTGTCCCTGGATGCCTCGAGCGGGGACGCGAAGAAATCATCCATCGAGCCCGTCCACGAGGATTCGATCTCCCGTGCAAGATCCGAATCCACCGCCAGTTCTATGCCTCTCCGGCCGATAGGCAGCATGACTCGTCTCGGCTCATCGGAATCCTCTTTCCCTGCGGAGTCCGCATCCCGGCGCGTGACGGTTCCCGTCCGGTGTCGCGGCCAGGCCGGAGGCCCGCGCCTACTGCATGCAGCGTTGATTTCAAGGTGATCATCCATACGGGGCGTCAGGATAACCCGGAAGAACCGGAACATAAAAGCGATAAATCCAACTCGTCCTGTTTTGAGAGTTGAGGTTATAATGACTTCCTGGTTCCGGCTCGTCCGGGTTGTTGAGGCCGAGGAAGATGAACCGTCCGCTTGTACCCGCGGCCGCAGGTACCATGTGCTTCATCCTTTTCTCGTGCCTCGCTTCCTGCCCGGACGAAGCCCGCAACGGAGGAGACGGAGGCGCAAGCGGGCGCCCGGCCGCCAGTCCGGCCCCTCCCGGGTCCGCGGTGCCGGTCGCATGGCCGATTATCGACCTCAATCCCAAGGCGCTAGAGGCCGAATCCGACCGCATCAAGAGGATGCTCGGAGCCGACTTCACGGCGAGGGTAGCAAGCCCGTTCGTCGTCTGCGGGGACATATCGGAAGCTTCCATGGACAGGATTGTCACCCATACGGTCGGAGACTACTCAAAGGCGCTTTGCGCCGACTTCTTCGACAAGACGCAGCCCTCGCACGTGATTAGGATTCTCCTCTTCAAGGACGACGAGAGCTACAGGCGCAACGCCATTGACCTCTTCGGCTACGATCCCCGGACCCCGTACGGATACTACGACTCGAAGATCAAGACGCTCGTCATGAACATATCCACGGGAGGAGGCACTCTGGTCCATGAAATGGTCCACGCTTTCAAGAACTACGATTTCCCCGGCGCCCCCGCCTGGTTCGACGAGGGCCTCGCTTCGCTTTTCGAGCAGTGCACGCTCAGGGACGGGAGGATTACAGGCCTCGTGAACTGGCGGCTGCGCGTGTTCGACGACGAATTCAGGAAGGGAAACGCCATTTCCCTCGCCGACCTGATTGGACTTGCGGACTCCGAGTTCCGGGGGGCCGGCAGCTCCCTGCATTATGCCGAGGCCCGGTATTTCTGCATGTTCCTCCAGGAACGCGGCCTGCTGAGGAAGTTCTACCGGGAGTTCCGCGACAGGTTCCCCGAGGACGGAACCGGGGGGAAATTCGTGGCGGAGCTCTTCGGCAAGCCCGTGGGAGAGGTCGAAAAGGAATGGCTTGACTGGGTCGGGACGCTGAAGTGGTGATTTTTCCCGGTCCCCGGAACCTGGAAATCTGGTAGACTTCAGCCGCACGTCCGGCCGACGGGCGCCGGAAGGGCGATGCGATGCCGTTCACTCCATGGTGGAGGGGCAGGGATTGGGCAGGCTGTTCTTCGTCACGGGCACCGATACCGGGGTGGGCAAGACGCTCTGCGCCGCCGGCGTCATAAGAGCCATGCGGGACCGCGGCCTGTCAGTCGCGGGGGTGAAGCCCTTCTCGTCGGGATGCTCCGGAGGCTGGCCGGGGGACGCGAGGTTCCTCGAAGACGCAGCCGAATCCGGCGAACCGCTCGAGGCAGTGGCTCCCGTGAGATTCGCCGCACCGCTTGCGCCGCTGCCCGCGTCGAGGGAGGAGGGATCTGAGACGGACCTGGCCGCCGCGCGGGATTCGATGGACCGCCTCATCGAAGAGTACGATGCCGTGGTGGCCGAGGGCATCGGAGGGGTGATGGTGCCTCTGGCGCCGTGCTACTACCTGTTGAATTTCATGGCGGGATGGAGACCCGAGGCGGTCGTCGTCGGCAGGCCGGGCCTGGGCACTCTGAACCACACAATCCTCACCGTGAACGCGCTGCGCGGCGCGTCCATCCCGGTGAAGGCCGTCGTCCTGTCGGACGCGTGCGCCGGGCATGGGGATCTCTCGCGCGAATCGAATCCCGGCATCCTCGCGGAGTGCCTCGACTTGCCGGTGTTCGCCCTGCCGTTCCTTGGCGAAGCGGGCGGGCCCGCGTCGCTGCCCCTGGAGCCCTTCCGGTCGATTGTGAGGGTTCTCATCCCATGAGCAGCGGCGTCCACAGGTTCAAGGTGAGGGTCAGGTACGAGGAGACCGACAGGATGGGGGTCGTCTACCATTCGAACCACTTCAAGTACTTCGAGATTGGACGCACGGAGTACATGCGGGCGCGCGGGATGCGGTACAGGGACCTCGAGGACCGCGGGATAATGCTCGCGGTGACCGAGGCTTTCGCGAAGTACAGGGGCAAAGTGACGTACGACGACGAGATAACGGTGGAGACCAGGATGTCCATGGCCGGGAAGGCGGTTTTCAGGTTCGATTACAGGATACTGACCGGTGACGGGGACAAGGTCGTGGCCGAAGGCCATACCGAGCACGTCTGCATCGACGGCGGGGGCAGGCCCATAAGGCCGCCGGAAGACCTGGTGAGGAGCGTTCCCGTCCGGGACGAAGGTGGCGTATGACAAGGCCGGAGAAGTGGTTCCTTTCGGTTCTGGCGTTCGTTTCCGGCGCCTGCGTTATGACCGTCGAGATGGCGGGCCAGAGGTCCCTGGCCCCTCATTTCGGATCGTCCTACTACATCTGGACCAACGTGATTGCGGTGATTCTCGCCGCGATGTCGGCCGGCTATTATTTCGGCGGCAGAATCGCCGACCGGAGGCCCAGCCTGCCGGTGCTTCTCGCAATCGTCGCCGCGGCGGGCGTCGTGTGCATGGCCGTTTCGTTCCTGGTCGGCCCGCTCGGCGACGCGCTGGCGCCGGACGGCACGGGCATGTCGTTCTCGTTCAGAATCATGTTCCTCGGGTCCTTCGTCGCGTCACTGCTCCTGTTCGCGCCGCCTGTCTTCCTGCTCGCCATGGTGACTCCCTTCATCGCGCGCCTGCTTGCGACCTGCAAGGAGGACGTCGGCAGGTCCGCGGGGCTCGTCATCGCGCTTTCGACGGCCGGGAGCATCGTGGGCACGTTCCTGCCCACGCTCTTCGTAATGCCCGCGTTCGGGACCAGGCTGACGATGGTCGCGGCCGCGGCTGCCATGGAAGCCGTCGCTGCCGCGGGATTCGCCCTTTTCGCCGCGGGAAGAGCGAAGAAGACGGCCCCCCTGCTCCTGCTCCCGGTGCTCCCGTCCCTCCTCGTCAACGAAACGCCAATCAAGCCCTCCGCCGGAATGATTGAGGAAAAGGAGAGCAGATATCAGTACGTGCAGGTCAGGAAGGAAGGGAACGCGAAACTGCTGACCCTGAACGAGGGGCTGGACACATGGCATTCGGTGCTGGTTGACGGGAAATACCTCACTGAAGGGAGGTACTACGACTACTTCAACCTGATTCCGCTGCACTTCAATCCCCTTGTCACGCGGAAGCTCAGAGTCCTCGTAATCGGCCTTGCAGGCGGGACCATTTCGAGGCAGCTGCACCATTTCTTTTCCGGGCTGTTCGACCTGGAAGTCGACGGCGTCGAGATTGACCCTGCGGTCGTCGAGACGGGAAGGAAGCACTTCGACCTGGAGTCGGACTCGAACAGGAACCTCAGGATTACCGTCGCCGACGGGAGGGCGTTCCTGAAGGCCGTGGACAGGACCTACGACATAATCTTCGTCGACGCCTACAGCCAGCAAATCTATATCCCGTTCTACATGACGACGCGCGAGTTCTTCATGCTCGCCAGAAAACGACTTTCAGTGCCGGGGTTCCTGTCCATAAACGTATGCGAATTCGCGGAAACGTCGCCGAGCCTGGCCGCAATCCGCGCGACGATGGCCGAGGCGTTCGGAAAGGTCTTCCAGGTCAAGGTCATGTACGCGATAAATTACCTGCTCTACGCCCCGTCGGGCGGCCTTGCGCCGGACGACGCCCAGGTACGGGCGAACATGGCGTCGCCGGCTTTCTTTCAGAGGTCCGAATCCGCCGAACTCAGGGCGATAGCGGAGTATTCGATAGCGGTCAGGAAGACATTCGCCTTCAGTCCGGCGGACAAGGTGCTCACGGACGACGACGCTCCCATCGAAGCCCTGATGGACAAGTCATACCGTCAGATGAGGAGCAGGCTCACGGTGGATTGACGGGGGAATCCGCCATGGACGGCCGCATCGGAACAGGCCCGGGAACAGGCCCGCCCCGCGGGTTCGCGGAGCGGGTTCTCGCGCTCTCCGCATTAGCGGGATTCGGCCTGTCCATGCTCGCTGCGCTGTCCTGGGCCGTGTGGGCAGCGGCCGTCCTTATATTCGGCGGATTGTGAAGATGAATCCCGCATGGAGGAGAACCGGCGGGCTGATTCGGGCCCTGACCTGCGACAGGAAGCGGCTTCTGCTCCTGAACGCTGTCGCGTGGGCCCTGTTCGCGGCCGTGGCAGCCGGTTCAACGGCGCTGTCCACGTCGGATTTCTTCTGCGAATCCTGCCACGTGATGTCCGAGCACGTGGACTCGCATCGCAGGTCGGTCCATGGGAAGACACTCTGCAGGGCATGCCACCTTCCCGAGGGAGCCGGTCCGAACGTCCGGTTGAAGGCCGGGGCGGCCGCAAGGACCATCCGGTACGCCGCCGGGTCGCGGGACAATCCCGGGCCGGTCGAGATGCCCGACGGGCGATGCCTCGCCGCGGGCTGCCATTCCATGGAGACGCTGGACGCTCCCGGAGCTTCGGGCGGCATGAAATACGCCTTCGGCCATTCGAAGCACCGGTCGAGGACCGACGGCACGCCGATGCAGTGCACGACATGCCACAACAGGTCCGGCCCCCAGCACATGTCCGTCGATACGGCGGCGTGCTTCCTGTGCCATCTCAGGCCGGGCCTGCCTGCGGCGCTTTCGAAATGCGTCTCCTGCCATCGGGCCGTTCCTGCGAAGGCAGGACTTGCCGGATTCGACGCCGGGCAGGAATTCAGCCACGGGAGGTTCGCGGACAATCCCGAATCCTGCGGGAAATGCCACGGGCTGGCCGTCAGGGGACGAGGAGAGATTGCGGCTTCAGGCCTTCCCGAAGGAGTGACGCGGGAATCGAAACCCGCCGAGGCGCACTCGGCGTGGCCGCGCGACAGGGGGGGGCGGTGCTCGAAATGCCACGCGCCCGTGGAGCACGGCCGCGCAAATCCGGCGGACGCCATCAGTGCTGATCCGGCGGCCGTGGCAGCGGCAGCCGGATCAGCGGCATCGGAATCCGTGAATCTGTATCTCGGAAGCATCGAAGGCGAACCGCGGAGGCCCGACCTGATGTTCAGGCGGGGAGTCCTCTGCATCGCCTGCCATCCCGACGCCGGCGCGAAACCCGCGCCGGTGCGGCGCGAGGCCTGCGGAGCGTGCCATGCAAGGGCGCTCGGGAAGATATTCGAAGAGCAGAAGGCCGCGTTCTCCCGATGGTCCGGCAACCTGTCGGAAGGCGCGGAGCGGATGAGGAGAAGGGGCGGGGGCGGCTACATGCGCGATTCCGGGCGCTGGGGATTCGAGCTGCGCCTCTCTATCCTCGAGGGCGGCGCCTGGTTCCACAACATCCCGCTCGCCAGGGAGATGGTTGTCGACTGCGAATCATACCTGAGGACTGCGCTTCAGGATTCCTTCGCGCCCATGCTGCTGCCGGACCTGGAAACGGCGAGGTCCGACAGGGGATGCTTCTGGCGCTGCCACGTGGGCGTCCTATCCAGGGAGCAGGCCGGGGCGAAGCCGCTGGCGATTCCCCACAGGAGGCACGTGGCGGCGACGGGCATCAGGTGCAGGAGGTGCCACAGGGAAGAGCGTTTCGACGACGCGCCTGACGCGCACGGCAAGCTGAGGATTGACAAGCCGGGCTGCCTGGCCTGTCATCATGCTGAATGCTCGAAGAAGGACGACTGCGTTTCCTGCCATAGGATTCAGGATTCTGTCGCGAGAGGCGAGGGTGTGTCCGGGGCGGGAGTCGTGCGCAGGACGAACTGCCCGGAAGCGGGATGCAGGGACTGCCATGACGTCGCAAGCGGGCCCGGAAAGGGCAGGGAAGGCGTCCTTTCGCGCTGCGCCGCATGCCACAAGTCAGACAGGAAGGTGACGCTCGACGGCTGGCAGTCGGCTGTCAGGGAGAAGCTCGGAATCCTCGACGCGATGCTCGCGGCGACG
Source organism: Candidatus Kuenenia stuttgartensis (assembly GCA_020723505.1). Taxonomy (GTDB): domain Bacteria; phylum Planctomycetota; class JAKEIC01; order JAKEIC01; family DYIT01; genus DYIT01. The sequence continues at coordinate 9,996 of DYIT01000114.1, forward strand.
GAAGCCCTCGCAGGGAAGGCGGAGGCGTCGAATCCCGGGAAGGGGAAGCACGAGCTCGCGAAGGCGCAGATTGAAGCCGTGCGCAAGGACGGATCACTGGGCGCGCACAACATCCGGTATGCCCTCTGCGTTCTCGAATCCGCCGAATTCCTTCTGGCCGAGGCCGGGAAGCTGCTCGGGGAATGACCCGGCGCGGGACGGCAGGGGAAGCATCAATCGACGCGGATTGACAAGCCGCCTGCTTCAATCCGGCGGTTGTCTGCTCCACTTCGGGGAAATCTCATGCTGAGGGTTCTGGAATCGGATGCCGATTTGATAGAATTAACGGGACAACGGGACACATTTCAGGGAAATCATTTGCCGGGTGAGACATGAAGAGCGTCATGCAGACAATCCTTTCCTCAGGACTCGTCCGGGCCACTGCAATCCCAATCCTCCTTGCAGCCATTTCGGCATGCGGAGGGGGGAAGACGCCCCAGGCAGGGCCGGGGACCGGCGGGGAGGAGACGGGAACCGGAGGTGACCAGTCCGGTGCGGCGCCCGCCGGCGAAGGTGCCGGCGCCGTGGCGGATTCCCCGCCGAAGACGGCGTCCACTGTGACGAAGCACGAATTTGCCAGGATGGCGAACATAATCGAGAACCTGCGGATTGCAGTGATTGCGAACGACGTGACGGGCTTTCCCGACGCTTTCCTGGACTTCGCCGGGGTGAAGAGCATCATGGCGAAGTTCCACGGGGGCGAGGATAAATGGAGGAAGCAGCCCGAGCAGGGCGGAAAGGACGACATAGAGCTCAACAAGGAATACCGGAAGAAGCTTGCGGCCTTGTACGAGGGATTCAGGGACAAGGGCGCCTGTTCCGACCTCGGGATGGCGGAATTCAGGTCCACGGATTCGTCGGAAATCCTGTTGACCGACACGGTCTTGACCGAACTCGACAAGAACATGATTGCCGTGGTGGCCGCCTTCAAGAAAGGGGAAAGCATCCTTGGAATCCTGAGGCTGAGGTTCGCCTCTTTCCGCAACGAGCAGAAGATCTTCTACGTCGGGGACGAGAAGATCCTGTCGCCGGACTCGTGCTCGGAAACCGCGGCGATTGAGACGCTGAAGGCCATCCACAGGCTCGAGGCGGAGTTCGCTTCCTCCCGGAAGGCCGACCTGGACAAGGACGGCAAGGGCGAATTCGGCTTCAATTGCGAAATCGCGGGAGTCATGGAAATCAGGGGCACCACCGAGAGGGCTCCGATCCCCGGCCTTTCCAGGGCGATGAGGGAAGTCACCGATCCGAACGGCATGGCGATCGATCGCGGATACATATACCGGATATACCTTCCAGGCAGGGCGGAGGGGGTGGCACAGGACGACTGCGGCGGATCAGAGCCTGCTGCGTTGACCGACGCCCGTGAAACCGCCTGGTGCTGCTATGCATGGCCGGTATCGAGGAAGTTCGTCCGAGGAAGGACGCTCGTGATTGGGCCGGGAGGAACGGTCTATGCCTCCGCGTCATCCGCCAGGGAAGGCCTTGAGGGATACGCGAGGGCCGGGGACGCATTCGCCGGGGGCGCGGGACAGGCCCCGGCGGGCCGTTTCGCTGCAGCGGACGGCAAGGATGCGGCTGACGGCGGGTTGTGGACCAGGGTCGACTGATTTCCGCTGAGGGAGCTGCGGCAGAGGTCATATGGCGTTTTTCAGGACGTCGGACGGCGCGGAAATCAGTTATCAGGCCGGCGGGTCCGGGCCGCCGCTGGTCCTGGTCCCCGGCATCGGGGCGGGCGGGAGCATCTGGGGGCCGTTCCCGAAAGCCCTTGGCCGATGCGTTTTCACGATTTCCTATGATCCGCGCGGCATAGGGCAATCGAAGGTCCCGGAAGGCTCGCCCGCCGAAAGGACGACAATACGCAGGATGGCGCTCGACATCCGCGAGATGATAGAGCACCTGGGCGTCGGCAGGGCGCACATCCTCGGCGTTTCGCTAGGAGGGATAGTCGCCCAATACCTCGCGGCCGAATTCCCCGGATGCGTCGACAGGCTGGTCCTGGTGGCCACAGCAGGCAGGATGGACGCATGGACCAGGAGGCTCGTCAGGATCTTCGAAATCATGGTCGACCGGCTCTCGCCCTCGGAGTATGCGGAGGTCGTTACGCCGCTAATCGCGTCGCCCGCCTTCTTCAGGAACGAGCCGATTAAGGTAGCCGACCTGGAAGCCAGGCTTGCGTACGAGCCCGGCAGCAAGGGTATAATACATGCGCAGATAGATGCGCTGCGGGGACTGGACGGCGGCGGTCCCGCAATCGGGGTTCCGACCCTGGTCATCGGGGGTTCCCAGGACGTGATTACTCCGGCCTCCTGCTCCGAGGCGCTCAGCAGGAGAATACCCGGTTCGAGGCTCCTCATCCTCGAAGGAGGCCACAGCTGCCTCATGGAACGCGCAGAGGAAGGGCTTGTGGCCATCCTCGCCTTCCTGAGGCCGGAGGGAGGGCGATGATTCGGCCGTTTGCCCGGATGTTCACGGCGATGACGGACGGGCGGGGAGGGCCCCGCCTGGCCGCGTCCCGCGCCGGCCCGGACGGCGATGGAGGCGGGACATGAAGGGATTCCCGAAAACCGTGAGGCTCCTGGACGGTTCGGAGGCCGTGCTCCGCCTCATGGTAGGCGATGACGCCGGTGCGCTTCACGCGTTCTTCCGGAATCTCCCGGACGAGAGCAGGCTCGTTCTCAAGGAGGACGTCACGAACCGAGCGGTCGTCGATGCATGGGCCAGGGAGCTGGACTTCGGAAGGGCGCTTCCCATTCTCGCCATTTCCGGCGAAGGAGTCGTGGGCGACGCGACGCTGCACCGCAGGCCCCACGGGTGGTCGAGGCACGTGGGCGAGTTCAGGATTGTTGTGGCTCCCCAGTTCAGGAAGAGGGGGCTCGGATCGGTCCTGGCGAAGGAGGTTGTCCGCTGCGCCGTGGACCTGGGCCTGGAGAAGCTCGTCTGCGAAATCATGGAGGAGCAGGAGGCGCTGAGGAAGCTCCTTGAAAGGGCGGGATTCAGGACTGTGGCCAGGCTGAGGAGATTCATAAAGGATATACGCGGAAAGCACCACGACCTCCTCCTCCTGTCCAACGACGTCGGGAAGGTCTGGAACTCGCTCGGGGACATGGTCTTCTACAAGGATTTTTCGACGTTCTGAACATGCCGGGCCAAGGATATTCGATGCTGCCGGACGACGATTTCTTCTCGAAAATCGCCGTCCGATACGAAAAGCACTCGCTCGCGCCGGGCGACAAGGTCGGCTGCCTCAGGATAGAGTCGATCCTGGGAAGGCAGGGGAACGT
>DYIT01000115.1 GCA_020723505.1 Candidatus Kuenenia stuttgartensis
CCGGGCGATAATCCGGAGTCATGGGCCTGCCCCCGGCCAGGGTTACCCGGGGGCCCGCCCTGTGCGGAATGCGACCCGGCGAAAGCCGGAACAGCATAAAGAAGGTAATAGGATTAGCTGACTCGAATGTAATGGAGGTGAACAGAACCAACCAGACAATTCGGCAGCAACTTAAGCCTCCGGAACTCCCGGAGGCTTTTGGCGTTTTCGCGCCGGAATTCCCTCGTGGGCGCGAAAACAGGATTCCTGATTAACCACCGAAGTCGCCGAGGACACCGAGGGAACCGGAGAAAAGAATTAAACAAAAAGAATCAGGTTAAGTTCTACAGTTGACGGCTTACGGTTGACCACCCATCTCCCATCCACCCATCTACGCATCAACTGATGACCGATGACTGATCACCGACTACTGATCACCTCACGTCTTACGGGTCCCGGTCCCCGGTCTACGATTCGCGGCCGACGGTTCGCAGGTCCAGGCCTACCTTCGGCATCCGGAAAGCCCCCTCAACCTTTTCATCCTCTCCATGAGCGGGGCGTCCTCCTTGCGGGCCATGGCGTGGAACTCGGCGAGAGCCTTGCGTCTTTCGCCCTGCAGGAGCCAGGAGAGGCCGATGTGGTATCTCAGGTCGAAAAGCACGGGGAAAGCCTTTATCGCCGCCTCGAAATGCTTTCGCGCGGCTTCGTGCTCCCCGAGAAGGAGGAAGGCCGCGCCCAGGGCGGAAGCGGCCGTGGGGCTTTCCTCCTGCTTGAACGCATGCTCGAGCAGCCCTTTCGCCTCTGCAATCCTCCCCTGCTTCAGGGCGAGTATCCCCAGATACAGCCCGCCCTCGGGCAACCCGGGATTCGCGGCCATGGCGCGTTTCACTTGCTCCTCGGCATGCGCGTAATCGCCCTTCTCGTAGTCCTTCATGGCAGACCTGACATGGAGCGACGATTTCAAGCCGCCGAACACGCGCACCTCCGCATTCGCGTTATTTAAAGGAATCCTTCAACTGCCTTTTCGACACTGAGAACGCTGACAGGAGGCTGAAAGACGCTGAACTTTCAAAACGGGTTTATTGCCGGTGTCTTCCTTTTGTAAACTCAGCGGGATTCAGTATCTTTCAGCGTTTTCAGTGTCGAATGCCCATTTTCGGCGTTTCTTAAGTTGACACATACGCGTACCTCCGGGATCTACAAAACAGTCTTGAGATACCCCGATTCCCAGTCCTTCCCCTTCTCCGCCTTGGAGATGCAATCCTCAATCTGCGCGAGCAGATGGGCCCTGAACAGCGGGGATTCGAAGACGCCCCGCGATTCGAGAATCCCCATGGCTTCCATGACCTCCCCCGACTTGAGCAGCAGCAGCGACTCGATCCCCGCGGCGAAGGGATTCTCCGGATCCGCCTCCTTGACCTTCGCCACTATGCCCCGCGCGCGTTTCAGGTCCCCGGACTCGGCGAGCATGAGCGCGAAAAGAAGGCTTGCCGGATTCCCTCCGCCGAGCATGGAGAAGGCCTGCTCTGACTCCTTCATGCCGTCCTTCACCCGCCCGGCCTCGAACAGGGCGAGACCCAGTTTCATCCTCGCCTTTGAATCGGACGGCCGCGATTCGACGTGCTTCCCGAGCAGGTCCGCAGCCCTGGAAAAATCGCCTGCCGCGAAGGCCGCTTCCGCTCTCCTGAAACCTGCCATGCTTCCGCCGCAGAAAACCGATGCCGGAGTCCGCCTATGCCCGGGTTTGGATTATATCATGCGCGGGCGCGAATCCGGCCGGGCTACTGGTTCCTTGCGCACCGAAACCCGATGTAGTTCACCTTCTGCTTGTAGTCCTCGGCCGAGCGCTTGAATACCTTGAGGTCCTCCAGGTCCTTGTCAATCCAGGACCCGCCGCGGACAACCGGCATGTGCGTGTAGTCTTTTCTGATTAGCCCCAGGGACGGCCCCTTCGGGTTCTTCACCGGGCTGTCCTTGTAGTATTTCTTGTAAAAGATGTCCGAAACCCATTCCGCGGCGTTCCCGGTCATGTCCAGCATGCCGTAGGGAGAAGCGCCGGAGGGAAAGCTCCCCGCTTTCGCGAGCCCGGCGAATCCGTCCGGTTCCTCCGCCACGCCGTGGTTCAGGTTCTTCGGATTCCATGCGTCGCCCCAGGGAAATGCCCTCTTGTCCGCGGACCCGCGCGCGGCCTTCTCCCATTCCGCCTCTGTGGGAAGCCTCAGCCCCGCCCATTTCGCGTATGCATAGGCGTCGTACCACGAAATCCCGACCACGGGCAGATCAGGATCAGAGAACGCCGCGTCCTTCCAGAACGCCGGAACATGGCTCGATTTCGGCGCGTCCGGGTGCTCGATTGACCTGTCCTTGGTCTTTTTGAAGTCATCGAGGAACCTCGCGTACCTCTTGTTCGTGACCTCCAGCCTGTCCATGTAGAAAGCGTCCAGGTCGATCTCATGCAGAAGGCAGTTTTCGGCATCAACCGATTGGCCCATGATGAATTTACCCGCGGGTATCAGCAGCATGACGGATCCGTCCTTCTCGTTGACGATTTCAGGCTTGAGTTCCGCGGCAGGAGGCTTGACCTCCGCGGGTTTCCCTCCCGGACACCCGCTAATGGCCAGAGCCGCGCAGAACGCGACGGCAAATCCGCATGAAAACCTCATCGTTTCAATTTCTATAATGAAAAAATCACCAGATGACTAATGGTCTAGACGCACTCTTTCAGCGTTTTCAGAAATCATTCAGCGTTCTCAGCGTCGAATTCGCGTCAATATTACTCTTCTGCCGCGGTTCATATCCTCCGCCTCTTCTGGCACCAGAACAGGGCCTGGTTGATCTCCTCCAGCGTCTCCTCGATTTCCTGCCTTTTTCCGATTCCGTTGTCGAGGCAGAGTTCGAACATCTCCGCGGCAGTCCTGTAGTTGTCCACGGCTTTCCCGAGGTTCTGGTCGTAGTTGTCCGCGCCGGGCATGGATTTCCTGTCGTATTCCCTGGCCGCTTCGAGCGCGGCTTTGGCCTTTTTCAGCGGGTTCTTCACCTCCTTCACCGTCCCGCCCATGGGGCCGAACGGAGGGTCTCCGCCGTCGTCCGGCTTCGGATCAGGCTTGGGCTCCGGCTTGGGCTGCGGCTTCTCCTCGGGCTTCGGCTTAGGCGCGGGCTCCGGCTTGGGCTTCTCCTCCGGCGGCTTGGCCGGTTTCGCCGCCGCCTCGGCTTTTTCCCTGGCTTCCTGCACGTCATGCTCGAGGTCGTCCAGGGCGTCCAAAATCGCGTTGAAACCCGTGAACCTGGCCTTCGCCTTCCTGACCGCGTACGCCGCCCCGTGGAAGCTCTTCCTCGCGATGAGGAGCCCGACCCTCTTCTTGACGAGCATGTCGAAATCCTCGGACGCCGAGCCCTTGATCTTCATCTCCTCCGCGGCGATCCTGTCCTTCAGGTCCGGATAATCCGCAATCTCCTCCCTGGGAAATGCGTCGAGCGTCTCGAGCGCCTCAGCATACTTCCCCTCCGACGCGAACCCCTTCGCTTTCCTGGCCGCGTCCTCGAGCCTTCCTGCGACGACTTTCCCGTACTCGGCGCTGATTGCGGCAATGCATTTCCGGGCGTCCCCGGTCACGAACGCCACGTCCGACTCGTCGAGCACGTCGTTCGCCTTCGAAAGCAGCGATGCCCTGAGCGACCCGACCTTGCTCACGTTCGGAATACCGCACCTTACCTCGTCCAGCACCGCCTTCCATTTCTTTATCTTCTCGACCTTGGCGGAAACCGCCTTTATCCTTCCCCGCGCCTCCGATTCCCGTTCCCATCCCTCGGGCGCCTTGCGGACTGCGGCGTCCCAGTTCAGCAGCGCCTCCTGGTAGAACGGGAGGCAGTCGAAGTTCGACATGCTTTCAGCGGTGCCTTCCTTCCTGATCCCCTCCGCGTATTCCTTGTCGGACGCGCCCGCCATCCGCTCCCACTCCGGCGTGCCCCGCGCAGGCCCTGCGGATCCGTCCCCGGTCTCGCTGCTCGAGCATCCGGCGGCCATGGCCGTCACGGCCAGCGCCGCGACCGCAATCCTTATCGAGGCTCCGTATGGCATCCTTTCCTCCGACGAATCGAGACGCGCCCGCCGGCTTCCCGGCAGGCTCAATGCCGGCGCGCAAATATCCTCTGGCAAAAACCTCGGCGCCCTACTTATCATATGACCCGCCCGGGGAGCCGAATCCCGGACAATCTGATTTTAATGGCCCCCGGAGACGGCAACAAACGAATTATGAAGCGCATGGGCAGGAAGCCGAAGAAATCATGCAGGGTCCGGTTCGACCCCGCGGGCGTGGAAGTCGTGGTGCCGCGCGGAACGACGGTCCTCGACGCGTGCCTCAAAACCGGCATCAGGATTAACTCCGGATGCGGAGGCAAGGGCAGCTGCGGCAAGTGCAGGGTCAGGATCGTATCCGGGTCCGTCAAGTCGCCCGGGGCACCGTCCATTTCCCCGGATGATGCCGCCGCCGGCTGGACTCTCGCCTGCAAGACGCTGCTCGCCGGCCCGGAAGTCCGGGTCGAAGTGCCGGGCGCAGGCAGGGAAAGGATAATCTACGTCTCCAGGCCGGACGAAGCGCAGTGCCCCGGATTCGCTCAGGGCGACTACGCCTCCGATCCGTTCTGGAGCCAGGGGCCGGTGTGCACGAAGATTGACGTCTCGCCGCCCAGGCCCACGCGCGACGATCCTGTGACCGACCTTGACCGCCTGGTCAACGCAATCCGGGCCCTTCCCGGGGCTCCGGCGGGGATGAAGGCCGGGATTGAGGTGCTGAGGCCGCTCGGCGGGATTTGCAGGGAGGCGGACTGGTCCGTGAGGGCGTGGCTCTCCCGCGCCGACGGAGAAGCGGAGATAGTGAACGTCGAGGGGAAGCGGCGCGTGCCGGGCGGCCTCGGCGCCGCCGTCGACATAGGGACGACGTCGGTGGTCGCCTGCCTATGCGACCTCGGGGAAAAGAAGCCGCTCGCCTTCGCCCGGTGCTTGAACTCCCAGGCCGCGAGGGGCGCCGACGTCATAACGAGGATAATCCACGCATCCTCTCCCTCCGGGCTCCGGGAGCTCCGGGAGCTCGTTCTGGCCGACGTCAACGCCCTCGTCGCCGCCCTGTCCGTAGCCGCGGGCGTGAACGCATCCGACATCTGCGCCATGGAGGTAGCGGCGAACACGACCATGACCCAGATCGCCCTCGGCGTGGACCCGGCGCACATCCGCAAGGAGCCTTACGTCGCCACGGCCAACTTCTTTCCCGCCGCAGGGGCGGCGGAGCTCGGGATTCGAATACATCCCAGGGCGCCGGTGCACTTCATGCCCTGCGTATCGAGCTACGTGGGCGGCGACATGACCGCGGGCGTAATCGCCGTCAGGATGCACAGGAGCGAGGACCTGCGCCTGCTCATCGACCTCGGGACGAACGGCGAGATGGTCCTGGGCTGCCGCGACTGGCTGGTCTGCTGCTCGTGTTCCGTGGGTCCGGCGTTCGAGGGTAGCGGGGTCACGTCCGGCATGCTGGCGGAGGCGGGCGCAATAGAGGACGTCGTCATAACGGACAGCGGGGTGGAGTTCTCCGCAATCGGGGGCGTCAGGCCGGCGGGGATCTGCGGATCGGGGCTCATAAAAGCCTTCTCGCACCTCCTTGGGCGGGGGATTATCGACCGCGCGGCGAAGTTCCAGCATGACTGCGGGCATCCGGGGCTCCGCACGGGGAAGGACGGGCTTGAATTCCTGGTGGCACAGGGCCGCGACCGCGACATCGTCGTCACCCAGCCCGACCTCGACAACCTGCTGAGGTCCAAGGCGGCCGTCTTCTCGGCTTCGAGTCTGCTTGTAAGGAAGATGGGGCTTTCAATCGACGACGTGTCCGAGATCATCGTCTCGGGAGGATTCGGCACGCACCTGTCGTTCGAGGACGCTGTGGCAATCGGCATGCTGCATGACCAGCCGGTCTCGAAGTTCCGCTTCGCGGGGAACACGTCCCTTGCGGGCGCAAGGGCGGGCCTTTCATCGCTCGCGGCAATGGAGGAAGCGGCCGAGGTCGCGAGAAAGATGACGTACATCGAGCTTTCCGGCGACAACGCCTACCACGAGGAATTCGTCCAGGCATGCTTCCTCCCCCATACCGACCTCAATCTGTTCCCGTCGGCAAGAAGATAGGACGGCAATGGAAGAACAGGGACCGGTCGGGCGAGCTGATGACTTGCCAGCTGGACTTCAATCAGCTGCTCGATAGCGGCCATATCACGGTGACTCCGGAGCTTGCATGCGCGTCAATTTAAGGAATACGTTTTAGACGCTGAGAACGCTGAATCTTTCTGAGAAACGCTGAATTTCAATAAGCAGGAACACGGGCATCTACCTTATCGCCCATCTCAGCGTATTCAGCCTCCCTTCAGCGATTTCAGTGTCTAATGCCCTCTTTCGGCCTTTCTTAAGTTGAATGGAACTCCTGATATTCTGAACCGAAATAAGGCAGCGAGGTGAACGGTGATGAAAGACCTGATTCTGGCGGCAGCCTTTTTACCGATGCTGGCCGGATGCGTCGCAGGGCCCGGGAACAAGCCGGGGACTATGAGATTGAAGGTGTTCAAGGATGTCGAGGTGCTGCCTTCCCCCCAGGCTGTGATTGTGGACCGTGGAATTCGCTACGAACTGATCGAAACACGCAGGGAGAAAACAGGCACCCTGCTGGGTCCCAAGAGCTGGCGCCTGCAATTTGAGTTCAAGGTGACCAACATCACTGGCGCGGAAATCAACCTTTCAAGACAAAGGCCCCAGGCTTCTCTGACACTGAGCGGCGGCGGCAATGTGCCCCCCCTGGTCTGGATGTCCCAGCCCATGAAGCTTCCTGCCGGCCAAAGCGGCAAAGCATCCCTGTTTAACGACAACAGCGTACCCAAAGGCGCCTCTCCGGCAGAACTCATCATCGCGGGCCAGAGCGTACGCTGGTATCCTGCTGTTTTACATTAATATTTGAATTTCACGCGATTAATCCATTTGACACCGAGTGCTCCGCGGATGAAGCCGGGCCCAAAGCCGAAAAGGACAAGGTCAATTAAGTAAGGTGTCCCCGAAATTTACCCGGAATTAAAATATCCCGGAATTAATAGCAACGATTACGGGACGTCAAAGAAGTTCCTCGGAATAACTGCGGATCTGATTAGGGAACACTGTTAAATTCATGAACTCTGCTTGAAGGAAACCGATGTCAACAGTAAAAATACGGCCCCAAACAAGCAAAGCGGCCTCAAACAAGGGATTCTGTGTCCCCGCGGCAGCCACGGTGGAGCTGCCAAATGGGAAATCTCGGTTGAATTCCGCGGCCCTTTCTGATATATCCGACTTCGGCTATGCAGTTTCAAGTTACAAATAAGGACCAGTAGCATACTTGCAAACCGTGTCAAGGAGTCAGTAATGGACGATAAATCGCCCTTGATGGAAAGTCGTGAAGCCTTCGCTCAAGGGAAAAACATCATGGCTGTTTGGCGTGAGCGAGGATTGACTGACGCAAACTCCCTCGATGCGATAGAAGTCGCTTACGACCTGCAGACTGGTTCGTATCAGGCTTTAATGGAAAAAGCGTGGTTCCGTGAAATCAAGTACAAATTCACCGCCGAACTAGCTTCCATTTTCGACAACATCGGTGCGGAAACAGTATTAGAAGCAGGCGCAGGTGAAGCCACTACATTGGCACATGTGCTTCAAAAGATGCAAGCTAAACCTGTCCATGCATTCGGTTTTGACCTCTCCTGGTCCAGGACTGCTTTGGGGCGGGCCTATCTGAAATCCGTCGGGGTTGAAGCCGATCTCTTCGTAGCAGAACTATCTGCCATTCCAATTCCCGACAGCTCGGTGGACGTAGTATTCACCTCTCATGCAGTGGAACCCAATCGGGGTCGTGAAAGAGAAATACTGTCGGAGCTGTATAGAATAACCTCACGGAACTTGATTTTAATTGAGCCGTCCAACACACTTGGCTCCGAGGAAACCCGCAAGCATATCGAGAAGCATCAATATTGCCTGAATCTTCATCAGATTGCCCTTGACCTTGGGTTTGAAGTAATCGATCATCGAATATTCGGCAATTCTCCGAATCCATTGAACGAACATTCAATAATCCATATCAGGAAGAAAGACACTGATAAAAACAAAAAAGTAATCGAATCCATTTTTATCTGTCCCCGATGCAGCAAACCGTTGTCAGAAGTGAAAGGGCATCTGTTCTGTGAAAATGAGGGAGTAGTCTATCCAATATTAGATGGGATTCCTTGCTTGAGAGCGGGACATGCTATAATTGCCGGGCAATTCCCGAAGATCCACGCAGGTCCACCATCGCGGAACCCTTGATTGAGGCAATCATGTCCTTGAAGGACCGCATGACAATCGCGCTCTTATTGGATAATCCCCTAAGGGATTTGCCCGGTCTCGTCCTTGTTGGGCTCACTCTATGTTCCCGCGGTCACCGCGCTTTGTTTGTACCAGTCAACATCCTTTCAGATGCATGGGCTTCAAATCCAGATTTCTTCATGCTCAATTACCACCGGAAGTCAAATGATTATCAGGTCCGGCGCATACTTAACAGAGGAATGCGATTCATCGTCCTTGACACAGAAGGGAGTCCCTACAGCCTGGATCAACATATTCAAATCATTTCCGATGATACTGAATTACGGGAACGGACTTCAGCAGTTTGCATCTGGGGGGAGCCCCTTGCGCAACACCTGATTTCCTGTGGATACTACAAACCTCATCAGGTCCATGTTACAGGCAGCCCGCGGCATGATTTCTATCATCCAAGCCTGGCGGAAGCCGCTCGCGAGCGTTCCCGTTCCGCCTACTCTGGTGATGATGGTTTCATCTTGATTACGGCCAGTAACGGGATGGCAAATCCAAGGTTCAGGACACCAGAGCAGCAACTTGCCGAATCCATTTCCAAGACAAACCTGGGAGCAGAATACTGCAGAGGCATTCAATCCGAGCAGGCCGCTCTGCTCGTCGCCATTATCAATCTAACGGAGCGACTCGCGTTGGATTTTTCCCAAATACCCATCATACTCCGACCTCACCCATTTGAAAATCCCGCTCCGTACGAGGTTCTTCAAAAACGTTACCCTAATGTGCGCGTCATACAGGAGGGCACGATTGACGGATTTCTTCTTAGAGCTCGCTGCGCAATCATAAGGGCAGGCACGACGCCCCTGGAAGCTGCGCTTGCCGGCGTTCCCGTCTTCTCTCCAAACTGGATTCCGGTGCGCTATGGGATTTCTCAGGAAGCAGAGTCTGTAATGAATCACTGCGCAAGTTATGAAGACCTACACGAGAAAATCTCACTCTCCTTTGCAGTGTCGTATAGCCGCGAAATCTCGGGCATTAACGACTGCCAAGCCATTGTACGCAGCAAATTCTTTTTGTGCGACGGGCAATCTCATATACGCGTCGCGGATATAATTGAAGAAACAATGCACGAATTGACGAGAAAACGAACTCTTCTAGGCCTTCGTATTTGGGGAGCCTTGACAAAAATTGCCAGAAGAAAGACTATAATGTCGTGGGAGAATTCGCAAAAGCATTTCAATTCTGATTCCATACGACAAGTTATCGAAATGATTCAACACCTCCCGCTGGATGGATTAACGCATTTAAAAACAGCCGTGAAGATTGAGCAGCCCAAAAGTTTCTTGGGACGATTGAAAACTCTCCGCTCTCGATCCGTTCTGCTCTCTCCAAGCTAAAGGACTGCTTGAAAGATTAATAATCGGGGTCGTATATTGATTGTTGACTTTCCAATCCCGCGGCCCTCGAAATCTCCTGCAAATCGCGGCTCGTCGTCTTCTAAACCAGGGAGCCTATTCATGCAAAGGACCTGTTGCCAGGCTTCAAGTCAACAATCAATATACGACCCCAGAACCACATGTTGCCAGGCTTCAAGTCAACAATCAATATACGACCCCAAAACCAGACCCCAGAACCGAAATCCGTACTGCGAGTCGACGAGATTGCGCGCAACAATCCCGGGACGGCAAAGAAGTTCCTCGGAATAACTGCGGACTTGATGAGGGAACACTGCCAGAATTCATGAACTCTGTTTGCCGGACGAGTTGGAATCCGACAAGGGGGAACTCCGGCTCGCCCGGGTCGTATCGCGCGCTCCGCACCTGGAAACCTGATTTTGCTTTTCCCTTGGGGTTCGTTTTCTGATAGACTCTCCCCTCTTTATGCAATCCCGGAGGGGCGGGACCGCCCGGTAGGCGGCTTTTTCCCCTGCGGTTCCGAGGAGGCGGGGTGTCCTTTAAAATCGCGGTTGCGGGCAAGGGAGGGACCGGGAAGACGACCGTGTGCTCCCTTCTGCTCGGGGCGCTCATGAGAAGGGGGATCAAGCCCCTGCTCGCGGTGGACGCGGACCCCAACTCCTGCCTTGCGGAATACCTCGGGGTGGAGATGGGGCATACGCTGGGGCAAATCAGGGACGACACGCTCGCGAAAAAGGACGAGATCCCCGCGGGCGTGAGCAAGGCGCAGGTGGTCGAGTACGCCATGCACAGGGCGCTGTCCGAGCAGGACGGATTCGACCTGTTGACCATGGGAAGGACGGAGGGACCAGGCTGCTACTGCTACGTGAACAACCTCCTGCGCGGGTTCATGACCGAGCTCGAGAAGAATTACGCCTTCGTGGTCATCGACAACGAGGCCGGGCTCGAGCACCTGAGCAGGAGGACGTCGAGGAACGTCGACGCGCTTGCGGTTATCTCGGACGGGACCAGGGCCGGGCTGACCGCGGCCGGGAGGATTGTGGGGCTCGTTTGCGAGCTTGACATAGGCGTGGGGAAGTCGTTCCTGGTACAGAACCGCCACGCCGGGCCGTGCCTGGATTCGGTGGAGGGAGCTTCGCTCGCGGGGTGCATCCCGCCCGACCCGGCGGTGGAGGAAATCGGCAAGGCGGGGGGGAGCCTGCTCTCCCTTCCCGCGGAAAGCCCCGCTGCCGCGGCGGCGGACGGAATCCTGGAGGCATTGACGGGAAATCGTTGGAGGTAAGAAGGATGGTGGAAAGGATGCTTGAGAAATGGTCGAGCAGCGTGAACGTGGTCACGCTGGGGGCGACGAAGTCCGAGGGCGGGACGCGCTCCAAGTCGGTCAAGGTCGGCGGCGAGAGCACGCTGCCCTTCCTCCTGGAGGAGGGGGGCATGCCCTGCAAGCCGGTTGTCGCGATGGAGGTCCAGGACCTGCCTTCGGACAATTTCAACGACGTTTACAGGAAGGCGCTCGGGAGCGTGATGAACGACCCGGCCGCGTGGGCGCAGAAATGCGAGAAGGAATGGGGCGCGGAGGTCATCCTGCTCAGGCTCACGAGCGCGCACCCGGACACGAAGAACGCCCCGGTAGACAAGGTCCTGAAGACGATTGAATCCGTCCGCAAGGCCACGGGGCTGCCGCTCATAATCGCGGGCTGCGGCAACGCCGAGAAGGACAACGTCATGCTGCCGGAGTGCACGGAGGCGCTCAAGAAGGAGAGGGCCACGTTCGCGTCGGCCACTCAGGAGAACTACAAGCGCCTCGCCGCGGCCTGCATCGCAGGGGGGCACAACATCATCTCCGAGTCGCCTCTGGACATAAACATCTGCAAGCAGGTCAACGTCCTCCTAGGCGAAATCGACATGCCCTCGGACAGGATAATCATCTACTCGACCAACGGCGCCCTCGGCTACGGGTTCGAGTACGCGTACTCGATTATCGAGCGCACCAGAATCGCCGCGCTGGGAGGCGACAAGACCATGTCCATGCCGGTAATCGTCTACGTGGGCACTGAATGCATAAGGGCCAAGGAAGCCAAGGCCCCCGAGGCCGAGTTCCCGGCATGGGGCGCGGACTTCGAGAGGGCCGTGGCGTGGGAAGTCACAACGGCGGTCGGATACCTTAACGCCGGGGCGGACATCTGCGTGATGTTCCATCCCGAAGCAGTCCGCGTCGTGAAGTCCTACGTCGACAGGATGATGGTGAAGTAACCGGTCCGGGCTTCCCGTGCGCGCACGCGGACGAAGCCGCAGCGGAGCATTGTCTGTTTCGCGATGCGGGATTGCTCTCTCCGGTATCGAAAGGAATTCCGGCTGCCGGATCTTTTCGCATCCGGGAAACGGATCGATGGCCCGGACGGGCCGGAACGATCCGACCCGTCTGGTTCCGGCTTGTCCGGGTTGATAAGGAGGAAGGAATGCTAATCATAGGCGAGCGTCTGAACGGAATGTTCAAGAGGGTCAAGAGCGCAATCGAGCAGAAGAACAAGAAGGAAATCCAGGCTGTGGCGGAAGAGGAGATCAAGGCCGGAGCCGGGATGATTGACATCAACGTGGGAACCGCCGCCGCCGACCAGGAAGGCACCATGAAATGGCTGGTCGAGACCGTGCAGGAGAAGTTCCCCAAAATCCCCCTCGCAATCGACTCGTCCAAGCCCGAGGTCGTCCTGGCGGGCCTCAAGGTCTGCAGGAACCCCGTGCTCATAAACTCGACCACGGCCGAGGACGCCAAGCTCGAGAAGCTCCTCGGATTCGCGGTGGAATACAAGGCCGACATCCTGGGCCTCACGCTGGACGAAAACGGAATCCCCAGCCAGAAGGACGAGAGGGTCGCACTCGCCGCCAAGATCCTAATGACGGCCATGGAGATGGGGCTCTCGCCGTCGCAGGTCTACATCGACCCGGTCGTGCTGCCGGTCAAGTTCGGCCAGGACCAGTGCCTCACCATGATCAGCGCAATCAGGGACATCAAGACGGCGCTCAACGACCCGCCGCCGAAGACGGCCATAGGGCTCTCGAACATATCGAACGGCGCCCCGAAGGAGATGAGGCCGCTCATCAACAGGACGTACCTCGTGATGTGCCTTGCCGCAGGGCTCGACGGGGCGATTGTCGACCCGTACGACACCGATCTGGTCGACGCCATGATCACGAGCGAGCTCCTTTTGAACAAGCAGATATACTCGGACTCCTTCCTCAAAGCGTACAGGACCTCGCATTAGAGGCGCGGCGGGGAGCCCCGGGATGCCAGCGGCCATGAGCGACAGACGAGCGTTCGCGGCTTTTCTGACGCCGCCCGGCGGAGGCGGCATCCACGTCATCGGCCTGGCCGGCGCCGATGCCGCCTCAATCGCGGCGCAGGTCTTCCCGGGCGGGATTCCCCGCGAAGGATCCGCGTCCGTCCGCTGGGCATTCGACCCCTCCGGCAGAATCGACCAGGTCCTCCTCGCGTCGATCTGCGTCAAGGAATGCGGGCCGCTCTTCGAAATCTGCGCCCACGGCGGGCCCGCCGCCTCCGCCGCCCT
>DYIT01000116.1 GCA_020723505.1 Candidatus Kuenenia stuttgartensis
TAACCTCTTCACCCTTCCACCCTTCCACCCTCCCACCCTCAGTCCTCGACCGCCTCTACGATCCCGGCTCGCCGTTCCGCCCGAATGAGGAAGGCCTGTGTCTGGGCAGGACGCCGCTCGCCCGCGCCGAACTGCCCGCAGGTTCATACCTCTGCATCGTGAGCCATCCCGATTTCAGGCCGGTCAGGATTGCCGTCCGCATCGAGAGAGGGCGCTTCGAGACCGTCGATTTGAATCTGTTCTCCAGGGAGGAGATCCCCTCCGGTTTCATTCATGTTCCGGGAGGCCCTTTCCTGGCAGACGGCAAGAAGGCCGGTGGATCGCTGCCCAGGGAAAAGACGTCGTCGACTTCCGACTTCTTCATGGCGGAGTACCCCGTCACTTTCGGGGAATACATCGATTTCCTCAATCACCTCTGCGCGTCGGGCAGGCTGGAAGAGGCCGCGAGGCGCCAGCCCAGGGAAGGCGACCGCATGTTCCTTGACGAAATCGGGGGGAGGTTCCGCATCCCCGGCGATTCCGGGAGTGCGCGGGAGTCCGTCGAGCCGGGTGCCAAGGCGTCGGGCCGGTCCGGGGGGACCGTGCTTCCCCGCCCCATCACGGGCGGAATGCCTGTAATGGGAATCTCCTGGTTCGACGCGATGGCGTATTGCGGATGGAGGTCTTCGAAGGACGGCAGGATCTACACGCTGCCTCACGAGATTGAGTGGGAGAAGGCCGCACGGGGAACGGACGGGCGCGTCTATCCCTGGGGCAATGAGATAGACGGCACTTTCGCCAATACCTATTACTCCCACAAGGAAGGCCCGGTTATCCTGGAAGCCGGCGCGTTCCGGACGGACGAATCCCCGTACGGCGTGAGAGACCTGGCCGGAAGCATGTCAACATGGTGCCTGAACTCCAGCGGGCCGGTGCAGGAGAGGGATTCGCGGTCGCTGCGCGGCGGCACATGGTTCCTGTCGCCAGAGGTCTGCAGAGCCGGTCTCAGATGGGGCTACTCGCCCTGGTACTGTTTAAGGGGTTTCGGATTCAGGCTCTGCTTCCACGCAATGGCGATTTACAGGGGCGGCATCGCCGGCAAGCCCTGAGATGCCGGCCTCAAGTCATGACCGGCTCTCTGAGCTGTCTCCGCCGTCGCCTGTTGTACTCGCCGGGGCGGGCTGCGCGGGGATGCGACAGGTCGGAAATCGGGCGGCTGGTTTCCGCCCCGTCAACTCCTGGCGTCGAAAGCCCGGGCCCTGACTACAAGGCGCATGCCGGTATACCTGTACAGGTAGCCGGGATCATAACCGTGCCTTTTGCCCAGCTTCGAGTCGGCCCCTTCCCAGCCCGCGCATCCTCCCCTCAGGCACCGGAAATGCCGGTACGGCTTCTCAGGCGCGTTCCAGCACCAGGAAAGGGCGTTCCCGATTAAGTCCAAGACCCCGTAGGGCGACTGGTCCGAAGGGAAACTGCATGGTTCCCGCAGGCGCGGCCCCGTGGCGTGAGTGAGGACGTTGTTGCTGAAGGTCGCGTCGAACGTGTCGCCCCACGGGTATACGCGGCCGTCGACGCCCCGCGCCGCCTTTTCCAGCTCCTCCTCGTGCGGGAGCGTGTACAGTCTTCCGTCACGGTTCGACAGCCATTCGCAGTACGCCATCGCGTCGAACCATGTGATTCCTGTCGCCGGCATCGTGCCCGTCAGTCCGAGCGGATTCCTTTCGCCTTCGGCGGGAATGCCCCAGTTCGCATGGTCCTCTGCGAGGAATCTGCAGTCGGACTCGCGCGGCTGCCGCTTCCTCGCTTCCTCGACATCCCGCGCGGAGATTGCGTCCAGAAATTCGGCGTATTCGCGGAAGGACACCGGGCGGCGCCCGATGAAGAAGTCCTCGAGGTTCCGCCACTGCTCCTCCGGCCCGCCCGCCTTGGTTCCTCCGGCGATGTACCTGCCTCCCGGGACGTAGCAGAATCCCTCGGGGACGTCGTCGGCAGGATGGATATTCACGTCCTGTTTCCATTTCCCGCCGCGTTCGATTAGCACGGGCAGACGCACCTCGGCAAATCCAGGGAGGCTAATCAGGCAAACGTAGGAACCGCGGGCGAGTTCCTCGTTAACAATAGGCGTCTTGCCGAGGAGCCGCAACTCGCCCAGGACGAGGCGTCGGTCTTTCTCCGCGTATTTCCCGATTCGGACCTCGGCGCCCTCCACGGGATTTCTCGGGCAATCCCCGCCGTGCCCGTATTTCGGCCCCCCGGGCGCCAAATCAATCCGCGGCACCGGCCAGTCGCCGTCCTCCAGGGGAGTGCCCGGAAGCGGCTTCCCGTCCCTCCAAGGCCATTCCGGTTCCTCGCCGAAGGAAACGCACCAGTCGGTTCCGTGCGCTCCGCCCCGCGCCGAGAATGCGGATTTCATGCATCGGCATGCATAGGAATGCGTGCGGATTGTGAGAAGACCGGTCTTGTCGATTTCTCTCAGGTATCCGCCCGATCTGTCGTGTCTTCCAAGCAGGTTCAGGTACATGGCCATGTCCGCCATGCTGCGCTGCTTCTCAGCCGCGAAGTACCGGTCCAGATAGAGATTACACAGCCCTTTCGCCCCGTCGGGATTCGAGGAATCGTCGGCCATGGATTGCCGGAACGCGTCTTCCGCGGATCCGAACTCCTCCATCTTCTCTTCCTGGAGGCGGCCGACGAGGTCCTGCATCTCCCAAATGGGCCGCTTCTGATCCACCGGCATCCAGGGCTCGATTCTTTCAGTCCAGGCCTTTATTTCCTTCTCCATCCTCCGGATTTCAGCCTCGCAGGAAACGAAAAGTCCCGCATGCGCATGGCCTTCCTCTATCTTCCGGCATGCTTCCTGGCGCTTGCGGATGCGTTCCTTCTCTCCCTCGAGGAAAAGCCTTATATCAGAGGACAGTTCGCCGGCCGTCGCATGCCTTTTCTCTTTGTTCTTGGACAGCGCCTTCATGACAATCTCGTCGAGCTCCGGAGGGACCGGATCCAGAATCGACGAGGAGCGCGCGGCGTCGGGTGCCGGGCGTTCGGCATGCTCCGCCTCCACTTGGGCATGCGACTCGCCGAGCTCGATGCTCTTGCCGCTTTTTGCTAATCGAAGCTCCGAAGCCCTGACAGATGGCGGCTTGACTTCGGTGCTCAGCACCTTGTAAATCACCTCATTGGCGGAATCGCCCTCGAACGGTGGGTGGAACGTCAGAATCTCGTAGAGGATTGCCCCCAGGCTGTAGATGTCGGACCGCTCGTCGATTTCGGAGATCCGCCCGTCCGCCTGCTCCGGAGGCATATAAGTGGGCGTGCCCATGACGGTGCCCTCTAGGGTGAGCATGGGAGGGTCAGAAGCGGTAAGCTGTGAGCGGTGAGCGGTATGGGACACGGGGTACGGGGCCGGGGGTAGTCCCGGTGTAGGGGCAACCCCCCGTGGTTGCCCTGCATCAGGGCGGGCACAGGGGCCCGCCCCTACATCACCAAAGTCCTTTCCCTCACCGCTCACCGCTGACCGCTCACCGCTCTGCCCGACCATCTTTGCCAGCCCCCAGTCCACCACGTACACCTCTCCGTAATCGCCGACCATGATGTTGGCCGGCTTGAGGTCGCGATGTATCACACCATGGTCATGAGCATAGGCGATGGCGTTGCACACGTCCTGGAAGATGCCGAGCAACCGGTGGCGGGTGTACTGCTTGCGGGGATCGCTTATCGCTCTCGAAGGCGTGTGTGGAGTGTCCGGCGTGGAGTGTTCAGTCTGCGGTTTTGCCTGATTCTCTACACTCGACATTCTACACTCGACACTCTCCCAGGATCCCCTCTCCACAGCCCTCAATATCTTCCCGAGGTCCCGGCCCATAATCTTCGTCATCGTGAAATACGGCACGCTCTGCACCGCGCCCCAGGCTCCCTGTCCCGGTTGGGCCAGGACCCCTATCTCGTGGATTGGGACGATGTTCGGATGCGAGAGTCTTCCGGCAGCGCGGCCCTCGAGGAGAAACCGCTCCACCGCTTCAGGGCTCGCGCGGTCTGGAAGCATCATCTTCACCGCTATTTCGCGGCCGAAGTCGCGATCAACCGCTTCCACAACGCGACCAAGTCCGCCTCGTCCGAGTTCGGAGCGGAACTCGTACTTCTCACCTGCCGGCCTGCGAAGGCCCGCAGGCCCGGGAGCGCCAGACCCTTGCTTCGCTTTCGGCGCGTCCTCGATAGTCTCCGCCCCGGAAGCGAAGGCCTCCCTCAGGCCGGCGTCCGCGGCCGCCTCCCGCGTGCTTTCCACTCCCCTCCAGCTCAGCACTGTCCCTGCGCCCGCATCGCAGGGCAGAAGCTGTTCGGGACATGTCCCCGAGTCCTCGCGCAGGGACCGGATGGCTGATTCCCTGCCCGCTGCGGCCTCCGCCCGGCTGGTCGGCAGCGACTTTCGGGTCGCCACCGTATACCTCGACATGTGAACCAAATCGCAGAACCCGCCGCTCTTCAGCCCGACGGCGTTCTCTCTCCTGCCGTCTTCGGCGAAACCCATGCTCGTATACAATCCGATGGCGGGAAGATTGATGGAAAAGACGTTGAGCTCGGCCTTCCCGAGACCTCTCCCGTCCGCCCATTTCAGAATCCGACGGACAAGCTCCCTCCCGATTCCCTGTCTCCGGAATTCGAGGAGCACGGACATCCCGAACTCGCAGGTATGCATGAATTCGCGGGCTTGCGGCACCGCGGCGTCAATCATGCCGGCAATCTTCCCGTCGCGCTCTGCAAGGAAAACGATTCCGCTCTTCCCGTCCCTCCTCGAAATCCATTCCCTCTCCTGTTCCAAGGTAGGGGAGGCTGACGGATGCACGACCGTATCGCAGTCTTCCGCAAAGAAGGCCGCCATGTAGGCAAGGAGGCCTTCGGCGTCCTGGGCGGTTGCCTGCCTGATGCTCAAACCGGACAAGTCATTCTTGCTTCCCCGGCTCTTCCTTCTCCCCATCCCCCTTCTCCCCTTCGCCCTCCCCGCCGTTCTCCCGGTCGCCGCCAGTGACGCGGATGCCGTTCCATGATTCCCATTCGCCTTCGTCGTACTTAGACTTGCCGGTGAAGGCGTTGCCGTCCATGGAGAGCGTTATCTCGAACTCCCCCCTCTGTGTCGCCGGAGTCTCTTCCCAGGTCTTCTCGTGAGCCGGGTCCTCGTCCCACCAGAACCTGCCGGTCAATCTGTTCCCGGAAACGGTTCCCGTGTAGCGGCCGCGCATGTCGTCGAACCAGCCCGTGACCGCGCCCTCGTGCTGCTCGAAGGTCCTGATACCGCCTGCTCCGGTGCCGTCGGTCGCCCAAGTGCCCGTGAATTCCGGCGCCTTCTTCGCGACCTCGCCGGCCGGCGCATCCTCCGTCCTAATCCCGTTCCACGAATCCCATTCGCACCCGTCGAATTTCGACTTGCCGGTGAAGGCGTTGCCGTCGATTGAAAGCGTTATTTCGAACTCGCCCCTCCGGTCGGCCGCCGTTTCGTCCCACGTCTTCTCATGCTCCGGATCCTCGTCCCACCAGAACCTGCCGGTCAATGTGTTCCCGGAAACGGTCCCCGTGTAGCGGCCGCGCATCTCGTCGAAATGGCCCGTCATTTCGCTACCCTGCTGCCGGAAAGCCCTGATTCCGCCGGCGCCCGTGCCGTCGGTGGCCCAAGTGCCAGTGAATTCCGGCGCCTTGCCCCCTTCTTCGCCTTCCGCAGCAGCTTCCTCGGTCCTGATGCCGTTCCATGATTCCCATTCGCAGCCGTCGAACCTCGACCTGCCGGTGAATGCGTTGCCATCGAGGGAAAGGGTTATCTCGAACTCGCCTCTCTTTTCTGCATGCGTCTCGTCGTAGCCCTTCTCATGCGCAGGGTCCTCGTCCCACCAGAACCTGCCTGCAAGCCTGCGCTCCGTTACGCTCCCGGCGTAACGGCCGCGCATGCCGTCGAAATGCCCGGTCATCGTCCCTGCCTGCTGGATGAACGTCCTCAATCCGCCTGCGCCGGTCCCGTCCGTCGCCCAGATCCCCGTGAAGTCGGGTCCCGTGTCCTGTGGCGCCGCAGGCTCGCCCTTCTTCCCGTCGGCCGGCTGCCCTGCCGGTTGCCCGGCGGGCTGTCCGGCAGGCTGGTTCCCCTGGTCTTGGGTCTCGGACGAAGAGCATCCGGACAGGACCAGGAGCAGCAAGAACAGGGCAGGCGCAGTAACAATCGCATTTCTCATGGTCGATTCCTGAATAGACTGCTGTTCCGACAAAGCCGCCGGGAATTGTATCAAATCCCGGCAAGGCGGGTTCAAGATGCGGAAATGAATTGTCATTCCGAAGAAGTCGCGGCACTCAATTCGGGAAAGACCGCGCCAAGCCGGGGGAATGCCTTAGGGATTCGCGATTTGGTTGGAATCATAGGGGGCGCGGGCCTATGCCAGGATTCCGCGCCCTTTTCCATTTCCGCCATGCGCTCACTTGGGATTCATCTTGAGGCGCGCGCAACCTGCCGCATTCTGGTCGCGGCCCTGGCGGAAATCCAGGACTATGGCCTCGAGCGTGCGAGGGACGACCGCGTTGTGCACCTCCGCCCCGTTGAGGGCGACCGTCACGGGCTTGTCCAGGTCCGCGAGATCGTCGCAAAGGCGCAGCTCAATCTCCTCGGCCCCGCTGCAAGTGATTGAAATCCTGTTCCCTTCCTGAACCTCGGCTTTCAAGTCGACAGAGCCCGATGCCTTGACCACCTCGACCCAGTACGCTCGCACCGGCTTCGCCTCGCGGATTGAATACACGAACTTCTTCGGCCATGGGTTGCGCACGTGCTTGTTGAAGTACTCGATTACCTTGGGAGTCTCCTTCTGGAACGGCTCGTGCGGTCCGCCGGGAATCTCCACGTACACCACGTCGTAGCCTAGCTCCTTGAGCGGGGTCCTGGGCTCCTCGGACCGGGCGATCTGCCCGGCAAGGAGGAGAATCATAGCCGCGAGCGCGGCTTTGCCTTTTCTCACCGAAGTAGCCCTCAATCCGGACGTATTGCAGGGGATAATCCCGAACGATTCAATTCTATCCGGCTCCGGCGCGCAAGACATCGCCGAATATGCCGCGGCGGGAGCAGACTCATTCATGTCGCAGGAGGCTGCCGGGACTATTCGGGACGTCGCTGTTGAACCTGGTCTTCGCCGCAATCTACAGACGGTGCCCGCTACAACGATCCTGGCAAAGGGGCTGGATTCCCGCATCGCAGCGACCGTTTCAATGCATATCATCTTCCCCGTATCGAAGGCTGGGCGATTCAGGGAGATCAGCGCAGAGCAAGAGCTGCAAGCCGGTTTACACCCTGAGAATGGTCTTCCGACTCGGATGGGCACCCGGGATTTGAACTGCTTCGCAGCGCCCGGTACAGGTTATTTACAGAAGCCGAAGTCTTCACTTGGGCGGAGCGGAGCAGCAACAGAATCGTCTTCGGAGACCGGCCCGGTTGCATTCCTTCGGGATAGGGGCAATGATTATGGTGTCTCTGGAATCACGGCTTCTCAGCTGCTTCCTTCTTTCCCTTTTCGAGAGCTTCCTTCAGCGTCTTTTCTAACTCTATGCCGGCCTGTTCCGCGCTGATTTGAAGAGCTGCTTCGACCCTGCTGGCGTTGCTCCTCCCATCGGATACGAGGACCTTCCCGTGCTCTTCGTACTCGTCAATCCAGACCGTGGTAGCCCAGATTTCCCCACCTTTCTTGTCCTTGAGCACGAGCCTGAAATTGGCCTCGGCGAACGCAATCCCCGGGCTGTTCTTCAGGATTGTCAGGCTGTTTCGAAGGTCCGTCGCCGTGAAGACGTAGTCGCCGTTGGAATCGACGATTGACGCGAAGACCCCAGACTGTTTCACGTGGCGCGAAAGTACTCCGAGATAGAGGGCTCCCGAGTCGAACCCTCTGGCTTTCATCAGTCTTGAGGCTTCAAGCGTAAGCGCCCTTTCATCGCGCCCGGCCATGTTGCCATCGATGTCGGAGAAGGAGAAATTCGCGGGAAAGGAAGACTTGTCGAAGCTGACTGTCCCGCCGGTGACTGCGGGATTGAGCGCAAGCGTACCGCATCCGCCGAGAATGGATATCGCAACTCCGAGTATTCCAAACAACATCTGCCGTGCTATCGTTCCTGAAGAAGGTCGATTGAAAACCATGCTGCGCTTCCTTTAAAACAGTTCCGAATGAAGTACATCACCTCCTTGCCTTTGCATATGAGGCCCTTAAATCCTACTAAAAAAGTATACAATATTTTGGCAGTCACGAAAATCCTGCGTGAGTCTGTATTCTTCAAGAATTCATGACCGGAAAACCGGCTATCGCGGGAAATCCCAAATCATAGCGCAGCCGAGTTGCAGCCAAAACGCTGCGCAAATCTCGGAGACCCGGCGAAGCCTCTGCGCGAACATCAAGGCGAAGCCGGGCCAAATTCAAAATCGCAACGAAAATCCAAAGCCCAAACTTCAACGATGCAAGACGTTACGTTGTTCTCACGAATTGATTCGCAACAACAGAACAATCCCGGCCATAGGGGACCAACCGCCAACGAGGTATCCAGGAAACCGGGGGGCTCGATTGGACTTCTTTGGCGCCACGATCCGGTTCTTTAGAACACCGCAACGCCTTGCATCGTTGAAGTTTGGGCCCCTATGGTCTAGATTCTCATATTCATTGGAACAACTAATCCTGCGCAGCTCAAACTGCTTAGGAGATTGAAAGGTGGTCCTTCTTCGCCATGTTGACCCATGACCGGGGCTTCGAAGGATCTCTGGGATTTGGCGCAGCGTCTGGTTCCGGCTTGTCCGGGATATGACCTCTGCATCTCTGCAGGGCGTGGGTCGCAGTGGCCCCGCCTCCTATTCGAGGATCATTCATGAGAACCGCAATCCTGGCAGCCTGCTTCGCGGCCCTGGCCATGGCGTCGGCAGCGAGCGCCGAAGAGCCCGCCACCGCTCCGAAGGCCGAATCCGAGCTCGACAAGACGTGGAAGACCGCCTGCGAGTGGGCGGTAGGGAGCGCAGCCGTCCGCGTACGTGAGGCCAGGGCGAAGCTTATTGCCATGGGTGAGCCTGCGCTGCGAAAGGCAATCGAGCGCCTTGCCACGACCGAGGGCCTCGAACTCGAGGCTGCGCAGGCGGTTATTGCCGGAATCGGCGCACCTGCCGCCATCCCGCTCATCGAGGCTGCCGAGACCGACTCCCTCCCTGACCAGGTACTCCGGGAGTCAATGAGCCTGTTGAGCCAGATCAATCAGAAGGGGCAGATGCAGCCGGAGATTAGGCAGAAAGCCGAAAAAGCGGTCCTGCGGAACACCAAATCCACGCGGCTGCCGGTCCGCCTTCGCGCGCTCCTGGTCTCTTCGGAGTTCTGCCTGCGCGAAGCCATCCCCGCGGCTGCCGAACTCGCAAAGGATCCGGCTGAAAGCGTCCGCCGGGGAGTGGCCCTGATCCTCGGCAAGTTCGGGGGCGAGGAAGTCGTCGAACCCCTGGTCGCGTTTCTGCACGACAGAATCATGACCGTTAGATTCACGGCTCAGGACTCGCTGGGGCTGATTGGGCCCAAAGCTTTCCCACCGCTGATTGCGGCAATCGAGAAGGAGGGCGACCCCATCGCGCGGCGCCACCTGCTGGTAGCCATGGGCGCCACCGGCGCGCAGGGGGCCGAGGATCCGCTCCGACGCCGCTGTCTCGATGCTCAGGATCCGATTGAGAGGGGCTTCGCCCTGCGGGGCCTCCTGGCGCTGCTCGAGACCCGCAGGAACGCGGCCTCAAAGGTCCCGGAGGGCGATGAAAGGAACGCGGCGATCGGGATCCTCAAGGCAGAGGCGCGGGATTTCGCCGCTCTCGCCGCCGAAGACCCCCATCCGTTCGTCCAGGCCGTCCGCCGCCTGCTCCTGAGGACGACGGGCGCGATTCTGACCCCTTCCGCGGAGACGTCCGCCCCGCAGCCCGCACCGCAGGAATCCCCGCAGCCGGGAGCACCTGCTTCCGTCATTCCCGCGTCGGCCTGGGCAGCTGTCGACGAGGCCCTTGCCATGATGAACATGACCCGCGAGGACCTGTCGTTCGACAAGACGCCGATAAAGGACGAATTCCGCCTTTCGACGGTCCAGCGCCTCCTTGATTATCCGCTGGAGAACTTCGACCGCTGCGATCGCATTGCGAAGGACCTCGAGGCGGCACGGGGCGATCCGGGCAGGGCGCTGTCCGCGCTGGCCGTGCTGCTCGACGTTCCCGCCGCGAATCCGCCCGCTCTGCCGGCTGATCCCGGGGACGCGCTGGATGCCTACGGATCGCTGTTCCCGGAACTCGTCCCGGACAAGGGGGGCCTGGCCGCCCTCCCGCCGGGCGTGCGGAGGGCCCTGGCATGGCTGCTGCGCGGATCAGCCGAAGCCAGGAAACTGATTGAGAAGGCGTTCGCGAAGCTCGAAGACGTCGATCGCGCGACGCTCGTCAAGGCCGCTCCAGGAGCGTTTGCCGGCTCAATCCCGGACCTAGTCTACTCGGGCGCCGCCGCGGCTCCGGCCGAAGTGCCCGAGGAGGCGCTCTTCAAGATCGCCCTCAAGGTGGACCGCGCCGCCCTCTGGGAGGCTGCCGTGGTCTTCGCTGCCCACGTCGCAGCCGCGGAAGCCGAACTCGCCGCGCGCATGGACCCGGCAGTAGCCGCGCCTGCGAATTCCCCGGACGCCCCGATGGACGGCGACGTGCTCTATGCCCAGGCCACGCCCTGGGGATGGGTCGCCGTCGGGGGGACCGGGGAAACGAGATACCGGACCGACCTGTTCCTTGCAATCGACCTCGGGGGCGACGACAGATACCTCGGCAGGACCGCTGCCGCCGCGGGCTTCTGCAAGGGCAGGCCATTCGCCTCGGCATGCATCGACCTCGGCGGCGACGACTCGTACGGATCGCGCCATGCCCTGGACCAGGGCGCCGGCCTCCTGGGCGTGGGCATGCTCGTAGACAGGGGCGGGGACGACTCCTACGCCGGGACGAACGTTGTGCAGGGCGCGGGTCTGTTCGGGGCCGGGATCCTCGTCGACTCTGACGGCTGGGACCGTTACCGGGGGGACCAGTTCTGCCAGGCGGCGGGCGCGTTCGGGGTCGGCATGCTCGCCGACCGCGGAGGCGAATGGCTTGCGGAGCCGCCTGTAACCGAGGTGTCCTCGAACGACCGCTATGACGCGTGCCGTTTCGCCCAGGGCTTCGGGTTCACGCATGGGGCAGGCGCCCTGATGGACTTCGAAGGCAACGACGTCTATACGGCCGGCGGCAAGTACCTCCACGATCCGCTCTACACGGACCGCTTTCAGAGCATGTCGCAGGGCTTCGGCTTCGGATCGAGGCCGGTTGCTTCCGGGGGCATCGGCATCCTTTACGACCGCCACGGCAACGACCTGTACAGCGCGGAAATCTACGGCCAGGGCTCGTCGTACTGGCTGGCGCTTGGACTGCTCGCGGACGATCGCGGCAACGACTCCTATACGCTCACCCACTACGGCCAGGGCGCGGGGATTCACCTGTCGACCGGCGTCCTCCTGGAGCGCAGCGGGCACGACTCCTACGTCACGATGTCAGGCGTGGCCCAGGCGGGGCCGCACGACCTGTCCGTTGGCATCCTCGTCGACTTCGCCGGCAACGACAGGTACCTGTGCCCGGGCGTTGCGCAGGGGTGCGGCTGGACGAACGCGGTCGGAATCCTGCTCGATCTCGGGGGAAACGACGCATACGGCGGCAACGACGGGCAGCAGGGCTGGTCGATACAGGGGTTCTCGGCTCCCGCCCGCGGATTCCCTTCCGTGGGCATCCTTTACGATGCGTGGGGCCTGGACCGGTATTCCGTAGGCCAGGACGGCGCGATATGGGTCGTCCCGGTCGGCGGAGTCGGCATCGACCGGCCCGGCGGAGATCCGGCGGCTGCGAAGAAATGAAACCAGCCGCCGGATATTCACGTTCCTTCGCGGATTGTCCGCGTGAGTCTGGAAATCCAGGACAGCCTTCCGCCCAGATGATAGTTGAGATTGGTGGAAAGAACGCCCGTGCGGTGGCTCAATCTGGTTAGGAAACCCCCGCTGGTCCAGAATCCGCCGCGGGTCAGTCTCCAGCCGGGATACCCTTCCTTGGGATCGTTAAGGCAGTAGTCCCTGGAATTGCCTCCCAATCCCCGCACTCCATACGCCGACTCGTCCTCCGGACAGGAATCGACGACCATGGGCCTCTGCCCGTTCTCGTGCGACATGCTGCTGTTGACGAAGGTTGCCTCTTCCGCGTTCCCGAACGGGAAGAACCGGCCGTCGGCGCCCCGTGCGCTCTTTTCCCACTGGATTTCATGCGGCAGAGAGACCAGGATTCCGGTCCTGAGGGTCGTCCATGCGCAGAAGGCCATCAGGTCTTCCCAGGATATCCCGAAGACCGGCCAGTTCTCCTCCCACCATGTCGGGCTCAAGTCGAGCTTCGAAGCAAGCTTCTTCAGATCCCCGGGGGCGGATGCGACCCATTTCTCGGTCGGAATTGCGAATTTACCACTGCTCTCCGCTTCGGGAGGATGAGGGCAGGATTGATTCGGTATGAACGGCCAGTAAAACCCGCCCGTGGGCGCCTTCCTGGGAACGCGCTTCACCGCCCGCCCGAGGATTGCCCTCCAATCAGGAGAATCAGGTGATGCAAGGTCGTTCAGGAATTCGAGATACTCCCTGCACGTCACTGGGAACTTCGCGATGAAGCAGTCCTCGATTTCGACAATCTGCCTCGGCTCGGCCAACGGATTCTCCCTGTCGCCCTGGTAGATGAATTTCCCGGCGGGGATCTGCATGAATCCCGGCGGGATTTCGGCTTCGCGGTACAGCGTGACGTCAATTGCCTCGTCTGCGCATCGTCCTATAAACACAGGCACGCGGACGGGGGCGAATTCGTTTTCTTTGTCAGGGTGGAGGGTAGAGGGTAGAGGGTAGAGCGAACTTCCAGCCGATTCTTCCGGTATTTTGCTTTCACCCTTCCACGCTTCACCCTTCACCCTTTCCCCCTTCTCTACCCTCGACCCTGGACCCTCCACCCTTTCTTTCTCGCCCATAGCAATTATGAGCAGGTAGCTCCCCATGGGAAGCTTGAACGGCGAAATGGGCGTCTTCCCAAGGTACAGGCCTTCAATGGGGCGGAAGGGCGAGCCGGGATCGTAGAGGCGGTCGAGGACTGAGGGTGGGAGGGTGGAAGGGT
>DYIT01000117.1 GCA_020723505.1 Candidatus Kuenenia stuttgartensis
TGCGTGAGGCCTGCGCCATGACCATGTCAAAGACGAACAGCCTCACGCGGATTTCCAGCCGCCCCCTCACCCCTGCCCTCTCCCCCGACCCAGGGGAGAGGGGGGACAGGGCGGTTGTTTCCCCGGCTTGCATGCGTGAGGCCTGCGCCATGACCATGTCAAAGACGAACAGCCTCACGCGGATTTCTAGTGGAGCGCGGCGATGAGCGAGATAATGCTGGTCTTCCTCGGCGCGATATTCGTGAACAACTTCGTGCTGTCGAGGTTCCTGGGCATCTGCCCGTTCATCGGCGTCTCGAAGAAGATACGGGACGCGCTCGGCATGGGGGCGGCTGTGCTCTTCGTGATGATTCTCGCCACGATTTCCACCTGGCTGCTCCAGGAATTCGTGCTCAAGCCGCTGGAGATTGAGTTCCTGCAGACAATCATGTTCATCCTGGTCATAGCCGCGCTCGTGCAGTTCGTGGAGATTATGCTCATCAAGTTCCTCCCCGCCCTGTACGAGGCGCTTGGCATTTATCTCCCGCTCATCACCACAAATTGCGCGATACTGGGGATTACGCTCCTCAACCTGAAGGAAGACTACAACCTCCTCACGTCCGTGGTACATGCCGTGGGCGCGGCGGTCGGATTCACACTCGCCCTCGTGCTCATGGCCGGCATCCGGGAGCGCCTGGACCTTGCCGACATCCCGCCCGCATTCAACGGGGCGCCGATTGCGTTCATAACCGCCGGGCTCATGGCCATAGCCTTCCTCGGGTTCGCGGGAATGATGTAGGGGATTTCCGGAATATGAGCATACTCCTTGCAGTCATATCGATGAGCGTGCTGGCCCTCCTGCTCGGCATAGGGCTCGGATACGCGGCGAAGAGGTTCGCCGTGCCGGTCGACCCCAGGATAGAGGAGGCCATCGGAGCCATGCCGGGCGCGAACTGCGGCGGGTGCGGCTTCCCGGGCTGCGGCGGGCTCGTGAAAGCCGTCGCGCGCGGCGAGACGAAGCCAAACGTATGCGCGCCGGGCGGATCGGCGGTTGCGAAGAGGCTGTCGGAGATATTCGGCCTGGAAGCCTCGGGCGGCGCGCCGAAGGTCGCGCAGGTCCGGTGCAGGGTCGGCGCGGATCCGGACTGGGAGAAATTCGAGTACGACCACGAGCTCGGATGCGGCACGGCCATGCTGCTCGCGGGCGGCGTAGGCACGTGCGATTTCGGCTGCGTCGGGATGCTCGACTGCGTGAAGGCGTGCCCGTTCGGCGCGCTTTCCAAGAGCCCCGACTCTAAGAGGCCGCCGGTCGTGGACGTCTCGAGGTGCACCGGCTGCGGTATCTGCGTGGAGACCTGCCCGAACAGGGTCATCGCTCTCGTGGATCTCAACCGCCAGCCTGTCGTGTACTGCCGCTCGATTCTCAAGGGCAAGCTCGCGAAGGGATGCTGCATCGTCGCGTGCATCGCATGCGGCAAATGCGAGAGGAACTGCCCCGAGAAGGCCGTCTCCATGCAGAACAACCTGCCTGTCATAGACCTCGCGAAATGCACGAGATGCGGCAAGTGCATCGAAGGCTGCCCCACCAAGGTAATCCTCATGTTCCGAGACGACCTGAAAACCCCCGCCCCCGCGGGGACCGCCCCTTCCGTCCCGGCTGCATCGTAGACGCGGATCGGAGGCGGAATGGCGGTCCACCGACGCCGGAATGCGATATGCCCGATGCAGGAATAGTGCCGCCTGTATGTCGGAACGGTGGTTTCTCGCCGCTGGAATAGCGGTCGATTGATGTTGGAATCGGAAGGATGACTCCTCCACCATTCCCGCGCCCTGGCCCTCCCCCTCCCCCCAGGGGCGAAGAGTCCGGAATCTTCGGGCGGCGGGCGCTTAAGTTTTCTCTGATGTGCCGTCGGGCGATTTCACCGTGGAACTCGCTTACCTTATACACGGGCATTCATAGCGTTTGTTCGTTCCCGTTCACGAATCCCACACGAAGCGGGAAGCAACAAGCTTCGTGTGGGATATTGCTCTTAGCCAATAGCCAATAGTCAATAGCCAATAATCAATAATCAATAATCAAAATCAATAATCAAAAAACAAAAAACAATAGACAATGATAGAACACCATCCAACAACAGACGACGACGGGGAAAGCAACGAACACGTACATCTTTCTTTGGATGTTGGATGTTGATATTCATTGGCTGTTGACTGTTGGATGTTGGTTGTTGACAACGAGATCTGTCGCCATTGAATCGGCATGAAGCTCAAGGCCGATTCAATGCCTCCCACAGCGGCTCTGTTGTGCGCCACACGTATACCCGACCGATCGGCCTCACGGTCCCACGGCCTCTTGGGCGACGCATGCGTCGCCCCTACGGCCTCACGGTCTGACGGTTTACGGTTTACGGCTATCGGTTTCGACCTTCGACTTTTGACTTTGGGCATTCGAGACGTTCGACTCCCTTGCCGGTTGCCGGCCCGACCGGCCCCGCGCCCGACTCTTCAGCGCTGCCCTCCCCCCGAATCCCTTGGCTTTCAAGCCCTTATGCAATAGAATGCTCATCCCGGCGGCGCAGGAAGCACCCGGCGTTGGAGCATGCCATGGCTGAGAACGAATCACCGGCATCAAAGAGAAAGAGGCTCAGGAAGGTTCTCGTCGTAGAGGACGAGAAGCACATGGCCGTGGCGATTGAGATGCTGCTGCGCAACCGCTGCAGCGTGAAGTGCGTGGCCACCGGAACGGAGGCCTTGGAGGAGGTCCGCGGCAACGCATACGACCTCGCCCTTCTCGACATCATGCTGCCGGACATATCGGGCATAGAGGTGCTGCGCAGAATCAGGGAGATATCGCCCGACGTGGACGCGATTATGGTCACGGCGGTGAGGCAGGTGAAGGACGCCGTCGAGGCGATGAAGCTCGGGGCCACGGACTACATCGAGAAGCCTTTCGAGAAGGACCACCTCCTCGCGACCATAGACAGGGTCTTCGAGGGCCGGAAGATTAGGCGGGAGCTCGACAACCTGAGGCGCGAGGTCCAGCACAGGTACAACATAGACAACATCGTGGGTCGAAGCGCGAGCATGAATCCCGTGTTCAACCTCATAAACAAGATGGCGTCATCCGACTCCAACGTCCTCATCACGGGCGAGAGCGGCACCGGCAAGGAGCTGGTCGCCCGCGCGATACACTACAACGGGCTCCGGAAGCACGAGGCCTTCGTCGCCGTCAACTGCGCCTGCTTCCCCGAGGGCCTTCTCGAGAGCGAGCTCTTCGGCCACGAGAAGGGAGCGTTCACGGGCGCGGACAGGCTCCATCGAGGGAAGTTCGAGCTGGCCGACGGCGGGACCCTCTTCCTCGACGAGATAGGCAACATGTCGCTGCCCGTGCAGGCGAAGCTGCTCAGGGTGATAGAGGAAATGCGGTTCTTGAGGCTGGGCGGCGAGAAGCCCATCGAGGTGGACGTAAGGCTCATATCGGCCACGAACGCGGACCTGCTCAATCTCATAAAGCAGGGGCTGTTCAGGGAGGACCTGTACTACAGGCTGAAGGTCGTCACAATCAGCCTGCCGCCCCTCCGGGAAAGGAAGGGAGACATCCCGCTCATCATCGACCACATAATCGACAAGCACTACAGGAAGACGGGCAAGAAGATGACCGGCGTCTCCGACGAGGCGCTTGAGCTGCTTCTCGCCCACCGCTGGAAGGGGAACATCCGGGAGCTCGAGAACATCATGGAGATGTGCATGGCGCTGGAGGACGGCGACGTGATTACCACGGACTATTTCCCCAACGAAATCCTCGATCCCGACACCGCGACCGTCCCGTACGGCAGCCGCAAGCGCGAGGTGCCCACGCTGCTCGACATGATGGAGGAGTTCCAGAAGCAGACGGTCTTCGAGACGCTCGAGAAATGCGAGCACAACAAGACCCGCGCGGCGAAAATCCTCGGAATACACCGCAACACGATCGAGAAGAAGCTCCGCCGCTGGGGAATGGACCGGAAGCAATGAAGCCGCTGCAGCCGCGGATGTGCATCATTTCCGTCAACCGCACATGTCCGTCCCGGCGATGCACTCCCCCGTAAGCACCCCGCCTGCCCCATCTCAAGGGCCTTACGGGCGCCAGGCGACGCAATGCCCGTTGCGCGATGGAATTAGGAATTCCCTCCCTGAAAACGCCGGCCGGGCACCGCGCTTGCTGATGAAGGTTCCGACGGTTTTCATCCGGAGGACGGCTTGGATCGGCGAGTTGCTATAACAGGAATCGGAGTGGTCTCCCCTGTGGGGACCGGCAAGGACGCATTCTGGCGCGGCCTGCTTGAAGGAAGGTGCGGGGTGGGGACCGTCCGGTCCTTCGACGCGTCCGGATACGCGAGCCGGATAGCCGCGGAAGTGAAGGACTTCGACCCCGCGGAATACACGGCTCCGAAGAACGTGAAGCACATGTCCCGGTGCTCGCAGTTCGCGCTCGCCGCCGCCGTGCTGGCGAAGAAGGACGCGGGGCTCGATCTCAACGGCGACGCCCAGAACGCGGCGGTCATACTGGGCGTGAGCACCACGAGCATGCAGGACATGGAGAAGGAGATCTCGAGCCTCATCAGCCGCGGGACCGAAAGCGTCAATCCCTTCTCGGCCGCCAAGAGCTTTCCCAACGCTTCCTCCGGCCACATCGGCATCGAGCTCGGGCTGGGCGGCGAAACCATCACCGTCTCGACCGGCTGCTCGGCCGGCACCAACGCCATCGGCTACGCGTACAGGAACGTCCTCTGCGGATTCGCGGACATCGTGTTCGCCGGAGGCGCGGAGGCGCCCATAACCCCCGTGATGATGAGCTGCTTCGGTAATTCCCGCGCCCTCTCCCAGAGGAACGCCGACCCCGCCCACGCATCGAGGCCGTTCGACCGCAACCGCGACGGGTGGGTGCTGGGCGAAGGCGCGGCGATACTCGTGCTCGAGGAGATGTCCAGGGCCAGCAGACGGGAGGCGAGGATATACGCCGAGATTTCGGGCTATGCATGCACGAACGACGGGTACAGCCTCATCAAGGTGGACCCCGTCGGCGATCATGCGGCGAGGGCCCTGGCCAAGGCCCTGAAAGAGGCCAGGGTGGACTTGGACGAGGTCGACTACGTGAACGCGCATGGGAGCTCGTCCGTGGTCGCGGACAGGAGGGAAACCAGGGTTCTCAAGAAGGTCCTTGGCGAGAGGGCATACAAGGTGCCCGTCTCGTCCCTCAAGTCCATGACCGGGCATCCGCTCGGGGCATGCGGGGGACTACAGACGGCCGCATGCGCGCTCGCGATTTCCGAGGACAAGGTTCCGCCGACAATCAACTACGAGGAGCCCGACGAGGAGTGCGACCTCGACTACGTGCCCAACGAGGCGCGGGAACGCCGCGTCCGGGCCGCGGTCAACCAGGCCCTCGGCATCGGCGGGAACAACGCGTGCCTGGTGCTCAAGAAGGTGTGACGAGGGCGCGCGTCCGCGCTCCCGAATCGCCCGGCATTCCCGGGTTCTCCGCTCCCTTGAACAGGAGGTCGTGATGAAGGTTCTGCTCGTGTACCCGCCGTCAATCCCCGGGGTAATCGGCGCCGGGGTGTTCTACGTGACCGAGCCGCTGGCGCTCGAGACAATCGCGGCCCCGCTCGACGGCCACGACGTGAGGATTCTCGACCTGAGGCTCGAGGACCGGCTCGAAGCCGTGCTCCACGAATTCGAGCCCGATCTGGTCGGGGTCACGGCGCTGACCGTCGAGACCTACCGGGCCAGGGACATACTCAGGAAGGCCCGGGAAATCCTCCCCCGGGCGGCGACCATCGTGGGCGGCCAGCATGCGACCTTCATGCCCGGCGACTTCAACCTGCCATGGGTCGACATGATCTGCATCGGCGACGGAATCCATACCCTTAGGGAGGTCGTCGAAGCCCTGGAGTCCGGAGGGAGAATCGACGCGGTGCCAGGGCTCGCCATTCCCGGGGAAGGCGGTCTCAGGTCGACACCGCCGCGGCCCGTCCACGCCGACCTCGACAGCCTGCCCATGCCCGCGAGGCGCCTCACCGCCGGATACCGCCACGGGTATTTCAGGGGCACCTGGAAGCCCTATGCGGCCATGACCACATCCAGGGGATGCCCCTTCCGCTGCAGTTTCTGCGCGGTATGGAAGGCCGAGAACGGCAGGTACCGGACGCGTTCGCCCGGAAAGGTGCTGGAGGAGCTGTCGACGATTGAAGAGCCGTACGTGAGCATCTCGGACGACAACTTCCTCCACGACGTGGGCAGGGCGCGGGAAATCTGCGGCATGGTGAAGGCGTCGGGCATAAGGAAGAAGTTCAAGCTCGTGGGAAGGGCGGACACAATCGTCAGGCACCCCAGGCTCGTCGAGGAATGGCGCGGGGCCGGGATGGAGATAATGCTCGTGGGATTCGAGGCCTTCCGCGACGACGACCTGAAGCTCCTCAACAAGAAGACGACGGCAATGCAGAACAGGGAGGCAATCAGCATACTCCACGGCAACGACGTGACGGTGTCCGCCCACTTCATCGTGAGGCAGGATTTCTCCGAGGCCGACTTCGAGGCCCTCGGCGACTTCGTGGAGGATACCGGGCTCAGGCAGCCGGTCTTCTGCATCCTGACGCCCCTTCCGGGCACGGACCTGTACGAGGAGGTCAAGGACCGGATCACGACCACGGACTACGAGCTTTTCGACCTGACCCACACGGTCCTGCCGACCGTGCTGCCGCTCGAGAGGTTCTACGAGCTGTACATCGGCCTTTTCAAGAGGGCCTACATGAAGAAGGGCGGTTTCTCGCAGAAGACGTGCATGAGCAGCGACATCTTCGAGAACGTCCTCAGGGAGTTCAACAGCGCGGCCAGGACCGCGCAGGCGGTCTGAGATGAAGCTCGCGGTCGCCGCCGTCCTCGTGCTGCTCTGGATTCTCCGGGGCCTCGAAATCCGCCTGTATCACCGGAACAGGAAAAGGGGGCGGGTCTCGGGCCGCGGAAAGGCGCCCCTCCGGATTATGATTGCATGCTGCGCGGTCATAAACGCGTTCCTGATCGCCGGATTGCTCTTGTCGGACACCGAGCTCAATCCCGCGGTACTTGCCGCGGGCGCCGCGCTGCTCGCAGGCAGGACCGCCCTCAAGGCGCTGTCGGTGAGGGCGCTCCACGATTTCTGGAGCGCCGAGGTCGAGATACGCGAGGACCACAGGCTCGTCCGGCAGGGGCCATACAGGTTCCTCCGGCACCCGGCCTATCTGGCGAACATCCTCGAGGCCGCGGCCTATCCGATTATGGCCCACTCCCCCCTCGGGCTCGCGGCCATGATGGCACTGGTCGTGCCCGCGCATGTCTACAGGATATGGGTGGAGGAAGGAGAGCTCGAGAGGAAATTCGGCGCCGAGTTCGTAAAATACAGGAAAAGCACCGCCGCGCTGATTCCGTATGTCATATAATCGGGGTCGCGGGCGGATTGAGGGTCCAGAGCATGATTCGCGTGGCATTCCTGCAGGGCGAAGCCGGTTCCCGGGCAGCGCCGGAGGCCGGCCGATGAACGCCGGCGGAGAGGTTTTCGCCCCGTCGTCCGGCCTGCGCCGCCTGATTCCCGAGGCCGAGACGGTCGTCAAGAAGGGCGCCTCCTTGGCCTGCCTGGCCGCGGCCGTGACGGCGCTCTACCTCGCCCTCGTCTTCGCCGCCGGCGCCGCGTTCGGGCCGTCGTACGAATCGGAATCCCTTCTCAACGCGGCCCTGATAATCGCAATCGCCTTTCTTCTGCGGCCCTTGAGGACCGGGATTCAGGCCTTCGTCGAGAGCCGGCTCTATCGCGGACGCAGCATGCGCCGCGCAGGGCTGCGCATCCTCGCGTCGGACATGCTCCGGATTTTCGGAAAGGAGGAAGCCGCCCTCGTCCTCGCAGGAAGGGTTTCCGGAATCCTGGAAGTCCGCGCCGCCCTGTTCCTCAGGGAGGGCGGAACACTGACGTTCGCCTCGGCTGCCGAGGCCGATTTCGGGCTCCCCGCCTCCATCGCGGCCCGGCCCGAATCGCTGGATATCGGGCCGGAACTTCTCCGGAAGCTCGAAGCCCTGCCGTGCGCCGCCGACCTTTCCGTCCTGATGCAGGAATTCCTCCGCCGGCCCGGCGCTCCGGGGCCAAAGGACGCGGCCGGAACGCTTTCCCTGCTCCTCGAAAGGGGCTTCGCCTTCGCCGCGCCGCTCGTTTTGAAGGGGGGCATCTCCGGAGTGCTGCTCACCGGCCGCAGCGGATCAGGGGACCGCTTCACCTCCGAGGATTTGGAGCTGCTCGGCATCTGCGCGGGCCAGGCGGCCGTCGCCCTTGAGAATTCCTCCCTGTACAGCCAGACGCTGTCTATAAAGGACTACTACGACGACATAATAAGGAGCATGACAACGGGCCTCCTGACCTTCGACCCCTCGGGCGCGCTGCACACCGTGAACAGGGCCGGGGCCGCAATGCTGGAAATCGAACCCGGTCGCGCCGCGGGTTCGCCGGCGGAACCGGTGCTCGCCGCGGCGCCCGAGCTCGCCGCGATGGTCCGCGGCTGCCTCTCCGGGCAGGGGGAATCCCCGTCCGAACGGGAGTTCGCGCTTCCGGGCAGGCCGGGGATGACCGTCCATGCGTCCGTCTCGTCGATTCTCGACCTGAAGGGCCGCACCGCCGGCGCCGCCCTGTTCATCACCGACATGACTGCGAAGAAGGCGCTCGAAAAGCGCATCGAGCAGAACAGGAGGCTCGCGTACCTGGGCGAGCTGGCGTCGGGCGTTGCGCATGAAATCAAGAACCCCCTCGGCTCAATCAGGCTTTTCGTCGAGTCGCTGGGGGAGAATTTCGACGATCCCGCATTCAGGAAGAACTTCACCGAGCTGGTCATCCCGGAAATCGACAGCCTCGACTCCATGCTCAAGGACCTGCTGGACTACTCGAGACCGTCCCAATACATCAATTCCGACACGGACATCGGAGCCCTTCTGCGCAACACGCTGTCCCTGCTGTCGGCGGAAATCCGGAAGGCCGGCGTCTCGGTCCGCAACCTGACCCCAGACGCCGAACTCGTCGCGCCCTGCGACGGCGAGAAACTGAAGCGGGTCATGATAAACCTCGTCCAGAACTCCCTCGAGGCGATGTCAGAGTCCGGCGAGCGAGTCCTCACGGTCTCCGCGGGCCAGGACTGCGGCTACGCAGAAATCCTGATTTCCGACACCGGCGCGGGAATCCCGGGCGAGAACATCACGAAAATCTTCAAGCCCTTCTTCACCACCAAGCGGCACGGCACCGGCCTCGGGCTGTCGATTGCGCAGAAAATCGTCGAAGAAAGCGGCGGTTCGATTTCCATATCCTCTCAGCCCGGCTCCGGCACGCGCGCGACGGTCAGGATGCCCCTCCGCCGCGAGACAGAGGCCGGCGGCGAGGCCGCCAGGCCGGCCGAGGACAGGCTCAGCATGAACGCGTGAACCGCACATCCGGCCATAAAAGCATAACGCAGCCGAGCCGCAACCAAAACGCTGCGTAGAATCTCGAAGACCCGCCGAAGTCCAGGCTTTTACGTTCAAAGTGAAACCCGCCAAAGTCTCAAGGGAAGCTTCCAGACAACGGCGGGGCGGGCTTCGCTCCGCGGAGGCAGGATTTCCTTGCGAAGGCGGGCAGGGCAGGCCGCCCGCGGCTCTGTTGTGTGCCGCACATATCCTCGGCCTTCGGTTCACCCTGCTTCGCCAGAGAGCCATGCTATAGGCTACGCAAGGTCTTTCGACTGTTTACTGCTTACTGCTTACGGTTCACCCTCTTCTCTCTCTTCGGTGTCCTCGGTGTCTTCGGTGGTTCCATTCCCCGGCAGTTCCTTCCCTTCGGTGCCCGTTGAAGTTACGGCTCAACGCTGTGAATGTTCGCAAGAAAACAAGATTTCCGAAGATAGGGGCCCAATAGAAGGCTGAAGAGGGCATTCGACGCCGGCATTTGATATTGAATATTCCCCCTTTTTCGCCTATTGAATACCGCCAGGTCGCCAAGTTTCGTCCTGATTCTCTTTTTCCGGACCGCGCGCGGCGGCCGCTGCCGCGCCGAACAGGGAATGAACAGGAAGAGCCTCAGCATACTGCCGGCCGGCCTGGCCTTCGCATGCTGCATGCTGCTGTGCTTCTCCTTGAAGCCGCATTCCGCGATCACGTTCCTCTCGCTCGCCGCGAACCTGGCCATCGCCGTCGTTGTGTTCCTACACGACCCGAAAAACAGGCTCCACAGGGTCTTCGCGCTCTGGAACGTATGCTTCGCACTGGACAGCCTCCTGCTGCTCGGCCTCGAACTCGCCCAATCGCCGCACGAAGCCCGCTTCTGGGCGCTCGCGACGGGAATCGGCCTGTACATGATTCCGCCGACGTCCTTCCATTTCACCCTCCTGCTCACGAAGGACGAGAGCCGGTACAAGTCCGTCGCCCTCAAGGCGGCCTATGCGGCCTCCGCGGCGTTCTTCGCCACTTCCTTCCTGCCTGCGTTCGCCAAGGAGTACCATCACACCGGATACACCTACGCCCCCAAGGGCAATGTACACTACACCGCCTTCCTCGCCTTCCTCGCGGCGATGAGCGCCCTCACGCTGGCGCAAATCGTTTCCGCATGGGTGCGGAGCAAATCCGCGTCCGACAGGACCCAGTACAAGTTCTTCCTGATTGCGTCCGTGACCGCGCTCGTGTTCGGAGGATCCACCGCCCTCCATTCCTACGGCGTCGAAATGTACCCCCCCGCCAGCGTCGGGTTCGTCATCTACGCCGGGATCATCTCCTATGCAATCCTGCGCCACCGCTTCCTCGACGTCGAAATCCTTGTCAAGAAGGGCGTCGCGTACTTCATACTTACGACGCTCGTCACCCTTCTATACGCCGGAATCATCGTCGCCGGAAACTCCCTCTTCGGGTCCTCCGCGACCTCTTCCGCGCCCCTCGGAGCGTTCGCCGTCGTGCTTGCCGCGCTTCTCTTCGATCCGCTCAGGGAGCGCGTGCAGGCGTTCGTCGACAGGAGGTTCTACCGGAGGCGATACAGCTACAGGAGGACGCTCAGGACCCTCAGCGCGGAAATCCCGAAAATCATCGGCAGGCCGGAGCTCGCGTCCACGCTGGCGGAAAAGCTCGTGGAGACGATGCAGGTCAGCAGGTCCTGCTTTCTGCTTCCGGACGGGGAATCGCCGGGTTTCGCCGCCGCGGTCAAGGAGCACGGCGCGCCGGTCAGGTGGTTCGATTCCCCCGGCCCCGTCGTCCCGCCTCCCGATCTCATGTCCGAACTCGCCCGGTCCGGAGGAGCGCTGGACAGGGACGGCCTTCTCTCCCGCGGCGCCAGGGTTCCCCCAGGGGCGGCCGCCGCCCACTCCTGGCTTTCGGAGCGCGGGTTCGACCTCGCAGTGCCCGTCCCGGCGAAAGAGACCGCCTCCGGAGCCCTGCTTCTCGGGCCCAAGCTCTCGGGCGAGGGATTCACGCGCGAGGACGCGGACCTCATCGAAATCTGCTCCAGCCAGGCCGGCGCAGCCCTCGAGAACTCTTCCCTGTACGACCGGACGCTTTCCATGAAGAACTACTTCGACCGCCTCGCGGGCAGCATGACGCTCGGCCTCCTCACCCTGGACGCCGGGGGCAGGATTGTGACCCT
Source organism: Candidatus Kuenenia stuttgartensis (assembly GCA_020723505.1). GTDB lineage: Bacteria > Planctomycetota > JAKEIC01 > JAKEIC01 > DYIT01 > DYIT01. The sequence continues at coordinate 11,630 of DYIT01000117.1, forward strand.
CAACCGGGCCGGGGCGGGCATCCTCGGAACCCCGGCTCCCGCCGTGGAGGGGAAGGACGTCCGCGACGCCTTCCCGGGCGTCGGCTATTTCGCCCGGCTCTCCGGCGGGGCTTGCGGCGCAGGAGGCGACCCTTCCGGGCCCGAGGAGTTCGATTTCGCGCAGGGGGGGGAGAGGAAGACGATTTCGGCGACCGCATCCGCGCTGCCCGACAGGGATGACCGGCCCTCCGGGACCGCGGTCCTGTTCGCGGACGTGACCGAGAAGAAGCAGATGGAGAACCTGCTCGAGAGGACGAGGAGGCTCGCGTATCTCGGGGAAATGGCCTCCGGAATCGCGCACGAGATAAAGAACCCGCTCGGGTCAATCAAGATATTCATAGAGTCCTTCAACGAGCACTACCGCGATCCCGAGTTCAGGCGCACCTTCAGCAGCCTCGTAATCCCGGAAATCGACGGCCTCGACCGCATGGTGAGGGACCTCCTCGAATACGCGAAGCCTGCTAGCCTCCTCAGGGCGGAAGTGGACCTGGACGCGCTGCTTTCCTCGGTCCTGAAGCATCTCAAGGACGATTTGGACGCCATGGGCGTTTCGGCCTCCCGGGAATGCCGCGGGCCGCAGTCGACGATACGGGGGGACGGGGAGAAGCTCAAGCGCGCGTTCTCGGACCTGGTCAGGAGCCGCGCGCTCGCGGCGTCCGGGTCCGGCGGGCGGTCGCTCTCAATCTCGCTGAGTAGCTCCGGGGGATTCGCTGCCGTCGACGTCCTGGGCGGCGAGTGGCAGGAACCCGACCCGATGAAGATGTTCGTGCCGTTCCCCGCGTCCGGCAGCGCGGAACGCGGCCTCGGGCTCGCCCTCGCCCTGAAGACGGTCGAGGACCACGGCGGCGGGATAACCTCCGCGCGTTCGGACAAGGGCCTGCTACTCACCGTGACCCTGCCTGCGTCAGAGCATGCCGGAATCGCACCTGATGCTGCATGAACCCGTACCGGATGCGGGAACGGTAGTCCACCGGCACCGGAACGGCATAAGCCCGATACAGGGATGGTGCTCCACGGACCGGAATAGAGGCAGGCACCCGTTCCTGAATCGATCAACCACCCGCGCCAGGGGCGAAGAGTCCGGAATCTTCGGGCGGCGGGCGCTTAAGTTTTCTCTGATGTGCCGTCGGGGGATTTCACCGTGGAACTCGCTTGCCTCATACACGAGTTTTCATGCCGCGTATTCGTTCCCGTCCCCGTTTTCGTACACGTACACGAATTCCACACGAAGCGCGGGGCTTCAGGCTTCGTGTGGAATACGCAGTTATGGGCCGGGAATCCGTACTGCGGCAGGGCCTT
>DYIT01000118.1 GCA_020723505.1 Candidatus Kuenenia stuttgartensis
TCCCCGTGCCCGTACCTCGCGTTGCACCTGAACGAGTGCCCGTACTTCCTGAACGTCCCCCCGCAGCCGATGGTCTCCCCGTCCTTCAGCATCCCCTCCGCGAACGCGGCCAGTGCCGTGACCGCCTTGAACGTCGATCCCGGCTCGTAGCATCCCGAAATCGCCCGGTTCAGCAGGGGCTTGGCCGGGTCGGTGAACAGAACTCCCGCCTTCCCGGGGTCCACGGGAGGGATGAGGTCGTTGGGGTCGAAGCCCGGTACGCTGACCAGGACCAGCACGGCTCCGGTCCGCGGATCGAGGACGACCGCGGACCCCCTGGGAGCGAAATCCTCGGGCAGATTGGGGCACAGGTCGCGCCTGAACGCCTTGGCCGCCGCCTCGGAAAGCTCCGCGTCGATGGTCAGGGTCACGTTCCCCCCGTTCCGGGGCGGATGCACCTTGAGGTTCTTCTGCATCCTGCCCATGCGGTCATGCTCCACGAGCCTCGCGCCGCGGGATCCGCGCAGTTCCGTGTCGATCATGCATTCCGCGCCGCTCTTGCCGAAGAGATCCCTGACGAATTCGCCGCCCGCCTCCATCTCCTCGTACTGCTCCCTGTCCAGGAACTCCGACACGCCATCGTAGAAGAACCCTCCCTCCTCCTTCTCCTCGTAGCGGTTCACCTCCTCGCCGCCGCGCCGTGTCCAGCCCAGGAATCCCAGGTAGCCCACCGCATGGCATGCGCACACCCCCCTCGGGTACATCCTCGCAGGCGCCGAACCTATTGAAATCCCGGGGAGGTTTTCCAGGGAAGCTTCCAGCTTCAGGATGGACTCGTGGCTGAAGAAGCGCTCGCACAGGACGTGGTCCCTAGACCACGCGGCCTTGACAGCCCTGAGCCGCGACGCCTTCTCCGCCTCCGCAAGCTTCTTGAGGACCTTGCCCGCGTCAAGCCCGGCCTCGGCCGCCGCATTTGCGACCCAGTCCCTCCTCGCGGCTTCGGCGGCGTCGAGCAGGTCGTATCTGATTCCGGCGACGAGAACGTAGCCCGGAGCGGCCGCCGCGACCATCTCCGCTTCAGCCCTCCTCTCGAATCTCCTGAGCATGTCCCGAAGGGCCTCTCTGCGCTGACCCGCGGGAGCCTCGAGCCCGACCACCCTGACCCTCTCCCTGGACTCGACCTCGAGTATCTGAAGCTCCGCGGCCCTCAGGCCCGCGACGAGCTTCTCCCTGCCGACTCCAAGGATGCCGGATACCTCCTCAAGCGTCTCGTCAACAGCCTTCTCCCTAAGGGTCCGCACCTCGTCCGCCATTCGCCGGCCGAATCCCCTGCCGATGCTCCTCGCCGCCGCCTCCTGAGTCGTCCCGGTCTGCGCCGCGATTTCCGCCGCTGCCCTGGCCGGGTCGAGGACCTTCCCCGGATTCAGGCTCACCGTCCAGCGGGGCCTGTCCTCGGCCATGACCCTGCCCCTGCGGTCGGATATGGTTCCGCGCACGGGGCGCAGCACCTGAATCCTGACCCGGTTGTTCCTCGCAATCTCCTCGAATGCCGCGCCGTCCGCGACCTGGAGCGTCCAGAGCCTCGCGGCCACTACCGCCGCGAGCATGAAGGGCACGGCCAGCACGACAAGGAGGCGTTTCTTATGCATCTGACGGCATGCACCCAACGGGCCTGATTCCCCGGAAGAACGGCATGAACGAGGCGGCATGGCAGAAGACCATGCCCAGCGCCGCCGTGTATGCCGAGGCCCATACGGCATCGGCGGCCCACTCCCGGAAGCCGAAGCCCGCGCCGTCGAGGGACGCGGCCCACAGGTTCAAAGTCCCCGCGAACAGGCTGGCCGCGAAGATGAGCATGAACCTCACCGCGTGCGAATCCCTGTTCATCCACGTCCCCAGGCGCCACGCGCCGAGGCTCGCCATGCCGTAGGCGGCGGCGCTGAACCCGAGCGGCGTCGGACCGAGGATGTCGAGGCCGATTCCGAGCGCGGCCGCGAACCTGAACGAGTCGCGCCTCGGCGCCCAGAGGGCCCAGAAGACGGCGAAGATTATCGTGACCTGCGGCACCGCCCCGTATATCGAGAGCCTGTGCGCCATGAAGCTCTGGAAGAGCACGAGGAAAAGCGCGAAGACCGGCACGCCGAGGCGCGTCATCTTCCGACCTCCCCGGCTCCCGCGAAGGAAGCCGGCACCGCCACCACGAGGCTCCTGATTCCCTCGTACGCGAGCGCGGGCCTCATGACGATGCCGTGGAACTGGGAATACTCGTCGTTGTCCACGCTCTCCACCCATCCGGCGACAAGCCCCGCCGGGAAATCCCCGAATCTCCCGGACGTAAGCACGCAGTCCCCGGCCGCGACCGGAACGGAAACTCCGAGGTGCAGGAGCCTGATCCTCCCGGGCTCGCCCGCCCTGCCCTCGGCGACGCCCTCGAACTTCACTGGATCCGCGCCGGCATGCTGCATGCAGCCGGTCACCGTGACGGCCGCCTTGCAACCCGAATCGGTCAGGAACCTCACGAGCGACGTGTCCGGCCCGCACTCGAGAACCTTCCCGACCGCTGCATCGCCCTTGATTGCGCCCATGCCGGCCCTGATTCCATGCCGCGTCCCCAGGTCAATCACGGCAAGACGCCTGTCCCCGTTCCATCCGACCAGGCGGAGCACCCTGGCGCTTTCGAACCGGAATCCTGAATCCCGCGGCCCTCCCGCCGCACCCATGTCCGCAAGCTGCTCCCTGAGCACGGAATTCTCGCGAAGCAGCCTGGCTCTCTCCCCGTCGCACTCGCCTTCCGCCCCTGGAAAGCCCTGATCAGCCCCCGCCGGGATGGGGAACCTGACGGCATCGAGACGCGAGAGCGCAGGAGCAAGGACGCGTTGAAGGCGGAGCTTGACGCAGGTTCCTCCCGAGGACTCGGCTAGGGCCAGAGCCATGCACAGGCAGCAGAACACCGAAGGCCCCGCGATTCCTGCCAGTTTGCGGTACATGGATCACCCGTTTCGGCGGATCAACAGAAATGGCCCGGGCCTTTTCCTCGGCTCGGGCCACCTCTGCGTCTCCCCTCTCTCTCTCTTTATCTTCAGTTCGGTTCTTCGGTTTCCAGAATCTGCGACAGCAAGTCCAGCCTCTCGAGGACCATGGCCGTTCCCCGGGCGACCGCGGTCATGGGGTCGTCCGCCACGCGCACCGGCAGATCGACCGCCTTGGATATCGCTCTGTCGAGATTCCTGAGCAGGGCGCCTCCGCCGCAAAGCACTATCCCCTGGTGCACCAGGTCGGAAGCAAGCTCGGGCGGAGTCATCTCCAGAGTGCTTTTTATCGCCCCCAGGATTTCGGAAATCGGCTCGTTCAGCGCCTCCCGGACCTCCTGCGACGTCACCACGGCCCTTCTCGGCATCCCGCAGCCCATGTCCCGGCCGCTGACTTCCAGCTGAAGCTCCGTCTCGAGCTCGTCCGCGGATCCAATCTTCATTTTGATCTGCTCGGCCGTCTGGGGCCCGATGAGCAGGTTGTGATGAGCCTTCACGCTTTGGATGATGGCCTCGTCGAACTCGTCGCCCGCGATGCGGAGCGAGCGCGCCTCGACTATCCCCGCGAGGCTCATCACCGCTATCTCCGCCGTCCCGCCTCCGATGTCCACCGTCATCGATCCCTTGGGTTCCTCGATGGGCAGGCCCACGCCTATGCCCGCCGCCATGGGCTCCTCAATCAGGAAGGTCTGCCTCGCCCCAGCCCTTTGGGCCGAACTGATGACCGCCCTCTTCTCCACCTGGGTGATGCCCGAAGGCACGGCAATGACGATCCTCGGCTTTATCATCCTCTTGCGATTGTGCACCTTCCTTATGAAATATGAGAGCATGGCTTCCGTGATTTCGAAGTCTGCTATGACCCCGTCCTTGAGGGGCCTGATTGCGCTGATTCCCCCGGGGGTCTTGCCAAGCATGGCCTTGGCGGCAAGACCCACGGCATCGCCGTTGAGAAGCACCTGGTTCGTGCCCTTTTTGACTGCCACGACCGATGGTTCTGAAAGGACGATGCCCTTTCCGGATACCGCGACCAGGGTATTTGCCGTTCCAAGGTCGATACCCATGTCGTATGAGAACATGCCCAGGAGAGAATTGAAGAAGCTCGGCATATTTCCCCTCTCTTCACCAAGTTCCGAGGCTGACAGAGCAATTTCATGCCTTATGATTCATAAGGCATCTAGATGAATTATACTTTATAAATTGTAAAAGTCAAGCGAAAAAAAATATTTTAAAGGAAATTCGCTCTTTGGGAGCCGCCGGTATATTCCTGACATAGCAAGGCGGCGATGACTGGAACCGTTGAAAACAGGGACGATACCTAAGAAGAGATACTTGTAATAATTGAAAAGATATATGGCAAGGCACGCGCGCAGCGCGTGATATAACCCGGACGAGCCTGATTTTACATTCTTGTTTGGTTCCGGCTCCTCCGGGTTATGCGGTTAGTGCGCTAAAAGGTTTTCTCGCCAAAGGAATTGAAGAAGACGATATCTTCGAGCTTTCTTTTCGGCACCCTCAGATTCAAGGGCTTCTCATAGTAATACAGCGAGGAATCCTTCATCTCCACGGGAGCTGACTTTTCCGCGGGAATGCCAACGGCGACCATGCAATCAAGCTGAACGTCATCGGGAATCCGCAGAAGGCTTTTAACCTGCTCTCTTTTGACGTTGGCAATCCAGCAGGCGGCAAAACCGCGCGAGTGTGCGGCGAGCAGCATGTTCTGGACCGATGCTCCGATGTCTCTCAGGCTCCACGGGACTCCCGTTTCCTTGAACAGCACTGCGATGTACGCGGACGGTCTCTCGCCATCGTCGCCGCCGATGACCTCGGAGCCCTTGAGATAGCTTCCCAGCTTCACGCCGCCATAGAGCTCCTTCACGGTCTTCGGGTCATCTATGACGATGTATTTGAGGGGCTGAAGGTTCGCGGCCGATGGCGCGAGCCTCGCGCAATCGGCCATTTCCAGCAGGACTTCACGGGGAACGGTCCCCTGCTTGAACCGCCGGATTGTCCTTCTTGTCTTCATAGCCTCGATAACGTCCACGGATTCCTCCATCTCAAAGGATTTTCGCGCTCACTATGTCCTGAACCAGCGTGAAAATCCATAGGGATCCTAATTTTCACGCATGCGTTCCCGTGCTGCATGTATGAAAAGCGGTTTTATTATATATTGTTCAGCGCTCTCAGGCTCGGAATAGCATAAGCAAGTATCGCCTCTGTCTGACCCTTGGAATTCGCGCAAAGTATGTATAAAGATTTTGCCCTCATACGGGTTCATTCCGAGGGCAAAATCTCTTGACGAGAAGAACGATATCAAATAATCAATATGCTTTCTTCCGGGACAGGCAACCCGGAACCGTGCTATCCAGGCTTTTTTTTGCGAGGCCGACAAGATGAAAGGGCAGGACTTCACCGGTCAGATTAGCCGCGAAAGAATCGACGCCTACAGGAAGAACTTCGGCCTGAATCCGGCCTACAAGGTCGCCATGAACGCCGTGACCAGGGGCAACATCACGGAAATCGCAATCAACCGCGACGTCCTGAACGACGCGGACATGGTGTTCTCGAACGAAATCGAGAGCGGCGGGCCCATTACCGACCAGAAGGCCGCCAGCACCTGCTGGCTCTTCGCCGACCTGAACTGGCTCAGGACCTTCACGTCGAAGAAGAAGAACATAAAGGGCTTCGAGTTCTCCGAGAACTTCGCCATGTTCTGGGACAAGTTCGAGAAATCGAACTATTTCCTGGAGAACGTCATCGCCTTGAGGGACAAGGACCTCGACGACCGCCGGGTGCACTACCTGCTCTCCAATCCCGCTGGCGACGGCGGCGAATGGAACATGATGTGCAACATCATCGAGAAATACGGCCTGGTCCCGAAGTCAGTGATGCCCGACACGTTCAACAGGGAGAACTCGAGGTACATGAACGAACGCCTCCAGTACAGGCTCAGGATGGCCGCCGCGGAGATCCGGGACATGAACGCCGCCGGGAAGAGCGTCGCCGACATGCGGAAAGCCAAGGATGCCGCGCTCAGCGACGCGTACAGGATACTCTCGATATTCATGGGCGAGCCGCCCGAGAAGTTCAGCTGGGGATACAGGGACGGCAAGAAGAAGTTCCACCGGGTCGAGAACGTCACGCCGAAGGAGTTCTACAAGGAGTTCGTGGGCGTCAACCCCGGCGACACGTTCGCCCTGCTCTCGTGCCCCATGAGGGACACGCCTTTCAACAGGACGTTCCAGGTGGAATACTTCCAGAACATGTGGGGCGGCCGGGATCTCACGTTCATCAACATACCGCTCGACGAGTTCAAGAGAATCACGATCGAGATACTCAAGAAGAAGGAAGCCGCCCTGTTCGGCTGCGAGGTCAGGCAGTTCGTGCATTCCAAGGAAGGCATCCTCGACACCAACCTCTACGAGTACGACTCAATGTTCAACATGGAGTTCCACCTCGACAAGGGCGGCAGGATGGAATACCAGCAGGGCAGGATGACGCACGCGATGGTCTTCACCGGCGTGGACCTCGTCAACGGCAAGCCCAAGAAGTGGAAGGTCGAGAACTCCTGGGGCGACCAGTTCGGCAAGAAGGGCTACTTCATCATGTCGGACGAATGGTTCGACGAGAACGTCTACGAGCTCATCGTGCTCAAGAAATACATGACGCCGAGGCTGCGCAAGCTCGCGAATATGAAGCCCGTAATCCTTCCGCCGTGGCACGCGCTGTCATGAATTTTCGCGCCGGAGAGATTTTGAAGGCGCGAAAATCATGACTCCCTTTGCACTTAGTCCGGACGGTTGAAGCGTCAGTCAATTCAAATGTTGATGTCCGGACTAAGTGCAAAGGACGGCGTCCTTGAAGAGCGGGTAGGCCGACTTAACCGAATACCGTTCCATGACCTTCTTCCGGCCTGCTTGCCCCATAGCCGCGCGGAGCCCCGGATCCGCCGCCAACTTGAGGACCCCGTCCACCCACTCGTCGTCGTTCGATGCCCAGAAACCCTCCACGCCGTGGGTCACGATGTCGCGGTTGACTCCGACCGGCGTGCAGACCACGGGGACGCCCGCGCCGAGGCACTGGACGATTTTGAATCCGCATTTCCCGCGGGACCACGGATCGTCGAGCAGCGGCATGAGGCCGATGTCGAAGCTCCTCAACTCGTCGAGCTCGCTCTCCATGCTCCACCGGCGCTCCTCGACGGGCATCCTTCCGCACTTCATGAACGTGTCGCACACGATTCTGAGCTTGAGACCTTGATTCCGCTCGTGCATCCTGTCGAGCGCGGTTTTGAGCCTCTCCAGGTAATGGATGCTCCCGTGCGCGCCAATCCAGCCCAGGGTAGCGGCGCCTCCGGGGGCGGAATAATGGTCCCTCAGGCCGTATTTCTCCACGTCGACCACGGTCGGCACGATTGTCACCCTGGCGTCCGTGAACGGAACCGTCTGGTCCCTGAGGAACGAGTTGCCGACGATGATTGAGTCGCACATTCCGGCCATCTTCCGGAAGGACGACGCCCTGAGCCGCGAATCGGGCGACTCGGCGAGAGAATTCCGGTACATTATCGAATCGTCGAAATCGAACACGATTCTCTTCGCCGTGCGCCCCGCGATTAGCCTGGCTGGGCCCCGCAGCCTCTTGCGCTGGATGAAGACCGCGTCGTATCCGCCGAAGGACAGCGCGGAGGCAATCGATGAGAGGCCCCTCGGATGCGTTTTGACGACCGTCACGACGCCCTCCCGCTCGAGAAGCGGAAGGAACTGGAGCACGCGGTACCTGCTCGCCGCCGTGTCGAATCCCTGGATGAGGAAGAGGATTCTCATGATATCCCGGATGGGCGGAATCATCAGGTTTCGCGGTTCCCGCCCATCCGGGTTATATCACGCGCGCAGGGCGTCAAAAACGGAATTCTCCCAATCTCGAAAAGAACTGAACCATCGTCATTCCGGCGAAAGCCGGCAAATCTCAAATCCGAAAGCTCGTCATGCACGGGCATGCAAACCTGGATTCCGGCTTTCGCCGGAATGACGCAGCAACAGGCAACCAACGGCTTCATTCAGGCCACAATCTCAACTCGAACAGGGTGTGGACGTTCGCCATGAAGGAACGCGCTTCGCGCCAATCTGATTCACATGATCGAGCCCCAGTTTATTCGAGGTGGGTGGATTTCCCCTCCCTTCCCCATGGAATCATGTAAATCAGAGAATAAATCATGTCAATCAGGCTCGAGAAGTCATCGAGACTGGCGCCGCAGGGCTAACCCGTTCCCCCCAGCAAATCCCCGAGCCGCCAGAAGACGGCATGGAACAGCCTGCCAGGCCTCATGCCGCCGAAACGCCTGGCATCGAACATGGCGCTCCCCGCGAGATATGCGCGCAGGAACCTGACCCTGTCCCGGAGCGAGACCCGGAGCCCCTTGCGCATGAGCTTGGCGGCCGACCGGTCGAGCCTCTCGAGGTTCCCGAACCTCTGCCTCTCCGTGACCCGCGCATGCAGCGCGGACTTGTCCCAGTCCAGTATGAACACATCCGCCGTATCGCCGGCCGTGGTCACGCAGAGGTTCTTCAGGTTGAGGTCCGCATGCAGGATGCCGGCGTCGTGCATCTTCCTGACCGCCCTGCCTGCGGTTTCAATCGCCCTTCCCCTGGCCGCGGGCTGCGGCGACGTTGACAGGTATTCGAACAGGTCGCGCCCTCCCGGTATCTCCAGCGAGACCAGCCATGCGCGGTAGAAAAGGAGGAACACACGCATGGTCGCGACTGCAAGGGGAAGGTAAGTCGGCACGCCCGACGCCCTCGCATGCTCGGCCAGGACCGCCTCCTCCACCGCCCGGGAGCGGCCGAAGAACAGCCCTCCGAAAACCGGGCCAGAAAGCCCGCCGTGCAGGCACTCCCTGAGCACCATGCTTTCTCCCGGCTTCCCTGCAATCGGGATGGCCACCGGCCTCCCCCTCCCGCGGAGGAACCTGGCTCCGGCGCCCGGATTCCGGGCAAGTTCGGCAGGTGCGGCGATCCCCTGGCGCAGGAGGTCTTCGCGGTATTCCTTTCGGACCCAGAGATCGAAGGGGCGGCCGGGAACGAAGTCGAACGTCTTCAGTAAGTCGGAACGGCCGGGATTCAAGCATTCGTCCTGAACAAAACCGCAATCTTTTCAACTTCTGCAATAATCTTCTGTTCTCGTGAAAAAGCATGCCGAGGCGTCCCCTGAATCCCCAGCGGCGGCGCCTCGGTACGAAAGCATACCGCGGCAGAAACATTCCTGCCAGAGCGGCCTGCCCCCACACTCTTTTCTCTCCCCAGAATCCCGGGGGAGAGGACGTGCAGGCCGACCTGTTCCACATGAAGCGCGGGGCTCTGTGCTTCGTGTGGAATAAAATATTTTTACCCTCGGACAGGGCCTGGTAAAAAAATTTTTCCCTTGCATTTCCATCACGACTTTCCTATTGTTCTTCATCTTCATAAGGACAAAGGAATTAAGAAATCGGGTTTCCAGTCGGCATACGGCATGCCGATTGCGTAAGGGAAAGAATCAGTTTTAATCATTTTTTTTATGGAGGATTGGTGATGAAGAAAGCATTGGTTTTCTCAGTACTGTGCCTCTTCGTGGTGGCGCTTGTCGGCTGCGGCCCCAAGATTGGCAAGGAAGACGCCAAGAAGATGTACATCGGCGCGGTTGATGCTTGGGCAAAGGACTTCAAGGCAGCCAAGGCCGAGGAAAGAGGAAAAGTCGATTTCACGAAGTACCTGAACGAGCACAGCAAGAAAGCCGGCGCCAAGGATTGGGCGGATTATTGCCTGAAGGCTTCCCAGTCGATGGGCGCTGAGGAGTGGAACAAGGCGGTCCAGGAGTTCACGGCTCTCCAGACCGAGAAGATGAAGAAGCTGTCCGACGAGATCGTCGCGGAAGCCACCAAGGCAGCGGGCGGCGGCGGCGAGGAGAAGGGCGGCGAGGAGAAGAAAGAGTAATTCCCTCCTGCTGTTCAAAAAAAAACCCGGCCTTCGGGCCGGGTTTTTTTTTGATCTTTGACCTTGGACCTTAGACCTTTGACTTTAGACTTTGGACTTTAGAGTTCGACAAGGTATCTACGCCATCCAGCGGGCGACGTCCTTCGCCCAGTACGTAAGGATGATATCCGCTCCCGCCCGCCTGATTGACGTGAGCATCTCGAGCGCACACATCTTCTCGTCCAGCCACCCCTTTGCAGCCGCGGCCTTGAGCATGGAGAACTCGCCCGAGACGTTGTACGCCCCGACCGGGCAGTGGAACCGGTCCTTTACCCTGCGAATGACGTCGAGGTAGGGCAGGGCGGGCTTGACCATCACTATGTCCGCACCTTCCTCGAGATCGAGCCTGACCTCCCTCAGGGCCTCGTCCGAGTTGGCAGGGTCCATCTGGTGGCTGCGCCTGTCCCCGAAGGACGGCGGCGATTCGGCCGCCTCCCTGAACGGCCCGTAGAAGGACGACGCGTACTTCGCTGCGTAGGAAAACACAGGAAGGTTCGCGAACCCCGCTCCGTCGAGCGCCTTCCTCACTGCCCCAATCCTCCCGTCCATCATGTCCGAGGGCGCAATCATGTCCGCCCCCGCCTTCGCCTGCGCGAGCGCGGCCTTCTGAAGCAGCGCAAGCGTCGCGTCGTTGTCAATCGAGAACTCCTCCCTGCCGGACGGCCCGGCATGCTTCCGCACGACGCCGCAATGCCCGTGGTCAGTGTACTCGCAGAGGCACAGATCGGTAATCACTATCAGCCCTTCCACCTCCCGTTTCACGGCCTTCACCGCTATCTGGATTATCCCATCCGCGGAATGCGCCTCCGAGCCTTCGGAATCCTTCCTCGCCGGGATGCCGAACAGGATCACGGCGGGTACGCCAAGGCCCTTTATTTCCGCGCACTCCTTGACCAGCTCGTCCACCGACAGCTGGAAATTGCCGGGCATGGATTTGATTTCCTTGCGCACCCCGGTCCCATGCCTCACGAATAGCGGCATGACAAGGTCCGACGGCGACAGCGCGGTCTCGCGCACGAGAGCGCGGAGCCCAGGCGTGCTCCTGAGCCTCCTCAACCTGATTTCGGGAAATCCCATTGCTTTGTCCTCATGATTGCTCCTGATGAACCGGACTTGCACAATGCAGTTGCCATTTCGACGGCCCACGGTCCGCTGACCTTAGACGTTGGACCTTCGACTTTCGACTCTCACCGCAGACCGTTTCCACCTCTGTGGGAGGCGAATGTCCCGAGCGGAGTCGAGGGACTTCGCCGATTGCCCGCCGTATCCACCACCGGAATGATCGCCCGCGGCTCATCCTTCGACTTTCGACGTTGGACTTTCGTCTTATGACACGCCAACGGTCTTCGCCCCTACGCCGCCCTCGAGGCCTTGGCCCACATCAGGCGGCTGCGTTCCCGGTCCGCCCTGCTCAGCTTTTTTCTCGGCTGCTGTTCCTTCCCGAAAAGCGCCTTGAGATTGATTCCGCCGCGATTCTTAACCCACCATTCCTTCCAGGCGCCCTGATCCAGCCCGAAATCCTCCCCGGATATCTTCTTGAGCATTTCGAGCGACCATGCGCGGATTTGCATGTCCGGGGCCGCCAGCTGGGCGATGAGCCCCTCCACGCCCTCGGCGGCCCCCAGGCCGAGCAGGGCTTCGATGGCCGCATGCCTGACGTCCGAGTACGGATCGGAAAGCAGGTCTGCGATGAGCGGGACGGTCGACGCATCCTCGCTCTTAAGCGCGCCCATGACGCCCGCGATTCGCCTGTACGGATCCTCGGCTTTCATCGCCTCCGCCAGCGGCCCGAGCCTGCCCAGCAGCGCAAGCCCCGCGGCCGCGCCGAAAACCGCGGCATGGTCCTTTTCGGCAAGGAGCATGCGGGTCAGGTCCGCCTCCGCTTTCTCGAAACCCATCTCCCCCAGAACGTGGGCCGCGGCGCCCCTCGTGAACGGGTCGCCCTCGAGAAGGGGGGATTTTAGAAGGGCGAATATCTTCTCCGCGTCCTCCTTCCCGCCCAGAAGACCGATGGCGTATACGACGCTGGCCCTGAAGGCGGGCCCCTCGTCCTTGAAGGACTCGATCACGCCGTGCAGCACGGGAAGTGCGGCCGGATCCCCGAGACTCCCGAGCGTCCATGCTGCGGCAGCCCTGATCCTCCGGTCCGAATCCTTCAATCTCTCCGCGACCTTGGGCCCCGCGGCCACGTCGCCGAGGTTCCCGAGGGCGTTCAGCGCGTGGAAGCGAATCTCCCACTTCCTGTCCTCCGCGGCTTTCAGGAGCAGGGAGAGCGCGGCTTTCTCCTTCACGAGCCCGAGCGCCTGCATTGCCGCCGCCCGCGTCTGCCAGGGAGACCCGTTCTCCGCGAGGTCCATGAGCTTCGCGGATTTCCCAGCCGCCCCGATTCGGGCGATTGCCGCCACGGCTTCGGACCTCACGGTTTCATCGGGGTCCGAGAGCAGCCCGATGATCTTATCGACGGCCGCTTCGCATTTACTGCCGGCAAGCCCCCTCAGCGCCCCGGCCTTGACCGAGGCGTCGGGATCATCGAGCTTGTCGATGAGGTCGGAGTCCGAAGTCCCGTCTCCGCTGAAAATAGCCCCGAACAACCATGCCCAGATGTCGTAGAAGATGAACTTCAGGGGATAGTAGACGATGTATCCGATAATCCTGAACGGGAAGGAAATCACGTTGGCGATTTCCTGCCCTGAGCTGAGCTCGCCGGAATATTCCTCGACCGTGCGGGTTTCGGGCGGATTTTCCTCGGCCTGCGCATTGTCCGCGAGCTGAAACGCGGAAATCCAGAGCAGCGAGGCCGCGCAGACGCACGCGACCGCGCTATTCGAGAACGATTTCAGCCTTTTCAATCGCCGGTTTCTCCTTGGGCATGCCGGTGCGCCGGTCGGCCTCGATGCTGTTGATTTTGTTCACCACGTCAAGGCCTTCCACAATCA
>DYIT01000119.1 GCA_020723505.1 Candidatus Kuenenia stuttgartensis
CGACCCTTTCACCGACAAGTTCCTCAGGATCCACCCAGCGGCCTTCTGTGAGGCAACGGCAGGGGAAATGCCTTGTCGTGATTGCGAGCGTGCCGTCGCCACGGAGCTTCGCATCGTACTGCCCGTCGTTGTACTGGCGCACCAGGGCTTCGTAGTGGATCATCTCGGCTTCGTTGCCGGCCTCCTCCTCACGTGCGTACTGGTTCCAGTAGAGGTCGGCAAGGGCCGCACGCGCCTCATGGTTGTTCCGTTCGAAGGTCAACGCCTCCTGGAGCGTGTTTCCGGCTTCAGTGAACTTCTCGTCTACCTGGCGGCTGAGCGTATTCACCCTATTTTGCGCAGCCCAGGACTCGGCTTTCTTCTCCACCGGCCAGTGCGGCTTGACTGCCCTGCCTTTCGCAGCGGCTTCCCTCCGGGCCGCCTCCAGGTTTTCCCGCAACTTCCCCATCTGCTTCACCAGGACCCTGCCCGCCTCGACCTTGGCCATGGCCCGCTCGCGATTCCTCTCGCGCTCCTTCTCCCCTTCGAGGAATAGCTGGACTTCGTCGTGCAGGTCCCGCGCCGAGGCGTGCCGTGCGCCCTTCTCCATCGTCATCGCCTTAATGACGATTTCATCGAGCTCAGGAGGGACGGCCTCAGGGAATGATTCTCGACACTGAGAACGCTGAAGAATTACTGAAGGAAGCGTAATCCTGCCGTCCAGCACCTTCGCGATTACTTCGCAAGCCGAATTCCCCTCGAACGGAGGGCGGAGCGTGAGAATCTCGTAGAGAATCGCGCCTAGCGAGTAGATGTCCGATCTCTCGTCGATTTCGGAGATCCGCCCGTCCGCCTGCTCCGGAGGCATGTACGCCGGCGTGCCCATCACCGTGCCCTCGAGGGTGAGCACAGGCTGATTCTCTCGAGCCTGATTAACATGATCTGTTTGCTGATTATCATGATCCGGCTCTTGTGGGGAGGGCTTGCAGAGGAGCTTCCGCTGCTTCGAATCATGTAAATCAGCGTCGAAATCAGAGGCATCAGGCTCGAGGGGCTTGCCCGGCACGACGAGCGTGGAGGAAGGTTCGTCCCTCTGCCCGACCATCTTCGCCAGGCCCCAGTCCACCACGTACACCTCGCCGTACTCCCCGACCATGATGTTGGCGGGCTTCAAATCCCGGTGAATCACGCCGTGGTCGTGCGCATAGGAAATTGCGTTGCAGACGTCCTGGAAGATGCGAAGAAGCCTGTGGCGGTTGAACCGCTTCCGTACCGATTCGTCACCATGTTTGAGGTCCTTGAGGACTTTCCCGAGGTCACACCCGGCTATCTTCTCCATTGTGAAGTATGGAGCCTCGCCTTCTTCCCGCTTCAAGAGCCCGATCTCGTGGACGGATACGATGTTCGGGTGCGTGAGCCTTCCCGCAACGCGGCCTTCGAAAAGGAATCTTTCGACAGCCGGCCTGTTCATCGGGCCGGAGTGCATCATTTTGACCGCAACTGCGCGACCGATGTCGTTGTCAATCGCCTCGACCACACGGCCGAGCCCCCCGCGGCCGAGCTCGGAGCGGAACTCGTACTTCTCGCCTTCCGTCGTTCTCAGTCCCGCCTTCTTGTGAAAGCCGTCCGCCTGCGGTGTAGCCGGCAAGCCCTCGATGGTCTTCTCTCCTGAAACAGGGGCCGCATTCGGTTCCGCATCCCGGTCCCCGGACTGCATGCTTCCGCCGCCTTTCCATCGCAGAAGGGTTCCGCTGTCCTCTGCCAATGGAACAAGTTCGTCGACAGTCCTGCGCACATCCTCGTCCATGTTCAGGGACGCCATGCTCTTCCCTGCGTCCCCGTGCCGCTTGAGGTGTGCCTTGACCATGGCTTTCAACGCGGTCTGTTCCGAGGGCTTGACGTACCCCTTTGCATCAAGGACGGATGGCAGGCGTTGGCGGCGGTCGCTCGCCTGCAGCGCCAAGCACTCCAGCAGCTGGTCCTTGGTGATGAGGTTCGTCTGAAGGGCGAGGACCGCATATAGTAGATCGGTTTCCCTGGACATTGGAAGCTCTCCATCAGGATTCCGGAGCATGAGCATATCAGCGTTGCGATAGCATTCCAAGGCAGGGGCAAGGCGGGATATGCAGCCACATGAGCCGGCTCAAGCCCGCTGGAACCCTGGTCATCGGTAGATTGGGGCGAGCTCCGAACTTCGAACAAGCAGGCTTCCGCGGATCGAGTCACGGGTGTCGGGTCTTTCATTTCAAGGATTCATAGGTTAAATATGGGCGGTTGTCCCGCGGCATGAGTCGTACTTTTACGGTTACAGTAGCGCCCTGACGGCAGGAGGCTTGCATGGCTTACCCACAGGACCTGGAGGGGAAATACATCCAATACAAGGTTGATCCGGGCGGAGCAGGCGGATTCACCAGCAAGACCCCGTTGGCGGACAGGATACTGGCCAACAGGACGGTTGCTGCGAACGCTCCGGTCTACACGTGCGACGCCGGGCTTAAATCCAGGCAGAGAATCAAGGGCGGATTCAAGTTCGTCAACACGAATATCCCATGGAACTTCACGTTCCTGAAATACGTCGCGGGCGCGGTCACCACCGCTCCCCTGGCAGGCCCGGTCGTGACCGGCCCGATGAGCGGGTGCTACCTCTGCAGGTTCAACCAGGGCGGTCTGAAGATGTCCCACATCGGCACGGCCGACCTCGAGGAGGAATCCATGGCCGTGAAGCGGGCGTGGCTTGGGCTTGTTGCCGGCAGGGACGTCTCTAACGTAGTGGGCGGATCGCCGAACGATTATTTCAGCCCGACCGAAAGGCAGAATGCTATGCTCTGCTTCGACTTCGACGCCACGACGATAGTCGGGTACTTCACGCCGGCGGACGCGTATGCCATTCTGCTGGCCAAGGTGCCCGCGCTCATGGTCCAGTCCGGATTGAGCCTGTCCCATGTCGCGGCGGTCAAGAAGATGACTTTGCAGCCCTGGTCTTCTATCGCAGCCATGCGGCGTTTTCGCGTGTGATGCGCCTCTGCGCTGATGGAGACGAAAGGTGGTTCATGAAATCAGGAGTCAGTTCTCGTCGAGCTTGAACTTCAAGCCTGCGCGATTCGCCCGCGGCCGTCTCGCGTGAGGAGCCCCGATTCCAGGGCGGAGACCAGCGCGGATGCCATGTGCCCGGCCGCATTCCGGGCGGCGCCTGCGAACCCCAGCATTGCAGCGCAGCGCCGGAAGAGGCCGATTCGTTTCAAAGCCTTGTCGGCTTCGATCGCTTCAATCATGAATCCTGCAAGCTCTTCGCGCGAATAGTCCAGGAGCGACCGGGCCGCGGCTCGAACCTGCCCTTCGCCTGCCGCTTCGAATATTCCCCTCTCCAACGCCTTTGACAGGAGACTCCGGAACTCTTCCTCCCTCTCGCAGACGGAATCCACGAGGCCCAGCTCGTCCGCTGCGTCCACAATCACGAGTTCCTCGTCGAGAAGGCCTCCCCGCTCGGCTATCCTGCGGAAGGCCGCCATGGCCGAGTCCTCGGCGATTGCGATGCGCATGGCGCCGTCAAGGCTCTTTCTTGCTCTTGCCGCTGCCGTGCGTTTCGCCCCGGCAGGCCGGCGGCCGCCATGCCCGATTTCCTTCCCGCTCTCAGCGACCTTGCCGGCCGGGGATTTCGAACTCCCCTTCCCGAGGCGGACTGCGGAGCCGGGAGAGCCCCCGGCCGCGTGTCTCCGGGAAGGCGTTTCTTCGACTTCTATTCCGAAGACTTCCCCAATCCTCCCCTCGTCGATCCGCCTTGCATTCGCGTCCGGCCTTGCCGCAGCCACGCCGGCGACATCACCGACTGAGATGAGGTCCGCCGGATTGACTCCGCGCAGGCGGAAAAGCAGGTCCGGCTGCATGTCAAGCCTCGCCCCCACGCCGTAGAGCACCGCCGATACGTGTTTGCACATGCTCGCCCAGTCAGGGCAGGAGCAGGAGAACTTCATCTGCCCGGGCTTGGGGAAGAGTCCCGAATCGCGGTCCGTGACGATGCGCATGACGTTGGACGATATCCGGCCGGACAGCAGCTCGACCAGCGACCCGATGCCGCCCTTGCACTCGCCGCGTATCGACTTCCACTGCTTCGGCTTCAGCCCGGAAATCGCGATTTTTACCGTGTAGAGGCTGGATCCTGCCACGAACGCGTCCACGCAGCCAGCGGAAATCTCGAGATGGCATACCGACCCGTTGCGCACGTAAGTGCGCCCGCGGGGCAGGCGGTTGCTGAAGTCGCTGAACGACTCCATGTGGTCGCACCATGCTTTGCCCCAGAACGAGGAGGCGATCTCCCTGCCGCCGCATTCCACCGGGCACGCCTGCTGTCCTTTGCGCAGCAGGCGCGGCAGCATGCGCTTCGCATTGGCCCGCTTCTCGGCCACGGACACATAAGGAGCCCATCGGCCGTATCCCCCGCCATACCATCCGTGTCTCCCCATGCCAATCCTCCGGAACGCGGCAAATCGTGGGCTGCCCCAGGCGCATCTGGGCCTGGATATGAAGAACGATAGTGATTTCAGCCGGATTGAAAAAGCAAAAAAAAACTAGAGTTCCGTCTTGCTCAGGTCGAGTGCTACGAAGTCGAGCAGCTCGAGGTCCGACATCTCTGTGAGCTTCGCCGCCGCGTCCGTGTCGAGTATCTCGCCCGCTAACCCCGACTTCTCCTCGACCATGGAGTCGATGCGCTCCTCGACCGTGCCGCGGCAGACGAATTTGTGTACAAGAACGTTCTTGCTCTGTCCTATCCGGAAGGCCCGGTCCATGGCCTGGCTCTCGACCGCGGGATTCCACCACCTGTCGAAGAGAACCACGTGAGAGGCGGCGGTCAGGTTCAATCCCGTTCCGCCGGCTTTTATGGAGAGCACGAAGAACGGGGGCCCGTCCTCCTTCTGGAACGCGTCCACCAGTCTCCTTCTCGAAGCAACCGGCGTTCCGCCGTGCAGGACCAGTCCATGCTTTCCGAATACATCCGACAGGAAAGCCGAAAGTGGTTCCGCAATCTCCCGGAACTGGGTGAACACGAGAGCCTTCTCCCCTCGCGAAGCCACCTCCTCGCAGATTTCGCGCAGTCTCGCATACTTGCCGCTGTCCTTCTCGATGTAGTCTCCGTCGCCGAGGAGCTGCGAAGGGTGGTTGCACAGCTGCTTGAGCCGCATAAGCTGCGCGATTACGAGCCCCCTCCTCTGCATCCCCTCGGCCTGGCCGAGAAGGCGGCGAAGGTCATCCGTGAGCTTCACGTACAGCGCCGCCTGCTTTTTCGAAAGGCCGCAGCCCACCTTGACCTCGGTCTTGTCCGGAAGGTCGGGCGCCACATTGCGGTCGGTCTTGAGTCTTCTCAGGATGTACGGGCCCACGAGGTTCTTGAGAGGCGCATACCGGTCATGCTCCCTCGATTCGAGCCTGCCGGTGAACTCCTTGAACTTCTTCGCGGAACCGAGCAGGCCCGGGCAGAGGAAGTCGAAGATTGACCAGAGGTCCGAAAGGCGGTTCTCCACGGGCGTCCCGGTCAGCGCAATCCTGGCCCGCGCCCTTATCCGCTTCGCCGCCCTGCTCTGGAGCGCGCCCGCGTTCTTGATGGCCTGCGCCTCGTCCAGTACGGCGATGCCCCAGTCCGACTTGAGAATCCATGGAGTTCTCGTCAGCATCCCGTAAGTGCAGACCACCGCGTCAGGAACCCGGCCGCAGCCGCCCGATTCGCCCGTGATTGCGGACTCGGCGACCTTCATCTCGTCCGGAGTCGATTCCGAAGGATGGCAGTAGCGCACGTCGAGCGAGGGGGCGAAACGCGTGAACTCCGCCTTCCAGTTGGAAATAAGCGACGCCGGAACCACGAGAAGCGCCGGCCCTGCTTTCCGGGCAGCTGCCTTGGAGCCCTTCTTCGCATCCAGGAGAAGAGCGATAACCTGTATCGTTTTGCCCAGGCCCATGTCGTCGGCCAGGCAGGCGCCGAGACCGAGCCCGCTGAGGAGCCGGAGCCAGTTCAACCCCTCCAGCTGGTACGGCCTCAGCACGGTTTTCAGGCCCGCCCCCGGCCCGGACCCGGACAGGCTTCCGGGGTTCCTGAGCCCGGCCAGCACGGCGGCAAGGTCCTCGCCTGCGCGGACCGCGGACCACTCCCGGGACGACCCTGCGCTGTCCTCCTCGAGGCCGAGTTCCCTTCCAGCACCCGCAAGAAGGCGCATGCATTCGATGAACGTGATCCCACCCTGCCCGGCCATCGCCTCCACCTGCTTCCAGTGCTCGATTGCCTCCTTGAGCTTCGCAGTGTCCGCTTCAACCCACTGCCCCTTGAGAAGGATTAGTCCGCCCTCTGAGGCCAGGAGGCTTTTGAGCTCGCCTGGGCTGAGCTTCTCGTCGCCGAGCGCGACGTCCATGCTGAAACTGAGCAGCCCCTCCGCGCTCATCCTGGTCCCGGCGGCAGGACCTACGGTCGCTCGCACCTGCGGCCTCGGACGCTTTCTCCACCAGTCCGGCACGCGGACCACAATCCCGGCTTCCTCGCAGACCGGGACGTCGCAGAGGAAGGAATATGCCTCGGAGGGAGCCCATGCGACGGGATGATAGACGTCGCCCGAATCGACCAGTCCGCGAAGAAACACGCTCTTATCGGCCGCGGCCGAGACGGGCGAGAGCAGCCGCAGGAGCGCTTCGCGGTTTCCCTCGCCCGCGTATTCCTCAAGCGCTCGCGAAAGCGGGAGATGCCTGACCTGCCCGGTCGAGCTCATCCCGGAGGCGTAGGTGGCCATGAAGGCGAATGGCCGGTCCGGGTCGCGCTTGTTCTCGGCCAGGTGGAAGCAGATCCTGCCCACCGGCTTGAACTGCGGCGCGGACTCGTCGAGGAACCCTGCGAGGCCGTCCGGATGGCTCAGCACCCTGAGCCTGAGCCAGGCGTCCATGGCTATCCAGGCGGACTCGAGCATCTTGACGGACAGGTATTCAGCGCCTGCCATCGGAGGCGCGGACAGAAGCATCGACGCGAATTCCGCCTGGCCCGGAGGAGGTGTGGACGCGGCCGAGGCGTCGGACCTGCATAGGGCGGCGACGCAGCGGATTGCGAAACTGCGCCAGTATTCGACGGACGGCGGCAGCCCGTTGCCTGATCTGAGGGCGGCGAGCATGAACAGCCCGCAAGCCATGTCTTCGGCGAATGCTCCGGCGACTCCCTGCAGGCGCCGATCTCCGGATTCCGCGCCATCCGGAAATTCGGCGACCACCCGCCCTGACGGCGTGATTCTGAGCTCCATTTCATGCGTCATCTGCTGTCCCGGAATAATCAGGCATGATATCACGAGCCTGCCACGGGGGGGATTCATTCCTCTGGAGAACCAGGGGCGAAGAGTCCGGCATCTTCGGGCGGCGGGCGCCCAGGTTCCCCTGACGCGTTGTCGGTCGATTTCACCTATTCCACACGAAGCGCGGGGCTTCAAGCTTCGTGTGGAATAAGGCGGACCGAAGGACGTTCCGGTATCATCGCTATTTCGCGATGTTCTCCTTGAGGATCTTCCGGCTCACGATGCGGTCCGACACGTACCAGCGGCCGACGATTTTGAAGCTCGGCCCTCGCTCGAGGCGCTTGAGCGTGTAGTACACGAGCCGGTACTCGCCCTCGACCTGCTCCGCGAGGCAAACCTGGAACTGGTCCCACTCCTCGGTCCATGTCGTGATCTTCAGGTACTCGCCGTCGGCCTCGGCCTCGCTCTTCCGCTCCTCGTGGTGGTACTTCTTGCTGTTCACGACCATCCGCTCGTAGGGGCCAACCCCGTAGTCCGGGTTCTTGAGCGTCTCGGCGGCGATCTGCGGAAGCTCCGGGTCCGCGGAGTCGGCCTCCGGCATCCGGGTGTCGCCGAGGACCTTAGCCGCGCCCGCCTGGAGCTTGTCGATTAGCGCCAGGCACTGCCGCGCGGTCTCGCGAAGCTCGGGGTCGTCCTTGCCGTTGTACTGCTTGCGGAACTCCGCCAGCCCCTCTGCCGCCTCCGCGCCGTACTCGGCCTGCGAGAGGGCTTCGGCTACCCATTTCGTGTCGGCGAGCCGGTCGTCGGTCAGGGCCCCGGGCGCGAGGAGGTTCCTGGCAAGGCGGATCGCGTACGGCATCCGGCCCTCGCGACGCCCCTCGCCGGTCGGGTAGAAGTCCGTCGTCTCGTCGATGGCATACTGCACGCGCTCGAGGAGATGCTTCTCGAAAAGGTAGCGGAGGTTCTTCACCCGCCGATCATTCTCCGAGGCCGGGTTGTCCTTCACCACCTTCTCGATGAGGTTCAACCCCTTCTGCCGGAGCGCCTGGTACTCGCGGATCCGCTTCACCCATTCACGGATTCGCGGGACCGAGAACGGCCGCGCAAGCGAGCAATCGAATTTCTTGGGGTCGAAGAACGCCTCGATCTCCCCCAGGCGCCGGTCGGCTTCCTTTGCCGCGGCGGCTGCCTTGGCCTCGGCCTCCGCTACGAGGCGCTTCCCGAGCGCAGCCTTCGCCTCGACGTATCGCTCGAAAGAGGCGAGGCACTCCTGGCACTCCTTAACGGCGGGGCTGCCCTGGTCTTTTAACTTCTCTAGGCCCAGCCTCATCTTCTTGGCCGCGTTGCGGAACCTGTTCGCCGCCGAGTCGCTGGCAAGATCCTCCGGCTTCGCCTCGAGGAGCTCCTTGGAGCGCTGGCGATAGGGCGTCTCGAAGTCCGTGCCGAAGGAATACTTCTCGATTCGCGTGAAGGAGTCGGCGATTTTTTCCGGAAGCGGCCTGATCTCCGGCAACTCCGAGGGCCCCCCGCCGGACTTGGCGCCCTGCCCGCCCCCGGCCTCGGGGCCGGGCGCAGCAGGAGCCGGCTTCGGGGTCTCCGGCGCGGGCGCCGGCGCTTTCGGCTTGTTCGCCTCGGCAGCCAGCGCGGCCTCGATCTTGGCGCGAAGGGCGGCAATCTTGTCGTAGCACCCGACCACGTCCGGGTGCTGGCGGTTGCCATCCGAAATGGGCTTCAACCACTTCTCCAGCCGGACGAGGTACTCCTCGAAATCCCCGCGCTTGGCAAGGTCGATGTTTTCGAAGTACTTGACGACGCGCGCGTAATCCTTGTCGAAGTTGGTCACGTGGCGCTTGTCGGCAAAGGGAAGCTCAGCGGCGACAGCCATGCCGGCCCCGCACTGGAAAGCGGCGAGGGCGAGAAGAAGCGCGAGGAGCTGTCGTTTCTGGAACATGGCTCACCTCCTGACACGGACCTGGAACTCATCGGCGGCCATATTAATCCTGCAGCGTAAAAGTCGCAATAGCGGCGGTGCGCCGAAGCGTACGTCGCCTGTCCTTGCGATTCCTTACGCCGGCGCGTATGATGAATTGATAATCCAATTGTTCGCGATATTCCTATGGGATTAAGCGGCGCCGTCGCGCCCAGCATGGAGGTCTTTTCCATGTCTTCACGCTGGCTTCCCCTTGTGGCGGTATCCGGGCTGGCCACCGCCGCGATTCTGGTCCTGTCGCTAACCGGAGGGGACCCCCAAGAGCCTATGGAAGTGGACGGGACCGATCCTTCGCCGCGATCATCGGAGGGCCCAAAGACCGCCGAGGTTCCGGCGGTCCCCGAACCCGACGCCCCGGCGCCGGCGAGGCTCCCGGACCGGCCGCTCGAGCCGTCCCGCGTCGATCCCCCAGCCGGTGAGGACGTGAGATGGGACGCCGACCGCCGCCGGCCCGACCCTGATGTCCGGCGCCTCGCTGCGAGGCTGGCCGAACTCGAGCAGCGCGTGGCCGCGCTGGAGGCCTCTCTTGACCGGGCAAAAGAGGAGAACGAGGAACTGAAGGCGGAGAACGAGGAACTCAAGGAGGAGCGGGACCGGCTCGCCGGGGTAGATAAGCCCTTCGATCCCGCAAAGCTGCCGAAGCGCAACGAGTTCAAAACCACCGGGGAGGTCGTGGACAACCTGGAGGTATACTATCCGACGGGCGACGGGTACTGGCCGAAGCTTCGCCTCGAGACGTGGTTGCATCCAGAGATTCGCAGGTACCGGATTAAGTGGTTCAGCGGCAATTGGTCGCCCTGGTTCACGCCCGGGGTGGACGACGTGGACAGCAAGACCAACGAGGACGGCACCCAGCGCCGCATCTGGTCCTACTTCCACGACCACGAGTTCCAGGTCGATCGGTGAGCGCTATCGCGTTTCGCGAGTCTCTTTTCGAAATCGCCGTGCTTCAAGCATTCCTCCTTTTTCATTCCATGGTCTCTCTTTTTGATCATGTGAATCAGGCTGGCCGAAGGCCATCAGGCTGATCAGAATCGCGAAGTACATCTGGAGCGCCAACAAGCCGAAGGGGAAGCCTTTGGCCGCGGATTGGTTTATAATGTCGCCAGGAAATCAGTGGAAGGAAAGGAGCGGTCACGCCATGAAGATCCGGATGCTCTTCCTGCTCGCCCTCTTGCTCCTGGCTAGCCAGGGGTGCGCTGACGACGATGACGATCCGGCTCCGCCCCAGGGCCCGCCTGCAAAAGGACAGAGGCTGCTCGGAATCGACGTGAACCAGGCCCAGGGCGAGACGTGGAACCAGGCATATGCAAAGGCCTCCGAGACAGGCATGGACTTCGTCACCCTTCCCCTGAACTGGAACTCAATCGAGCCGGGGCCGGACGACGACTTCGCGTTCGTGCCTTCCGGCGACACTTGTCTCGACCGGAAGAAGTGGAACCGCGTGGCGCCCGCAGGCTCGGTGCTCGAGACGCAGAATAGGGCCCTGGTCTTCACGGAGGGCGGCGCGGGAACCGGGGACGGCATTGTGTACTCGAGGTTCGAGGTGGACGGCGCCAGCTTCGCCGTGCAGGTGAATGCCGCGTTGAACGCGGCCAACAACGACGCGGGGGGGTACAACTTCGCCCTGATTCTGAGCTTCACGCAGGACGGGGACAACGGCAACAGCGCAGGGCCGACGGACGCGTATGTGGCGATAGTCTCCACGACATCGGGAGGAACGAACTACCTGTCCGCCGCCTTCTGCGACCTGGGGGCCGTCTCGACCCCGGCAACGGTCGCCGTGCCGGCCTCTGCCCCGACGCTTCGCATCCGTCGCAGCGCCGCGGAATTCGTTTTCCTCTACGACGGCGCCGGATCAGGGTCATTCGCCACGCTCCACACGCTCCAGAGATCCGGACTTTCCGCCTCCGCGTTCGGCGGCCCTGCCAGGGCCTACTTCTATTTCGGCAACTCGGCCTCCGCTGCGGTGGATTTCGCGGTCGACGACTGGAAGATGACCGAAGGTAGTGCCGTCTGGGACGACCCTGCGGACCGGTTCATCACCGGGAACGGCTTCGACATCCTCGGCGCGGCGGAGGCGGTCTACGGATCCCTGTCCACGGGCCTGGTCCTCTCGGTGCACAGCATCAACACGGTCACCACCGAGATTCCCTCTGATCTGGAGATCATCACCGCAGGGGGGAAGGCAGATTTCTCGGACAGCCTCGTCATCGACCGGTTCAAGCTGTTTCTCGATCACGTGAAGGCCAGGACGCCCGGCGTGGTCTATCGCGCCGTGTCCGTCGGCAATGAAATCGACCACTACCTCGGGACGGACGACGGCGCCTGGACGCGCTTCGGGGCCTTTGCCGCGGCCGTGCTGCCCCATGTCGGGACCGTGTTCGGTTCGGGAATGCCCGCGGGCGCCAAGGCTACGTTCGGCGCGGTCCAGGACCCTGCCATGCGCGCCAGGCTCGTGGCCTTCAATGCCTCGGCTAACGCCATCTTCATCACCTACTACCCCCTGAACCCGGACTTCACCGTGCGCAATCCTGCCGCTGTCGCTGCGGACTTCGACGCGATGATTTCGGCGTTCTCGGCCAGCCCTTCGAAGATGATCCATATCCTGGAGGCGGGCTACCCGTCCTCCGCGCTGTGCGGCAGTTCAGAGGCCAATCAGGCGGATTTCATCGGGAACCTCTTCGGCGCCTGGGACGGCCGCATGGACCGCATCGCTGCCGTGAACATCACGTGGCTGACAGACGTCTCGCAGGCCACCGTTGACCAATGGGAGATCTACTACGGCGTGAGCGATCCCGCATTCCTCGCATACCTCGCGACCCTGGGGATCAGAAACAACGACGGATCCGAAAAGGCCGCATTTGGCCGGCTCAGGCAGGAGGCCGATGCGCGGGGATGGTGAACCGCATTCTACGTAAAGAAGTAGGTTTGAACCCTGCTGAATAAATCGATTTATTTAGAGGAATGCAATGGCAATCGAGAATCGCAGCATATCCCGCCGCTCGCGCGGCATAGCCGCCCTCGCCCTGGCAGTGGCGGCCTCCCTGGCGGCCTCGGAGACCGCGTCCGGGACGACCACCGATGAAATCAAGGCGACGTGCCCCGTGTGCGGCAAGGAATTCCAGGCCCTTGAGATTATGAGCACAAACAATTTCGGCGGCATGGACCGAGACTTCTTCGGTCGCGCCCGCGGCGAGCAGCCAATCGAGATTTCGATCTGGACGTGCCCTGCGTGCCTGTTCTCGGGTTTCAAAGGCGAATTCGAGGAGGCTTGCCCCGAAGATCTGAAAAAAAATCTGCCGCCTGCATTGGCTTCCCTGCGGAAGGAGTGGAAGGACGAGAAGGATCCCTTGCCCTCCTGGCGCAGATACGAGCTGGCTGAAAAAGTCGCGGAGCTCCGCGGCGACCCCGTTGAAACCCGCGGCTGGCTGGCTCTGCGTTCCGCCTGGTGCGTCCGGCTGGCGAAAAGCCTGCCGACCGGCGAGGAATCGGCCGCCTGGGCTCCGGAACAGGAGGCCATCGGCACGCCCGGAATGAACGACTGGCTCAAGGACTGCTCCCGCCGCAGTCTCGCCGCCATGGGCGCGGACGACGGAACGGCGGGCGGAGCGGAAGAGAAGAAATGACGCCGTCGCCGACGGTGAGCGGACGCGTGTGCGCGCTTTAACCCGGTTTATTCATGAAATTTCGTGACG
>DYIT01000120.1 GCA_020723505.1 Candidatus Kuenenia stuttgartensis
CTGGTCAGGGAATGAATCGGCGATTGGTGAAGCTTGACCTCGCCTGATTTTGCCAGGCTTTTCGCGCTCTACATCGACTGGCCGCTGAGGCTCAAGAAGGAGATTCCCTTCCTGGAGGGCATTCTCGGCAAGGCGGGGGCGCGGGTGGTTCTCGACGTGGGAGCCGGGGAAGGGAAGCACGTCCTCGCCCTCGCC
This sequence comes from Candidatus Kuenenia stuttgartensis, assembly GCA_020723505.1. GTDB lineage: Bacteria > Planctomycetota > JAKEIC01 > JAKEIC01 > DYIT01 > DYIT01. The sequence continues at coordinate 196 of DYIT01000120.1, forward strand.
GGGCACGGATTCGAAGCGTCGGGATGCGACATCCACGAGGGCCTCGTCGGAGACGCGCGGAAAGCCGCCGAATCCGCAGGGGTGAAGGCGCATTTCTTCGTCTCCTGCATGACCCGCCTTTCCGGGACCGCGACCAGGGCCTGCGACGCCGTGCTCTGCCTCGGCAATACGGCGGCGATGATGCCTGACGCCGCGGCATTCGAGGCGGCAATCGCGTCGATGGCAGGGGCGCTGGGACCGGGAGGACTCCTGATTGCGCATGCGGTCAACTGCCGCGCCCTCAGAATCGGCGGCAAACGGTTCGGCCCGCCCAGACTGCTCGACGACGGGAGAATCGTGCTGAAATTCTTCGACCTTGATCCTGGATTAACCAGGGTCAACGTGGCAGTCCTTGCGCCGTCGGGTCCCGGGAGGATGTCCCTGGAAACAGCTTCGCATCCGTTCCTGGAACTGACCGAGACCGATTTCAGGAACGCGTTCGAACATGCGGGCCTGAAACCCGCGGAAACCTTCGGCGGCCCGGACTCCTCGCCTTTCATCCCGGACAAGTCGCCGGAACTCTATGCCGTCGCAGAAAAGTCATGACTGATACGCGCGCTATCCTGTGTGTACCCTGCAGTCGCATAAAGAAACGTGCCGTTCCATGGAACTCTCGAAGAATAGCTATGCGGGATCGCGAGAAACCGTTTCCGCCGTCGGTGTCTTCGGTGTTTTCGGTGGTTAAATTCCCGGTTTACGGTTTACTGCTCTAGTATGGCGCCATACGTATCCCCGGCGGGAATGATCGCCCGCGGCCTGACGGTCGCGGCTCTGTCGGCGGACACTATTCGGCCACTGCTCACCCGATACCGATTACCGGCACCGAAACCGTGAACTGATTGTGTCCGGTCTACGGCCAATGGTCCACGATCTGCGGCCTTCGCTGCTGGTTATTTCCGCGCCTCCTCAATCGCCGGCTTCTGATCCCCCTGCTTCACCGTCACGAAGCGGTCGACCGGGATCTTCGTGAAGACCTGCTCGGTCGTCTTCGAATCCGGCCATCGCACCGTTAGCCGTTCGACTTCCTGGGCCTTCGCCAGGCCGAAGCATGCCTCCGGCGGGTCCTGGTGGTTGCCGAGCCCGGCGCCGCCGCGGATTTCGCGAATCTGGGTCACGCCGCCCGCGGTGACCGCGATTCTCGCGCCTATGCCTGCGCGGTTCGCGGATCCCGCGCCCTTGCCGGAAAGCCGGACGACAATCCACCGGTTCCCGCTCCGGTTCCCGATGTCGTTCCTGAAGACGCCAATATCGTTCGTTTTTATCCCGCCCATGTGCTTGTCCCTGTGTTCCTGGGAAAGGCGGAAGAACGACCTGCCTGCAAGGATGTCCGGATCGCCGTCGCGGTCGATGTCGCCTATGGAGAGGTCTCCGCAGCCTTCCCACTCGAATCCCGCCGCCTCAGTGACTTCCTCGAACGCCTTGTCCTCCTTCTGGCGGTAGAGCCTGAGGAACTGGCCGTCGGGATAGTCGCCGGACCCGATTAGCAGGTCGAGCCTGCCGTCGAGGTCCGCGTCAATCCATGCCACGTGGAGGTCCGCATACTGGAAGTTCTGCGAATCGCGGAACTCCCGGCGGGGCAGGAATTCGAATACCGGCACGCGCTTGAATGCCCAGCCGCCCTCCTTGCCCTGGTTTATCAGCATGCAGGGAGGATCGGAGGACTCGCCCGCCCACGCATGCGCAATCTCGCCAAGGAACATGTCCAGGTCGCCGTCGTTGTCGTAGTCGCCCACGGCGCAGTCGAACGTGTTCCCGTTGCTGCGGAACGGCTGTTCGGGCGGACGGCCGACCCCCGGCGGGTACTTGCCGTGATTAATCGCATCGCCCGCGAAACCCGTGGCCTGCCCGACTTCCTCGAATTCGCCCTTCCCCTTGTTCTTCCAGAGCAGATTCCACTGGCGGCCGTATGCCATCTCGAGGAGGTCCTGCAGACCGTCGTTGTTCCAGTCGGCATGCGTGACGCCGTAGGAAGGCCTTGCGGAACGGGGTGTGCCCGGCTCCGCATCGAGCCACATCCCGGATTTCTTCGTGACGTCTGCGAATCCCCCCTTCCCGTCGCCCTTCCAGAGCCTGTCCACCCCGCACCCGTACAGAACGCCGTACTTCCGGTACTCGCGGCCTTCGTAGAGGTCGAGCCTGCCGTCGTTGTCGAAGTCCACGATTGCGAGCGACGATGCGGGACCCCAGGCATCAGGGCCCGAGAATTCCGAGGCAGCCGCCTTCTTGAACGCGCCCTTGCCGTCGTTCAGCCAGACCGCGCTGCGCATGCCGTGGTCGCAATCCTTCACGTACCGGAAAGCCCCCTCTTGTTCGTCGAAAAACTCCCAGTCCGAATGGACGCCCGAGACGGCATCCACGTCCCCGTCGTTGTCGAGATCGGCGAAATAGACGTAATGCGGGACGAAGCGCCTGGTCTGGGCCTTGGCGTCGTCGGGCTTTCCGTCCGGAGTCATGGGTACGATGCGCACCTCCGGATACCCTATGCCGGTCTTCTCGGTCGCCTTGAACGACTTCCCCCCGGCGCTCAGAAAGAAGCGCTCCCGGTCCAGGCAAAGGTCGTAGAATCCGTCGCCGTTGAGGTCGGCCAGGATGCAGTCCTTCGAAGGGACCCCCGAAAGACCGGCCTCCTTGGAGATGTTCGCGAACCATGGCGCCTCTGGACGATCATCCTCTTCGGCTGCGACGGGAACGCACAGGGCCGTCATGGCCGCGCAAATCAGAAGCATCTCTATCTTCACGTCAGCCTCCTTGTCTGAATCCGGATTCGACTTGCCGAGTTCCATAGTCTAGCAAATCCGGAGCCGGGAAAGATCCCCCGGGAATAGGGGACGTAGGTACCATGTGAACTTCAGGAGGCGCCGCTATCCTATGTCTGTATCGCCTTTGCGTTTCTGTTCGCGGCGGAAGTGCTTATGCCTAAGAATCTGGCCACGGCTGCGCCGCTGTATCCCCAAGTTCGGACAGCTTTTACGCACAGCAGTCTACGGGCTCTTGATATTTCTAACGCCTTTCCACCTGAGTTCAAATCTTGCAGGCTTATTCCCGCTATCTGGATCACCTCAAGAGCGAGTTCCTGCAAGCTTGGCTTCTTGTCGGTTAGCCTGAGTTTCTGCTTTTCCATCTCATCCGACTCGTCAAGCACTTTGCTGATGAACTCGCTACTGCCAAGGATGCGTTCATCACAAGCGGAGGCAATTCCGATACTCCGCATCGACAGGACCTCTCCCCAACCACCCTGACTTCTCAGCAGACCACCTCCTGTCAATTCAGGCCTTTTTCCTCGGCTTGCTCTCTCTCGGATGAAATCTGAATACCGAGAGAGCGCACTCTTTTTCGAGTTCCCGAACAAGTCCAATACCCCTTGCGTATCCTGCCAGTCCCTTCTCACACTCCCGAGAATAGCTGAGTGCCCTGACCAGGGATAGCGAGCCAATTCCTCCATGTCCCTGACAATTCGCAAGCGAAAAGGATTCAGGTGTATATATGCGATTAACTCGAGCAAATAAGCTTCCTCTTCGCAGACGATTGATTTGAAACGATTCTGAAATAGATGCCCTTTCCTGTTGTGTCTCAGATTGAATCTGACTGCAAAACCCGTCAAAAGACTTCTCATGCAGTTTGACAGAGACGTCTTGCCCGACTTGACGAGTATGTGGAAATGCGATGGAAGAAGAGCCCAGGCAAATGATACCAGATTCTGATTCGAGCAGAGGTTGCCCAGGTGGCTTATGAAGTCCTCCCTGTCATTATCGGTTCTGAAAACCGCAGCCCCGTCTATCCCCCTTGCCATGACGTGATGAAGGGTTCCAGGAGCATCCAACCTGGCTTGTCTAGGCATGATTCCATGTTATTTCCGATCTCTATCTCTGTCAAACCGGATATCAAGATGATGAACAGCTGAAGCTCAAGTTCACATGGTACCTACGTCCCCTAAAGCACAGGGAAATTCCGCGCGAGAAAATATTTTCCTAAAGCCCGCCCCTCCTTTGTGCCGAAAAGCGAATGTGGGGAATCCGGACGCTTCATGGATCGGAGGACAGGACAATGAAAATGTATGAAGTGCGAACCCGTGCGAAAATGCTGCATGTGAGGACGTTCGGGAGGAAGAAAGCGGAGGTAATCAAAGCGATACAGAGCGCGGAGGGCAACTTCCCTTGCTTCGGATCGGCGATAGGCGACTGCGATCAGGGAGGTTGCTGCTGGCGCTGCATGTGCATCAGGACAGCCTGATACCAGAAGAAAGGGGTATGCTATGTTCGAGATTAAAGGCGGACAACTCAGCTGGAAAACGGGACGGGGAATCTTTTCCTATTTGAGCCGCTTCTCCAAGACAGCCGGAGCAGATTATGGATGCAAGAATCTCACAAAGATCCCGGTCGCAGCCTGCGACGACGGAATCGAAAGACCGTCCAGAATCAAGAAGTTCAAGGAATTCAAGGTTCCTGGAACGGATAAACCGGCGTAGGCGTCTCCAGAGCATCATAAGGTGCGTGAGAGCCGTCATTCCCTCAATCTGACCACGGTGGCCCCCTGGCCCCCTTCCCCCCTGCCGCCGGGCCTGTAGGATTCAACGGCGGAATGGCTCTTCAGGAGCTCCTCCACCGCCTTCCTCAGCGCCCCGGTGCCCATGCCGTGCACTATGCGAACCTCGGGGAGATCGCTGAGCGCGGCTTCGTTGAGATACGCCTTCACTTTTGCGAGCGCCTCATCGACCCTGAGCCCCACGATTACGAGTTCCTTGTCCGCGTTCCTCGCGAATTCCTCGAACCTGCGTTCAGGCTTGGGTAGGCGCGCCGGGGCCGGCACGTCGGACACGCACAAGTCCGCGATGTCCGTCTCGATTTCAGCGGACCGGGACCTCACCCTCGCTTTGCCCCTCTTCAGGTCGATGGCCGTGATCACCCCCGGGCTTCTCAGGCTCTTCACCTGCGCTTCGGCCCCGACCTCCAGCCGTAACCCGGCGTTTCGGGGCCGCTCGTCGCGCGCCAGCGAAACCTCGGCTCTCTTCAACTCCTCGATTTTCCTCTCGAGCCTCGACCTCGCGTCCTTCGCCTCGGCCTTCAGGCCCGCCCCGGACCTGCCGGCCTCGGACTCCGCGGATTCCCTGAGCTTCCGGACGGTTTCCTCTATCATCTTCCTGCCTGCAAGGACGATTTCGGACGCCTCGCCAGCCGCCTTCCTGAGGATTTCCCGCTTCTCCTTCTTGGCGGCGGCGACGTGCGCCCTGTACTTCTCCTTGAGCATGCCGGCTTCCTTGCGCGCTGCCTCGAGCGCCTGCCGTTCCTCCGAAATCCTCGCGGACTCCGCCTCGAGATCGGCTATGGCCGCCTCGAGCCTCGCCTTGCCTTCCGCAAGGTTTCCCCTGGCCGAGGCGATAATCGCGGAAGGAAGCCCGAGCCGCATGGCCGTCTCAATCGCGCGCGAGCTGCCGGGGATGCCGGTCCTCACCTGGAACGTCGGCATGCCCGTGCCTGGATCAAACTGGACCGCGGCGTTCGCCATGCCCGGCGTGGAATGCGCGAGGACTTTCAAGTCCGAGAGGTGCGTCGTGGCTGCGGTCCATGCGCCTTTCCCGTGGATTGCCGACAGGACGGCGCAGGACAGGGCCCCGCCCTCCTCGGGATCGGTGGCTGCGCCCAGCTCGTCGAGGAGCACGAGCGTGCGCTCGTCGATGCTCGAGAGCATCCCGCTTATCCTGGTCAAGTGCGACGTGAAGGAGCTCATGTGCTCCTCTATGCTCTGGAAGTCGCCGATGTCGGCGTATACCTTCCTGAACATGCGGAATCGCGACCGCTCGCCCGCCGGGACGTGCAGCCCCGCCTGTGCCATGAGGGCGAGCAGCCCGAGGGTTTTCAGGGCCACGGTCTTTCCCCCCGCGTTCGGGCCGGTTATCACGAGGCACCTCGTGTCCCGCGTGAGCGAGAGGTCCACCGGGACGGCGTCCGCGCCCGAGAACAGAAGCACCGGATGCCGGGCCTTCAAGAGCACGAAGTCCCCTTCCTTCTCCAGCTGGGGCTCGCTCATGGCGAACTTGAGCGAAAAGGCGGCCTTGGCCCTGTCCGCGTCCATCCTCGCGAGAATCTCGTGATCAGCGGCAATCATGGGCAGGGCTTCCCTGACCGCGGACGTCAAATCGAGCAGTATCCTGTTCACCTCGACCCTCTCGAGCGATCCGAGGTCCCGAAGCTCGTTCCCGAGGCCCACGGTCTCGACCGGCTCGATGAACACCGTCTGCCCCGTGTCGGACCGGTCGTGGACGATGCCCTCGATTCTCGTCTTGAGGTTGGCGTTGACCGGCAGGACGTGGCGGCCGTCGCGCATCGTGAAGTACTTCTCCTGAAGCCATTCGGCCGATTCGGGGGCTTCTATGACCGCCTTGAGCCTCTCCCGGATTCGGAATTCGGTCTGCCTGATCTCCGCCCTGATCTCGGCGAGGTCCTCGGACGCGTCGTCGAGCACGTTGCCGGATTCGTCCAGCGTGGCGGATATCCTCCGCTCGAGGCCGATGAGGACATGCAGGCTTTCCGATGTTTTGCGCAGGTTCGGCTGCTCGTTGCAGTGCTTGAGGAGGAAATCCCGGAGCTCGCGGGCCGCAACGCACAGCGCAGCGATGTCCAGCATGGCCTGGGGGGGCAGCGTGGACCCTACGATGCCCGCCCTGGCCACGTGCTCTCTCACGTCCCGGAACGCAGGAGAGGGGAACCTGCCGCAGGCTTCCATCACCCGCCTGATTTCAGTGACCACGGCAAGCCGCCGGCGGACCTCGCCCAGGTCCGTCATCGGTGCCGTCGCCCCGACAATCTCCCTTCCCGAGTCGCTGGAGGCGAATTCCTTCAGCTTCTCGACGACCTTGCCGAATTCCAGAGCTTCCAGCGTATGTGCGTCCATGGCGGAGATGATAACATGCCTTCGACGGTCATTCATGCAAAAGCGGACCAAGGGCGGCCCACCGGGCCGCCCCTGCCGCCTGCAGGTTGAACATCGCCGCCTAGATGGGCCAGGAAGATTCGGCGGCTCCCACAGACCGAGTAATCAATCCGGAATCCAAGGCGAGGTTTAAACTACCGGCAGAATCAGGTTGCATGCGGTTCTGAGCGTTATGGATTGACTTTTCAGCCCGGCATGCGCAGCATATCCATCGCCAGGTCGAAGATTGCCGCAGCGCGGCTTCGGTTTTGAGCTGCCATGAAAATGGAAACACGCCATGGGACCCTTCCTGCCCGCCTTGAAACCCGATTGCGCCACCTCGCGCCGCGCATGCCGGGTGCAACCGCCGCGGTCTTCCTGCTCCTCGTCCCTCTGCTCCCCGCTTTCGCGGACGGGGAATCCGAGGATCGGTTCAGTATTTGCAACGGCCGGGAGGGGGCGAAATCCGAGACCATCGAAGTGATTGCCGCCGGAAAGACGGACACTTCGGAAAAGCCGGAAAAAGCAGTCCGGTCTACTAAGGAATGTGATTCTTCCAGCTCGACGGTGCTCGTATACGATTGGGAGGATCCCGACTCCTGCGGTCAATCGCCCGGAGACCCCCCCCCGCTCTCGGATCCTGCGGAGCCGCCCCGGGGTGCAGGCGGAGACGGAGGTTCGGGCGCGGGATCCGCGCGCATCGAGATATCGGGCAGCTTCGACTACTGGCCCACGCGGCCTTCGATGGCGCGGCCGGAATCGTTCCATGCGACCGTGTCCATCAAGTCTTTCCTCGGAAAGACCCTGTTCGCGACCGCGGCCGTCGAAATCTCCTGCGTCTCAAGCCTCGATGAATGGTCCGAGAAGAGGACGACCACCATAGACATCGGCGGAGAACCGTTCACCACCGAAATCACTTCCTTCGGCATGCTGGAGACCTGGGGAGTCGAGTGCTCAGGCCTCGCCTCAATCGGGGCCAGGATTGCGGCCCGCGGCCCATTTTCGCTGGAGATCTCCGCCATGGCGGGAGCTCAGGGATTCAGGGGATCCGCTGGAGTCGCCGCTGGCGCGGGGGTCTGCCTCGGTCTTGAAGTCTCATCCGCGAGGATTGCACTGGAAGCCGGCTACCTTGCATCAACCGCGGGAGGATTCCGCGACAGGATTTCAATAGGTCTATCGGCAGGATGGAGGTTCTGAAAGGCGTGGAATATGGACTCCAGTATTTTCCATGGTTCCAACTTCGTGAGAATGGGAGCGCGGGCAATTCTGCTGGCCTCCATCCTCTCGATGGGCTGCGAAGACAAGCTGCACATCCAGGGAGAAACGACGTCCATCCCTCTCATGGTGAAGAGCGTGGAACCAGGAAGGGGCGTGAAGACCGGGCTGGTCCCCGTGCGGATATATTTCCAATCGTCGGCGTTCGATGGGACTGGAACCGTCACCGCGGACATCGGCGGAAGCCCGGTCACGGTGAGTTCGACGGGAGGGCCGCTGAACAGCTTCCTGTGGTACGCCGACGGCGTCACTTCCGCGTCCTCCTCCGTCGGGTTCGCGGACGTGGCCATTGCCGCGGACGGCGCGGGCCAGGCATCCCTGGCCGGAGGCTTCTTCGTCTATCCGGCAAGCCAGGTTCTCTCGTCAACGGACGTCGCCGCGCCACACCCGGGGCCGGTAGCCGCGTTCGCGGAGGACATGGACCTGGACGGCAGGCATGATGCGGGCCTGATTTTCCAGGGCGCGTTCTCGGACCGGATTTGCGTGCTGTTCAACGACCCCGGGCCCGTATTCTCGCGCAGCACCGAGATTTCCGCAGGCTTCCCGGTGGTCCAGGCCTGCGCGGCCGACTTCAGCGGCGACGGCAAGCCCGATGTGCTTGCGCTGTGCCCCTCATCGCAAACCGCGATCATGTTCCCCGGGAACGGCGCGGGCGGATTCGGAGCGGCAGCGACATTCGCCGTATCGGCGACGGCGTCATCTTTGGCCGCAGCCGACTTCAACGGCGACGGAAAGACGGACGCAGTGGTAATCCGGCCTGGTTCCGCAGGCATCTACCTGAACGCGGGCGGGGGATCGTTCAGCATGCCGGCCACGCTCTCCATAGGCAGCGGTCCGGCCAAGTGCTTCGCCGAGGACGTGAACCTCGACCTGCTCCCGGACCTGCTGGTTTCCGACGGACCGGAGCAGAGCCTGTCGGTGCTGAAGGGCGATTCGGCGGCGGGCCTTGCGGCAAGGACCATGACCTTGCTTCCCTTCCAGCCGTTCTGCGGGGCTGCAGGCAAGCTGAACCAGGACGCCAGACCGGATGCGGCGATAGGCTGCCCGGGCGGCGCAGCCGTGTATCTCCAGAACATCGACGGCACCTATTCCTCGGTCTCGGTCGTTCCGTTCAGCGCCCCCTCGGCTATCGGCGTGCGGGATTTCAACGGCGACGGACTGAACGACTTCATCGCCACCGACGGATTCGCGCTCTCGGCGAGGATGGGCAACGGGACAGGATGGGTTCTTCCGCCCCTGAGCCTCGACCTGCCCTTTCCGACCACGCTTGCGGGGCTATGCTTCGGCGATTTTGATTGCGACGATTTCATCGACGTGCTCACGGCAGAGCCCGCGGCGGGAATGGTGCATTTCTGTTTTGGCAAGTGAAAGAAAACGGGGGGATGGAAAGCTTTCCTCCCCCCGTTCTGCGTCCTATCTTCTGCTTAGAGCACGCCGTAGGCGAGCATAGCCTTGGCCACCTTGAGGAATCCCGCGATGTTTGCGCCCATGGCGTAATTGCCGGGCTGTCCGAATGCCTGGGCCGCATCCTGGCATGACTTGTGGATGCTCTTCATAATCTGGAGCAGCCTTGCATCGACCTCTTCCCGGGTCCAGGACAACCTCAGGCTGTTCTGGCTCATCTCGAGCCCGGAAGTGGCGACTCCGCCTGCGTTTGCCGCCTTGGCGGGTCCGTAAAGGACCTTGTTCTCCAGGTACACGTCGATTGCCTCGGGCGTCGAAGGCATGTTCGCCCCTTCAGCCAGGCAGTAGCAGCCGTTCTTGACCAGCGCCTTGGCCAGGGGGCCGTCGATTTCGTTCTGCGTGGCGCCCGGTAGCGCGACTTCAACTTTGAGGCCTTCCTTCTTGACGACATCCCAAACGCTCATGCCTTCGTAATACGTGACCTTCTTGAACTTGTCTGCGTATTCCTTTATCCTGCCTCTTCTTGTGTTCTTCAGGTCCATCACGAAGTCCCATTTTTCTCCCTTGATTCCATCCATGTCCACGATTGTCCCGTCAGAGTCGGAGAAGGTGACGGCTTTGCCGCCGAGATGGTTGACCTTCTCGACCGCGTACTGGGCGACGTTCCCCGATCCACTGACCGCGCAAATCTTGCCCTTGATGTCCTTGTTCCTGGTCGCGAGCATTTCCTGGGCGAAGTACACCTGGCCGTAGCCCGTGGCTTCGGGCCGTATCAGGCTTCCGCCGTATTCGATGCCCTTGCCGGTGAGCACGCCCGTGTGCTCGTTCCTGATCTTCTTGTAGAACCCGTACATATAGCCGATTTCCCTGCCGCCTACCCCGATGTCCCCTGCAGGCACGTCAACATCCGGTCCGATGTGCCTGAACAGCTCGGCCATGAAGGCATGGCAGAACTTCATCACTTCATTGTCCGACTTGCCTTTGGGGTCGAAATCCGAGCCGCCCTTGCCGCCGCCCATCGGCAGAGTGGTAAGCGAGTTCTTGAAAATCTGCTCGAATCCCAGGAACTTGATTATGCTCAGGTTCACGGAGGGGTGGAAGCGCAGTCCGCCCTTGTACGGCCCGATTGCGTTGTTGAACTGGACCCTGAATCCGCGGTTCACGTGGACATGTCCGTTGTCATCGACCCAAGGCACCCTGAACGTCATGGCCCTGTCAGGTTCGACGATTCTCTCGTAGATGCCTGCTTTCACGAATTCGGGGTGTTTCGCCACAGTCGGCTCCAGGGTGTTGAGCACCTCTTCAACAGCCTGGTGGAACTCCGGCTGAGCCGGATCCCTCTCCTTCACTTTCTCGAACAGTTCTTTGAGGTAAGACATGTGTATCTCCTAAATACAGGTGAGTGTTGAACCTCTTCTTATATATTTGCCGATGTCGGTGTCAAGGGTTTTTGAAGGGAAAGAATGGGACTCATCGAAAATCTGCCAAATTGGCGTAAAATAGTTGGCAGCTTTCGTTTCGATATGTGAAAATCGCAGATTCAAATGCTTAATATAGCGAAATAACGGCTTTTTCTGATGCACTTGCATGGATGGCATCGAAAAATTGACCTACGACCCTGAAGGGAGAGGCGGGAAGCACCTCGATGATTTCAGGATGCTCACCAAGGAGCTCGTGCAAGTCATCAGCCGCGGAAAGCCTGAGTCGGAATTCATGCCCGGCGTTCTCCGGCTCCTGCTGGTGTATTCCGGAAGCGATGAAGTCTCCATCTTTCCTCCTCCAGGCGACAGAACTCTCGGCTGGACTGCTCGCTGGAGAAACCTGAGATTCTTCCACAGCGAAACCATTCCGCCTGCAAGCATGAATGAAGGCCTGTCTGTCACGGCTGGAGCTTTCAGCCTGGATTTGCTCAAAGAACGCGCTGCCGCCTGTGTTGACGAATCAGAGGAAGCAGTCCTCACGGACAAGGGCTTTTTCACGGGAAACGCGGTCTTGTTCTTTTCGAAGCACCCTGAATTGAAAAAACTGGCTGCAGCATTCCTACCCGACTCCGATGCGCAACCGGGGTCAATCGCCCTGGTACCGATTCAGACCGGGGAAAAAGGAACCAGCATTCTGAGATTCCTTTCCCTGAAAAACGACTTCTACTCCAAGCAGGAAGTGGAGTTCTACGAGAGCCTGTGCCAGGTCCTTGGTGTTCTCATCGCAAGCTACAGGACGCAGGCGGCCCTCGGCGAGCGTCTCAAGGAGTTGACTTGCCTCTACGGCATTTCGAAAGTATTCGAGCAGATTGGCTCTTTGCAGGACCAGGCACTCATGCAGATAGCCGCCCTGCTGCCACAGGCGATGCAATATCCTGAAATCACTTCGGCGAAGATAACGCTCGACCGATCCGTGTTCGAAACCCGCGGATTCAGCTTCGGAAAGGACGTGCTTTCCTCGGACATCGTCGCAGGCGGCCAGAAACGCGGGGTTGTGGAAATCGCCTATATCGAAACCCGTCCGGTTCTGGCCGAGGGGCCGTTCCTCAAGGAGGAGCGGAGCCTGATTGACGCGGTCGCGAGGCAGATAACGTTCTTCCTCGAGCGCAAGAAAGCGGAGGAGGACAAGATTGCCCTTCAGAATCAGCTCCGTCAGGCGGACAGGCTTGCGACCGTTGGTCAGATTGCCGCCAGCATTGCCCACGACTTGAACGAGCCCCTGAGCAACATCCTGGGTTTCGCACAGCTCGCCGAGAAAGCCAACAACCTGCCGGGCCAGGCGGGCAAGGACATCGGGAAGATTATCGAGGCTTCCCTCTACGCAAGGGGGATAGTGAAGAAGCTGATGGGGTTCACACGGCAGGTTCCAATGAACAAGGTCCGTCTGGATCTGAACAAGGTGGTGGACGACAGCCTCTATCTTTTCGAGAAACGCTGCATGACCAGCGGAATCGACCTCGTAAGGGAACTCCATCCTTCCCTCCCCGAAGTGGAGGCGGATCAGGTCCAGGCTAACCAGGTCCTCGTCAACCTGATTGTCAATT
>DYIT01000121.1:0-12222 GCA_020723505.1 Candidatus Kuenenia stuttgartensis
CGCGCGGAGCCCTGAAGGACACGCGAAGCGCGTTCCTTCGGGGCGGAGCGCGTGATATAACCCGGACGAGCCGGATTTGTCCCTTTCTTGATTCCGGCTCGTCCGGGTTATGGTTTGGGATGATGAAAAGAAGGCATCTTGGTCTTTTTGAGGGTTGAACAATGCACGGAAGAATCGGATACCTTGCAGCTGCAGCGCTGCTCGTCGCAGCGCTGGCTTGCGGCTGCCCGGCGGACAAGACCGTCAACAACACTTACAGCATGCCGCAGATTGTCCAGATTCAGACCACCTACCTTCCCGATGCAGCCCAGGGAGAACTATATTCAGTCACTCTCGAGGCCGCGGGAGGATCGGGAAGCTTCGTCTGGAGCATCCAGCCCGGCGGGCTGAACGACTCATGGCTGACCATCGATCCCGCGACCGGCGAGCTCACAGGCACATCCAGCACCGTATTAGCAGTCACAATCAACATTCGTGCCCAGGACGCGTCCGACTCCAACAACTTCGACAACGCGAGGTTCACTTTCAACGTGGCCGTCTTCACGCCCACGCTGCTGTTCACCACGGCCGACCCCCTCCCGGCTGCGGGAGTCGACCAGCCCTACAGCCAGACGCTCGCCGTCAGCGGAGGATCCGGCACCTACACGTTCTCGAAAAGAACCGGCGGAACGAACGACTCCTGGATTACGGTCAACGCGACGGGCGGCGCGGTCACCGGAACGCCCACGGCTACCGGCACCACGCAGCTTATAATCAGAGCTGTTGACAACGCCAATCCGCTCAACTACGTCCAGAAGACCTACACGATTGAGATCAAAAATGTTGCAATAACGACCTCATCCCTGCCGGGCGCGTACATCGGCCAGGCGTACAGCCAGACCATCGCTGCGCAGGGCGGGTCTCCGCCGTACACGTGGAGCATAAGGCCGGGCGGCGTGAACTACGCGTGGCTCTCGATAAATCCGTCGAGCGGCCTTGTCACCGGCAACCCGACCATAACCGAGACCGGCGCCGTGGCCCTGATCGTGCGCGTATCTGACAGTTCCACGAACTACGACATCAGGCTGTTCGAATTCTCCGCGACCGCCTACAATCCCCCGGTAATCGCCTCAACGACTCTTGCCAACGCGTTCGTCAACGAGGCTTATTCCAGGCAAATCCCGGTATCCGGAGGCAGCGGACCGCTCAAGTACACGATTACCGGGGGCACGAACCAATCCTGGCTCACGCTCAACGATTCCACGGGACTGCTCACGGGCACGCCCGACGATTCCAACGCAGGCGCCGTGTCGATTAGCGTCAAGGTCGAGGAGGTCAACAATCCGTCCGTATTCGATACCGGGACGCTCTCGTTCAGCGTGATTGGAGTGAGGGTCACCACCTACTCGATGCCCGACGCCGCCGTTTCTCAAGCCTATTCGTTCCAGATAAAAGCCGAAGGCGGATCGGGCTATTACGTATGGGCTGTCAACGCCGCGGGATCCTCCAACTACTCCTGGGGGACACTCAACCAGGACAATGGCACGTTCGCAGGCACCGCCCCTGCGACCGTGGGGCAGGTCGTCCTCGCAGTGGATATCGAGGACTCCCTCAATCCTGGGTACGTCAACTCCGCGGTCTTCAGGTTCAACATCGTCAATCTAATCTATTCGCAGGGATTCGAATCCGGCATCCCGGGAACCTGGACGGCGAACGGCGACTGGGCAGCGGGCATCGTATACGCCTACTATGTCGGACCGTATCCCGCAATAGACGGGACGAGGGTCGCCGGCACCGGCTTGACCGGCAACTACGGGCAGAACAGGACATGGGGATCATGCAACCTTACAACCCAGTCGATAGCCCTGCCGGCTTCCGCGAACAGAATCATGCTCTCATACTGGCAGTGGTTCCAGACCGAGCCTGGCGACGGAGGAGTCATCGCAGTCAACGATTCCGTCACGGGATGGTCGCAGCCCATCCCCGCAGGCGGGTACAACGGCAAGGTCGATCCGGCGGTACAGAACGTCGACGGCTTCACGGGTTTCGGCGGAGCCTGGAGAAGGATCTTCGTGGACGTCTCGGTTTCGCAATCCCACTCGATTCAGGTAAGGTGGAGCTTCTTCAGCGATAACGATGCCACGTTGTGCCCGGGCTGGTACATCGACGACGTGAGGATTTACGAGGTGTCGTCGACGTCCCTGCCGGTGAAGGTCCAGTCGCCGTCAATCCCGGACGGATCGACGTATGCACCACCCGAAGCGGGTGACTTTGCGACCGCGTTCACGCTTTCGTGGGGGGTGTCGGACGGGGCGACGTCATACGACCTGTTCGCGGGAACGGACTATACAACGGTCCAAAACGCGACGGTCCCGCTCGCGTCCCCGACTTCGCCGACATACACTGATTCAGCCGGGACCTTCAGCGCGGGATCCACGTACTACTGGAGGGTGGATGCCGAGAACGCGTCAGGGACGACGAAGGGAGACGTATGGAGCTTCACGGCTTCGAATCCCGTGTCCCTCCTGATAAACGAATGCAATCCCTATCACCAGGCGGCCAGCACGCCCGCCTTCGTCGAGATCTACAACTGCGGATCCATATGCCAGAACGTGGGCGGATGGACATTGACCATATACGGCGGAGGAGTCTTAAGGGGCACCTATACTTTCCCGGCGGGCACGATTTTGGAAGCCGGGGCCCTGATAATGGTTATGCCCACCAACTCAACGGCATCAAACTGGACGCCGTATTCCGGCTACAAGGCGCAGATCTCGATGTTCGCGTTCGGATGGGCTGACGGGACAAGCGAAGGCGAGGCCATACTGCGCGATACGTCGGGCAACGGCATCGACTACGTCGGATTCAACGTGGTGACTTCCCACCTTCCCGCGGACCTGTTCTGGACCGGTTCGCTGACGGCCACCAACTGGTGGTACGGTTTCTACAGGAACAAGGCCACGGATACGGACAGTTCAGGCGACTGGACGTCCGTGTCTCCCTGGTCTCTCACCGGCGGATCCAAGAACCCGGGGCAATAGGCATCCGATTGAACCAGCCAGACCGGGCCGCGCTCGAAGCGCGGCCCGGCTTTCCCAACCCGGATAATTCACGAACGATCGTGAATTATCCGGGAGCCGGGCGCGCACATGGTTTGGGAAGCCATTTGCGCTGGCTAGTTAAAATCGGCAACGAGCCATGGATTCCTCAACGATCCTCGGTGTTGTCATCCCAAGCGCCCATCCGGATGCCGACAACCTGCGCGTGAGACGCGCCCTCAAACACGCACAAAACAATTCTACCATCTATGGCGCGCGTCGGCCGTACGCGCCTGTTGGGCCTTGCCTATTCACCATGGCTATATGCGGGGAGCATGCGGCCAAAGGCTTTCTACTGGAACTGCGTGAACACCACGACAGCCCCGGCTACGACTGCAGCCGCAGCGAGCACCGCCAGCAGGATCTTTATGATGCTCCACGGCCTTTCGCCCTGCACCTCGCCCGTGCGCGCGTTGACGAGGAACCTGTAGACCTTGTTGGCGTACCTGTAGGCTGAAATCCAGATTGGAAGCAGGATATGCTTGAAGGTTATTTTGTCGTATCTCGTGCGCACCGAGTGTATGCGCTGGTGATCGCCCCCGATGTCGGCCCTCACGGACTCGCGAATCCTGTCGTCCATTATCGCCTTTGCCCGCTCGAAGCCCTGCGCCAGGTCGACCTGGTAGGATTCGGCCCGGAATCCGGACAGGTATTCGTCGCCGTATGGCACGAGGTTCTTGAGGTCCCATGGCTCCAATCGCTCGGCGTACTTCTTGGGCAGGGACTCGCTCGCGAGAACGAGGACGTCGTCGAAGCGGTTCCAGACGACGCCGCTCACCGGGAACCACCTCGTCTTCTTGACGCTCCTCGTCTTGGTGACGGTCTTTCCGTTCTCGGTGGTCGTATAGGTCTCGGTGGTCCAGTAGTCCTCTCCACGCTCGCCCGTGTAATGGCTCGTGGTGTCCGAGTCGTAGGTCCAGTACGGCACGTAGACCCCGTTCATCCTGCTGTCCGCTCGCGCGTATTCCTTGAGCTTCCCCGGGGCGAACCAGAGGCTTCCAATCCATTTCCGGAACGAGCTCCGCGCCTCGTCATGGGCTATTTTGAAGGGAAGGAGCGCTTTGGGCTTGATGGCTTTCGTGGACCCGCCCTCGGAAACGATGGGCGCCCCGCAGAACGCGCACTCGGTCGAGGCGATTTTCGCATCCACCGTGAGCTCGGCGGCGCAGGACGTGCATTTCACGGTCCGGTTTTCGCTGGTTTCCTCCTTGCCGGCCGCGACGGAGAGGAATGACCTGAAGTCGAGCTCCTGGATGTCCTCGGCGGCCTGAGGAATGGCGTTCTCGGCCTGGCAGTAGGGGCATTTCAGGGACTTGGAGCCGGGGTCGAACTTGAGCTTCGCACCGCACTGCTTGCAAGGGAACTGCTTTTCCTGCATGGCCTGCAATTTCCAAAAACGTTGCGCCGGGTCGCCCGATATTCCTTTTCGACTCTGATCTACATGATTTGAATTCTGATTAACATGATTTGATTCAAGAGAATAAAGTCACAGTAGAAGTCCAGAAAACAATTCCGCCCAATCATGTCAATCAGATTGACGCGAAGCGTCCATCATGTAGATCAGGGTCGAAGAAGCCCCCCAAGCCTGTCCGCAACCGCCCCTACGGCTTCGGCGGGAACGGCGGCGGAACCTGGCCGAAAATCTGCGCGAGCTCCATGACTGATCCCGCGGGAGTCCACTGGGCCATTCCTTGCCTCCAGACGAGGGTTTCCCTGGTCAGGCTGCCCGAAACGGCCATCTGCTTGAGCTGGGTCGCGTCGAATGGCCCCGCCTGCTGTCCGCCCATGGCTGCGAAGAACTGCGCGGCCTGCGGGAGCGGGGGCGGTCCCGCGGGCTGCGGGGCCGAAGCCGCCTGGCTCATCTGGTTGGCCATGGCGAATCCCATGCCCATGCCCATGCCGCCCGCAGCCATGCCGCCGGGGTTCTTGGCCGCGGCTTCCATGGAGTTGGCCGCCTGGAACTGGGTGAACGCGTTCAGGTTGCCGATGACGCCCATGCTCGAGCGCTTGTCGAGCGCCTCCTCCACCGCGGGGGGAAGCGAGATGTTCTCCACGAGCATCTTGGTCACGTCGAGCCCGTATTCCTTGAACTCGGCGGTGATTTTCTTGGATATGAACTCGCTGAGCTCGTCGTAGTTCGCCGCGAGGTCGAGCACCGGAATCCTGCTCTCGCCGAGAATGTCGGAGAACCTGGTGATGATGAGGTTCCTGAGCTGGTTGGAGATTTCCTCGGTCGTGAACTCGTGGTCGGTTCCCACGACCTCCTTGATGAACTTCGCGGGGTCCGTGACCCTGAACTCGAAGGTTCCGAATGCCCTGAGCCTGACTGGCCCGAATTCCTGGTCCCTGAGCATTATGGGGTTCTTGGTGCCCCATTTCTGGTCCCTGAACCTCTTGGTGTTGACGAAGTACACCTCGGCCTTGAAGGGGCTCGAGAACCCGTATTTCCAGCCCATCAGAGTGGAAAGGATGGGCATGTTCTTGGTTTCGAGCGTATAGGTTCCGGGATGGAACACGTCCGCAAGCCTGCCCTCGTTGATGAATACGGCCGACTGGGATTCCCGCACGACGAGCTTTGCGCCGTATTTGATTTCGTTGCCGTGCCGCTCGAACCTGAAGACCATCGTGTCGCTCGAGCTGTCGAGCCACTCGATGATGTCTATGAACTCGCCCTTGATTTTTTCCCAAAGCCCCATGAGCACCTCCTCGAAATCAGTTGTCGGACCTCGCGAATCCGCTATGGAGTGGAGTATAGGATTGGCGGCCGGGAAAATCAATCGAGGATTCAGCCGCGCATCGGACCGGTCGCGGCAGGATCCCCGGTACGTCCGGCGGCGGCCTCGTCCCTGCCGAATTCCTGCTCGAAAAAAGGGTATTGACATACTATCATTGACCCTGCGGCCGTTTGGAAACGCGGATTTCTACGAGGCCGGGCCGGCTGGATGCGGACCACCGGCCGGCTCGCGACATTCTGAGGACCGGGGACGTCATATGGAGATATTCAGGCAGGAGATGAGGATTGCAATCGCCAGGGCGCTCGGAAGGGCACCGGCGGACCTGCCGGGCGAAATCGAATTCCCGCCAAGGCGCGAAATGGGCGACCTGTCCTATTCATGCTTCGCCCTGTCGAAGGAGATTAAGAGGCCTCCTCAGGAAATCGCCTCGTCCATCGCGAAGTCCCTCTCCGCCCCGGCTTTCGTCGAATCGGCCTCGGCCCAGGGGCCTTACCTGAACTTCACGCTGCGCGCTGCCGATCTTGCGTCGGGGACCCTGCCGGAAATCGAGCGGCAGGGCGATTCCTGCGGCCGGGGCTCCGAAGGCGCCGGCAAGACCGTGGTCATCGACTACTCGTCTCCGAACATCTCGAAACACCTCGCGTTCCATCATATACGGTCGACCATGATAGGCCAGTCGCTCTGCAGGCTGCACCGGGCGCGGGGATACCGCGTTGCCGGCGTCAATCACCTCGGCGACTGGGGCACCACGTTCGGGAAGCTGATGGTCGCCGTGAAGAGGCTCGCCCCGCCCGGCTTCCTGGAGGGCGCGAGCCTCTCGGGCCTCAACGACATGTACGTGGCGTTCCACAAGGCGTCGGAGGCGGAACCCTCGCTCGAGGACGAGGCGAGGAGGTGGTTCAAGCTCCTGGAGGACGGCGACGCGGAAGCGCGCGCCATGTGGACCAGGTTCCGCGAAATCAGCCTTGCGGATTTCAACCGCGTGTACGGGCGGCTCGGGGTCGTCTTCGACGCGATTACCGGCGAGAGCTTCTTCAACGACCGGCTGGACTCCGCAATCAAGGCGGCGGTCGACGCCGGGATAACCGAGGTCAGCCGGGGGGCGCTGGTCGTGCCGCTCGGCGGCGGCATGCCCCCGGCGATGCTCAGAAAGCAGGACGGCGCGACCCTGTACCTCACGAGGGACATCGCCGCCGCGCTCTACAGGCGGCTTTCGTACGGGTTCGACCGCGCGCTCTACGTCACGGACGCCGGCCAGGCCCTGCATTTCAGGCAGCTTTTCGAAGTGCTCGGGAAGATGGGCTTCGAATGGGCGTCGCGCATGGAGCACGTTCCCTTCGGCGTCCTGCTCATGGGCGGGCAGAAGGGGAAGACGAGGGAGGGGAACGTGGTGCTGCTTGAGAACGTGCTGGACGAAGCCGTGCGGCGGACGCTGGATCTCATCATCGAGAAGAACCCCGGGCTCGAGGACAGGGAGGAGGTCGCCAATGCGGTTGGAATCGGCGCCGTGGTCTTCAATGACCTCAAGAACAAGCGCGTGAAGGACGTGAACTTCAGGTGGGAGGAGGTCCTGAACTTCGAGGGTGACGCGGGCCCGTACGTGCAGTACGCGCACGTGCGCGCGCACGGGATCCTCCGCAAGTCCGGCGGCGGGGACGGGAAGGCGTCCGACTACTCGCTCCTCCGCGAAAAGGACGAGAAGGACCTCGTCCTGCTACTGGCCAGGTTCGACGAGACCGTTGCCAAGGCCGCGAGGGAGCTCGAGCCGTCGGTCATTGCCCAGTTCCTCCTCGAGACCTCCGCGGCGTTCCACAGGTTCCACCACAACCTGCGTGTCATAGGGGGCGACGCCGACGTTAGCCGCGCGAGGGCCGGACTGGTGAGTTGCACAGGCCACGTCCTCAAGGCGGGCTTGGGATTGCTCGGCATGCGAGCGCCGGAGAAGATGTAGCATGAACCCGGATATTTTCACGGGCCGCGACAGGGAAATCGCGCTCATCGACGATGCGCTCGAGCGCATACGCTCCTCCGAGAAGACCAACGTCTGCTTCCTCGGCGTGCCGGGCTCCGGCAAGACGTCGCTGCTCAAGAAATACATCGCCCTCCACCGCTCCCGCTGGCAGGAGGAGGGGGTGATTCTGGTCTACATCTCCCTCCAGGACCTGGGTCCTTCGCCGTACGACCTCGCCGCCGGGTTCGTCGGAGAGGTCCTGGCGCGCGTCGCCTTCACCTTCAGGACTGACATAGACCTCTCCGCGCTGCGCAGGCCGGAGACCTTCTCGGACGCCGCTGCCTCCCTGAGGAGCAGGGCGCTCAAGGGATTCCTCTCGACGCTCGACGAGCTCCCGGCCGGGGCCGACGGCGAACAGCAGGGCCTCGTGCAGAACGCCTTCCGGTTCCCGAACGCCTTCGCCGAGGAGAAGAGAATCCGGCTGATTCTCTTCGTGGACGACTTCGGAGACCTCAGGAAGTACACGAATCCCGCGATGGCTGCGTTCGAGGAGTTCCACGCAGCCATTTCCGACCAGACCGAGGCCTTCTACGTGACGGCGATGACCAACTCGCCCTTCGCGGACAGGATTTTCACCGACGCGCAGGCCCCTCTCAACCAGAGCTTCAGCGTCTCGACGCTCCGGGGGATTGAAACGGCAGAGGCGCGCGACGCGGCCGTAGCGTTCATGGGCGCAGGCTCCGACGAATCGGCGCTGCGGGCCGCCTCGCTCCTCGCCTCGCTCTCGGCCGGAAATCCCCTCCTCCTCAGGCACATGTCCTCGGCAGCCGCCAAATCCGCGGGATCCGGGGCCTCTCCCACCGAATCGGACGTGGCGCAGGCCTTCGCCGAAGAGGTCGTATCGCCCCTTGGCAGAATCTACCGCCACTACCTCGGCAACATCCAGAAGGCGGTCGGACTCCGCTCCGACTACTCCACGGCCAGGAAAATCCTCGCCATGCTCGCCGAAGGCAAGGACGTCAGCCCTGATGAAATCAGGAAGAAGACCGGAATCGACGTGGAGACCTCGGCGCGAATCGTCGGAAGAGTCCTCGGATCCGGGCTCTTCAGGAAAGTGGACGAGGCGTTCTACTTCGACGACCCGCTGTTCAGGTTCTGGGCGCTCAAGACGGATCCCTCGGAGGACCAGGGGCAGGCCGTCAGGGACAAGGCGCAGTCCAGGGCCCTGGCGGACGAGTTCCTTGACGGATTTCTGGGCAGGAAGAAGGAGGAGGCGAAAGCCGCCCCGGCGAAATCGAAAAAGTTCAACTTTCGCGACCTCATCGCCGCGTGCAAGGGCCGCAGCGTGGGAGGCGGCCCGCTCGGGGCCGGCGCGGAGGTCAGATTCCCCGAATTCGACGTGATTAAGGGTTTCGCGTTCTCGACGAAACAGGTCAAGATGTACTATCTCGAGGGCGGCGGGGAGCACTGGGCCATGCTTGTCGTCTGGTGGCCTCTCAAGGCGGACAGAAAGCAGGTAGAGCTCTTCGCGGACAAGGCGGCGGGGAAACTCAGCAGGCTATGGTTCGTCTGCCGTGGAGGCTTCACTGAAGACGGCGCTTCGGCCGCGAAGGAAAGATCAGTGTACATCTCGGACGAAAAGGACCTGGTGAAGCTTTTGGAGAGCATCGAATGAAGATATCGAAGCGGGCGGAGTCCATGGCCCCGTCGGCGACCCTCACGATAACCGCGGCAGCCAAGGAACTGGCTGCTGCCGGAAAGGACGTGGTCAGCTTCACCGCAGGAGAGCCGGATTTCAGGCCTCCGGCCGGCGTGATGGAAGCGGCTTCCAAGGCCCTTGCGGAGAACAGGTCGAGATACACGCCGACCGCCGGGATTCCGGAACTCAGGGAGGCGATTTCGCGCAAGCTCTCCTCCGAGAACGGCCTTGCGTACAAGTCGGATTCCATAGTGGTGACCGTCGGGGCGAAGCAGGCGATTTTCAACGCGCTGATGGCCCTGGTTGATCCGGGCGACGAGGTCGTCATATTGCCGCCCTACTGGGTAAGCTACCCCGAGCAGGTGAAGGCGGCGGGCGGAAAGCCCGTGTTCGCCGGGTCCGGCAAGTCGTTCAAGCCGGATCTCGCAGTCATGGCCGGGGCGTTCACGCAGAAGACGAGGGTCCTGATTCTGAACTCCCCATGCAATCCGACGGGGACCGTTACCGGCCCTGAAACCCTGAAGGAAATGGCAGCAATCCTGAGGAAGTTCCCTGACGTTTCCATAATCTCGGACGAGATCTACGAGAAGCTCGTGTTCGACGGGACGAAGCACGTCAACATATTGAACGTGGCGCCCGACCTCGCGGACAGGACGGTCATCGCGAACGGATTCTCGAAGTCCTTCGCGGTCCCGGGCTGGAGGCTCGGCTGGGCGGCCGGCCCCGCCCCGCTCATCAAGGCGATGACAAAGATACAGGACCATTCCACCTCAAACGCGTCTTCCATAGCGCAGTATGCCCTCCTTGCCGCGCTGAATTCGCCCCAGGACTGGTTCGCCGGCGTGCTCGACGAGTACTCGAAGCGCAGGAAGGCAATCGTCGACGGCTTGAACGGGATTCCCGGATTCAGTGTCGCGCCTCCGATGGGCGCTTTCTATGCGTTCGCAGACGTGTCGCCCCTGCTCCCGGCGAAGCTCGGCCGGAAGGAGCTTCGAGGATCCGAGGACTTCGCAAAGGCGCTGCTCGATGACGCCCTTGTTGCAGTCATACCGGGATTGCCGTTCGGAGCGGAGAACTGCCTGCGGTTCTCGTGCACCATCCCCGTGGACGCAATCAGAAAAGGCGTGGAGAGGACGGCGGAGTTCGCAAAGAAGCTTGCCTGATGCCGGACGATCGGTCAAGGACACGGCTCTTCAGCGCCTTGTTCCGGGATTTCTCTGGCCGCAGCCCTTAATGCCCGGTAACATTAGCGCAGATTTGAAGTTATGTTGAGGAGGCGGGCGACATTCCTGTTATCGCTGCAATCTGCCTCGGCATCCTCTCCGCGGTTCTGCTGGCGCTCCTGGTTCTGGGCAGGGCGCGTTCCAGGAGATCGTACGTAATCGCAAAGACCGATGAGCGCGAAGAGGAGGCGGAGATTCTGAAGCGCCAGAAGCTGGAGGTCATAGGCGAGATAGCTTCCGGCGTCGTGCATGATTTCAACAACACGATGACTTCCATACTCGGCTATGCGGAACTCATAGCCAAGATCTCGATTGAAGGATCCCAGCAGAAGAAATTCGCGGAATACATGGTCGCTTCCGCGAACAGCGCAATCAGGCTCATCCGCCAAATCCAGGCGTTCAAGAAGGGCGAGGAACATGCGACGGCCGACATCGGAGTCCACGGGGTCCTCGACGACGTGGTGAACCTCCTCGAGTCGCTCCTCCGGGGGAACGTGAAGGTAACGAAGGAGTTCGAGGCGCCGAAGGACGTGGTGAAGGCCAACCCGACGGGCCTGTTCCAGGTGTTCCTGAATCTCGCGGTCAACGCCCGGGACGCGATGCCGTCGGGAGGGGAAATCGTCTTCTCGACGAGGAACGCCTTTCTCTCGGACAAGGAAGGCGGCAAGACGGACGAGACCACGCGCAAGAGCCTGCTGATTTCGGTCAGGGACACGGGGACCGGCATCCCGCCTGAAGTGGCGCCGAGAATCTTCAATCCTTTCTTCACGACCAAGCAGTCGGGCACCGGTTTGGGGCTCGCGGTGGTCAAGCGGACCGTGGACCAAATCGGCGGCAGCATCTGGTTCGAGACCGCATCCGGCAGGGGGACGACGTTCTTCATATCCCTTCCGCTTGCCGTCGGAAGCGGGGACGGCCCGTCGACCTCGGGCGGCCTCATACTGGGCAGCGGCAGGATAATGATTGTGGATTCGGACGATTTCGCCATGGACGCCATGAGCGAGACGATCAAGGCGCTCGGGTACAGGACGACATGTTTCAGCAGCCCGGTCCGCGCCGCGTCGTTCTACAAGGACGCATTCGGGTCCATTGACGTGGTCCTGATTGAGAGAGACCTTCAGGGCGGAGGCAACGAGTTCTTCCGAATTCTGCGCTCGCACAACCAGGCCGTGAAGGCGTTCCTGATAACCGCCCAGGACGTTAGGGAGATTAAGTCGGGCGAATGCGACAAGACCGTGCTGGGAGTCCTCCAGAAACCCCTCAACATGTCCCAGATATCGAGGATGCTCGACTGGGCGATGAAGCTCGCGCCGGGATAGGGAGAGCCGCCGGCGCTGCAGGATTAACCGGTCGGCCCCCGTGAAAGGGCCCTGATTGCCACGCCCGCCATCATGACCATGCCGTTCACGAGCGCAGCGTCGTTGAAATCGTAGGCGTCCGAGTGCAGCGGCGGCTCTCTGTCGATTTCCTCCTTGCTCTTCCCTCTCGACATTCCGAGCCTGAAGATGCAGCCCGGGACCTTGAGGAGGTAATAGGC
>DYIT01000121.1:12232-12773 GCA_020723505.1 Candidatus Kuenenia stuttgartensis
CGCCCATGGAAGGCTCCCCAATCCATGCGGTGTTTTCCGCGCCGAGCAGCTCGACCGCGACCCCGTGGGCGAGGTCGGTCATCGCGTCGTCGTTCACCGTGGGAGGGTAGCCATCCTCCGCCCAGAAGGAAATCTCCGTCCTGTGCGCTCTCGCGGTCAAATCGGAGATTTCGCGAATCCTCCGCATCTGCTCCTCCTGGCTCCCGAGCGTCAGCGCTCGTGACGTGCCCCGGAGACGGACGGTCTGCGGAATGATGTTGGTCTGGGACGGCTTGAGCGCCTCGTCGAAGCCGCCCTTGCCTGCCGTTCCGGTCTCAATCACCGTGACCGACACCACTGATCCGAGGTTCGGATTCACCTCCCTTGATCGGATGGTCTGGAGGGCCGTGACGATCGCGGCGGCCGCCGGTACGGGGTCGATGCACTTGTGCGGGTACGCGGCATGGCCGGATGATCCCCTGACGTCCACGGCGAAGCTCTGCGCCGAAGCCATGTTGGTCCCGTGCTTGAAGCCTGCAGTGCCGCAGGGCAGCGATGGGAA
>DYIT01000122.1 GCA_020723505.1 Candidatus Kuenenia stuttgartensis
AATCGCCGGCTTCAGCCACGAGACCATAGAGTACATGCTCGGCGGGTCCTTCAGGTCCAGCTACAGGCCCCTCAACGACAACATCATTAACGGCAGAATCTACGGAATCGCCGGCGTCGTCGGATGCAACAACCCGAGGGTCGACATGGACAGCGTCCACACCGAGCTCGTGAAGGAGCTGCTCGCGAACAACGTTCTTGTGGTGGAGACCGGTTGCGCCGCGATTGCCTGCGGCAAGGCGTGCATGCTGACTCCCGAGGCGGCGATGGAGTTCGCGGGCCCCGGCCTGCGCGAGGTGTGCCAGACGGTCGGCATTCCGCCGGTGCTCCACGCAGGGTCGTGCGTCGACAACTCGAGGATACTCGTTGCGGCGTCGGAAATCGCTCGCGAAGGCGGTCTCGGGAAGGACATCTGCGAAGGCCCGGCGGTCGGCGTCGCAGCGGAATGGATGAGCGAAAAGGCGGTAGCCATCGGACAGTACGTGGTTGCCTCAGGGATAGACGTCATCTTCGGCGGCTCGCCGCTGATGCCGGGGGCCGAGCAGTTCCACGAGTACCTTACGAAGGGCATTGCTGAAGATTTGAAGGCCAAGTGGGCGTTCGAGACCGATGCGAAGAAGATAGCTGCGATGTGCCTCGACAGGATAAAGGCCAAGAGGGAAACGCTCGGGATTGAGAAGCAGAGGGAGCGCAAGCTGTTCGACATGGAAGCGCGCCGCGCGCTCGAAGTGTAGCGGGAGAAGGAAAACAGCACACAGTGCACAAACTCGATAGCAAGGAGCGGAAAGATGTCAAAGCTAATAGCATCAGCTGCAATCAGAGGCGCCTACAAGACGGTCGCAAAGGCTGAACAGGCGTTGAAAAAGGCCAGGGAGAGCTTCGGGGAAGGGAAGAAGGTGGAGTTCCCGAACACGGCGTATTTCGTGCCGATTATCTACGCCATGACCGGATCCGAGGTCAGGACGGTGGGCGACCTCGGGAAGGTCCTGGAACGGGCGAAGAAGCTGCTGCCGCCCATGCCGGCAAAGAGCAACTGGGTGCCGTTCCTGGGCCACACGCTGGACGCCGGAATGGCCACGCTCTGGGCTTCGGAGATTTACGAGGCGACTAAATACCTCCAGAATCCCCTTCCTTACGTGGTGGCGGAGAACTGCCCCGACGAGGGAAATTTCTGGCTCGGAGCCGCAGACGACGTAATCATGAGGAAGCGCGGCATCGAGTTCGTCGACGGTTCCGCCCCCGGTTTCGCCGCCTGCGTCGGCGCATGCCCCAACAGCAAGATAGCCAAGGAAATCGCGCTCGAGCTGCAGCAGAAGAACCTGTATATATTCCTGTGCGGCGACACGAACGGCGTCACCATGGCGGATCAGCTCAAGCAGGAGAAAGTGCAGCTGGGTTGGGAGACCAGGCTCGTGCCCTTCGGGAAGGAAATCAACTCGGCCGTGTACGCCTTGGGGTTCGCCTCCCGCGCGGCCATGTCCTTCGGGGGAGTCCAGCCCGGCGACTTCTCTAGGAACCTCAAGTACAACAAGAACAGGATTTTCGCATTCGTGCTTGCCTTCGGCGAAATCGACGACGAGAAGTACGCGCATGCCGCGGGAGCCATCAACTACGGCTTCCCGGCAATCGCGGACACGCCAATTCCCGAGATTCTGCCGACGGGCGTCTGCACATATGAGCACGTCGTGGCGCCGGTGACGCACAAGGAAATAGTCCAGAAGGCCATAGAGGTCAGGGGGCTCAAGGTCCAGGTTTCCAAGGTGCCGATTCCGGTCCCGTACGGACCGGCTTTCGAGGGGGAGCGCATCCGCAAGGAGGATATGCAGGCCGAGATGGGAGGCAACAAGACCCCGGCCTTCGAGGTCGTATTCATGAGGGACATGACCCAGGTCGAGGACAACAAGATTACCGTGGTCGGCCCGGATCTCCCGGACGTCAAGGTCGGAGGCGCCATGCCCATGGGCATCGTGGTGGAAGTCGCAGGCAGGGAGATGCAGCCGGACTTCGAGCCGATACTCGAGAGGTGGCTGCACACATTCATCAACGAGGCGCACGGCATCTTCCACATGGGCCAGCGCGACATCAACTGGGTCAGGATAAGCAAGGAGGCGTACGCTGCGGGGATCCGCATGGCGGATCTCGGGAAGATTATCCACGCCAAGCTCCACTCGGACTTCGGCAAGATTCTCGACAAGGTCCAGGTGACCGTCTACACGACCGAGAAGGACGTGCTCAAGTGGCGCGAGAAGGCCAGGGAGACCTACAGGAAGAGGGACGAGAGAATCGCCGCGCTCACTGACGAGGACGAGGAGACGTTCTACTCCTGCACGCTCTGCCAGTCCTTCGCGCCGAACCACGTCTGCGTCATAAGCCCCGAGAGGACCGGCCTTTGCGGAGCCTACAACTGGTTCGACGGCAAGGCGGCCTTCCAGATTAATCCCACAGGCCCCAACAGGCCGATAAAGAAGGGCGAAGTAATCGACCCCCTCAAGGGGCAGTGGAAGAGCGTGAACGATTTCGTTTACGAGACTTCGAGGAAGAATATCGAGAAGTTCAACGCGTACAGCATCATGGAATTCCCCATGACATCCTGCGGGTGCTTCGAATGCATAGCCGCCATACTCCCGCTCGCGAACGGAGTCATGACGGTCAACCGCGAGTTCGCCGGGGATACCCCTTGCGGCATGAAGTTCTCCACCCTTGCGGGAACTGTCGGCGGCGGGCTGCAGACCCCCGGTTTCGTCGGACACAGCAAGCTCTACATCACCTCGAAGAAGTTCATCCTCGCGGAAGGGGGTATCAAGAGGCTGGTGTGGATGCCGAAGATGCTCAAGGAGGAGCTCAGCGACAGGCTCAAGAAGACTGCAGCGAGCATCGGAATTCCAGACATCATTGACAAGATAGCGGACGAGACCGTGGCGACTACCGAGGAGCAGGTTCTCGAGCACATAACCAAGATGGGGCATCCCGTGCTCGATCTGCCGCCTCTCATGTAACGGTGCCGCCTTTCCCCGGCGGGCGTCGCCTGGCATAATCCGGAGCAGCCCGACTTCCAGGCGTTGTTTCCCGCAGGGGACGAGGGCGAACGATTGAAAGGAAGCTTTCATGGCTCTTACCGGACTCCAGATTTACAAGCTGCTTCCCAAAACCAACTGCAAGAAGTGCGGATTCCCGACGTGCCTGGCCTTCGCGATGGCGCTGGCCCAGAAGAAGATTGCCCTGGACAAGTGCCCGGACGTGTCCGCAGAGGCCAAGTCCGCCCTGGACTCGGAATCGGCCCCGCCGATAATGAAAGTCACGCTCGGCGCCGGCGAAAGGACACTCGGGGTTGGGGAGGAGACCGAGCTCTTCCGCCACGGGCGGAGGTTCGAGAATCCATGCGGCATAGGCGTTGCCGTGAAGGACAACGATCCGAATCTCGACTCGCTGCTCAAGCAGGCGGCCTCTCTGAACTTCACGCGCGTCGGGCAGAACATACGCGCCGAGCTCCTGTGCGTGCGCAACGCCTCGGGAAACGCAGCGGCGTTCAAGTCCGCGGTGGACAAGGCGGCCAAGACCGACAGGATACTTATCCTCGAGACGGAGAACCCGGAGGCAATGAAGGCGGCAGCCGCGGGCGTGAAGGCCGGAAAGCCCCTCTGCTACGGGGCCACTGCGCAGAACTGGCAGGCCATGGCGGCGGTCGCCAAGGAGCTGGGCCTTCCCCTCGGCGTGAAGGGCAAGGGAATCGACGAGCTTTCTGACCTTACCCAGAAAATCAAGGGGGCCGGGGTCAGCGAGATGTTCATCGATCCGTGCTCGCCGTCGCCCAGGGCGATGCTCTCCGACCTCACGCAGATTCGAAGGCTTGCGCTGAAGAAAGGAGAGAGGTCGCTCGGATACCCGGCAATCGTATCGCCGGGCGGCGACGGCACCCTTATGGAAATGGCCACATCCGCGATGTGCGTGGCGAAATACGCCGGCATAGCGCTGGTTTCCGCGCCGGAGAAATGGAAAGCCCTGGCGCTGATGGCCCTGAGGCAGAACATATATACCGACCCGCAGAAGCCGATTCAGGTGGAAGCGAAGGTATACGAGATAGGCGACGTGAAGCCGGATTCGCCCGTCCTCCTCACGACGAACTTCTCCCTCACGTATTTCACCGTGGAGGGCGAGGTCGAGGCGAGCAGAGTGCCGTCGTACATCCTGGTCACGGACACGGAGGGAATGAGCGTGCTGACGGCGTTCGCGGCCGACAAGATGACTCCGGAAAGCGTGACGAAATCGCTCAAGGCTTCCGGCCTCGAAG
This sequence comes from Candidatus Kuenenia stuttgartensis, assembly GCA_020723505.1. Lineage (GTDB taxonomy): Bacteria > Planctomycetota > JAKEIC01 > JAKEIC01 > DYIT01 > DYIT01. The sequence continues at coordinate 4,288 of DYIT01000122.1, forward strand.
GAAAGCTTAAGCACAAGAAGATCATAATACCGGGCTACGTGGCAGTCATGTCCGGAACACTCCAGGAGGAGTGCGGCTGGGAGGTTCTGGTCGGGCCGAGAGAAGCTTCGGCGATACCGTCGTATCTGAAGACAGTCTGGAAATGAGCGGCGGCGGGCCGGTACGCTGCACCGGAAACGCCCGCGGGCCCGGCCGGGTCCGCGGGCGTTTTTTTCATGCCTGCGTCTCCCCCCTGTAGGTCACGTACGTGTCGGGCGATTCGTAGAGGCGTATCTCGCAGAGGGGGAGCTTGTCCTTGAGGCGGTTCCAGGCCCATATCGCGATGTTCTCTGACGTCGACTGGGGAATGAGGTCGTTGAGGAACCTGTGATCGAGTATTTCGACCGCCTCTGCGCGGACGATTTCCCTGAGCTTTATGAAGTCGAACGCCATCCCGTCCTTTCCCATGGGCGCATCTACTGAAACCGCGAGCCTGTACGTGTGCCCGTGCAGGTTCTCGCACCTCCCCTCGTAAGCAACGAGCCTGTGCGCCGAGCTGAACGTGAATTCCCTGGTTACCACCATCCTTCACTCCTCCATGCCGTATTTCTTCATCTTGTTGTAGAGAGACGTTTTGGGTATGCCGAGAATCCTCGCCGCCTTCGTCTTGTTGCCGCCCGCCTTGCGCAAGGCGTCGACCAGCACTCCCTTCATGTATCGCGACTCGATTTCGTCAAGCGTTCCGTCGAACCCGCCGCGCGCGCCCTCGAGTATCTCCTGGGGAAGATCGCGCTCGGTGATTCGAGCAAGCCCCAGCGCCCTCGATCGCGTAATCAGGTTCTCCAGCTCGCGCACGTTTCCGGGCCAGTGATAGGCATTCAGAATCCCCATCGCGTCCTTGCCGACAAAATCCTCTGCCGCCGCCGCCGTCTCCGATCCGCGCCGAAGGAAATGCTCGATGAGAAGGGGTATGTCATCGCTCCTGTCCCTGAGGGGGGGCAGATCGACGAGAATGACGTTCATGCGGTAGAAAAGGTCCTCCCGGAATCTCCCGTCCGCGACTTCAGCGGTCAGCTTGCGGTTGCTGGCCGAGATAATCCTGACGTCCACCTTGACGATTTCCTTGCCGCCCACGGGCCTCAGCTCTCCCTCCTGAAGCACGCGGAGAAGCTTCTTCTGCATGTCGGGACTCATTTCCGACACTTCGTCAAGGAAGAGCGTACCGCCGTTGGCGAGCTCGAAGAGGCCCTTCTTGTCGGAGACCGCGCCCGTGAACGAGCCCCTGGCGTGGCCGAAGAGCTCCGACTCGAGCAGCGTGTCCGTGAGTGCCGCGCAGTTCTCGGACAGGAACGGTTTCCCCTTTCTCGGCCCCTGGCCGTGAAGAACGCGGGCTACCAGCTCCTTCCCCGTCCCGCTCTCGCCCTGGATGAGCACAGGGACTTCCGTTTCTATCACCCGATCCAGCAGGCTGAAGACCTTGCGCATTTCATCCGACCGCGCGATGATGGAACTGTAGTCGTATTTGAAGGCCGCTGCGGGCGCCGAGGACTTGATTGCGTGGATTTCGGCCTCCTGGGCCGTTATCTTGTCCTTTAGCTTCGAGTTCGCCTCGCTGAGCTCCTCGTTCAGCTTCTGGACCTCCCGTTTCGCCTTTATCGTCTCCTGGTATAGCCTCGCGTTCTCCAGTGCTGAAGCAGCATGAGACGCGAATATCTCCAGCATCGCGGCGGTGTCGGCCGTGAAGACGCCCTCCCTGAATCGGTTGTCTATGTAAATCACGCCCGTGACCCTGCCTGCCGTCTTCATGGGGACGCAGAGGACGGAGGAAAGCTTCAAGTCCTGCACGGAGTGGTACTTCGAAAACCTCGGGTCCGCCGATGCGTTGGAGGATATCACCGCCCTGCCGGTGGAGGCCGCTTCGGTCGCCATGGTGTGGCTTATTTTGAACTCGGGCTTCTTTATGTTCTCCTGATCAATGTTTCGCGCAATCCTGAACGCGAGGCCGCCATTCTCGGCCATCATCATGAATCCCCGCTCCGCGTTCGCGATTTCTATGGCCTTGTCGATGATAAGCTCGAGCAGCTTGCCCGTATCGAGGGTCGATGACATTGCCGCATTAATCTCCTGCAGCCTGAGCAGCTTGCGGAACCGGTCCCGGAACTGCATGAGGAACGAGGCGGTCCTGGGCTCCGAGACCCTGGATATGATGGCATCCAGGCGCTCGAGGTCTTTGCCGGGGCCCTGGTCGACGAATTCCCGGTGGATTTCCCCCGACTTCGCCGGGGTCTCGCCTGCCTGTGGTTCGGGTTCCGCGGCCGACTCGACTACGTCCGCGCAGAACGCCTTCCTGGGACCGGTGGACATGAACGCGCCCCTCCTCGGTTCCGAAACGCCCGCCCAGACCTCGCGGAAGAGGAGAAGCGCGTCGGAGAGCTGGCGCTCCGCCTCGTCCGTTTCGCCTGCCCTTGCCGCGGCTTTTCCGAGCCTGTAGGCGAGGAGCCACTTGAGGTAGGGGGAGCCGGCCCTTTCCGCTGCCGCAGCGCCCTTCCTGAAGAAAGCCGATGCAGCATGCCATGATTCCTCGGATTCCCCGCTGCGGAGGAGGAGCAGAGCCTCCAGGGCGGGATCGGAGTCGAGGGGCGGCGCGGCCTTGCGCGCGGCTTCCACCGCCTTTCTGGCGGCTTTGAGGTCGCCGGATTCGGCGTTCGCCGCGGCCAGGTCGAGCAGCGATTCGGCGGACAGAGCGCCTGCACCGGCGAGACGGTCCACGGAGTTCCGCAGGAAATCGCGCGCCTCGTCGAGACGCCCCCTCAAGGCGTGAACGACTCCCATGAGGCGCAGGGCCTGCCCCATGAGGGCCGAATCTTCCGATCCCGACCCGAGCAAGGAATTGGCGATTTCCGCCGCCCTCGCCAGGTCGCCGAGGTTTGCGAGAGCGAAACCCATTCCGAGCAGGGACCGCGGGCTGCCAAGGCCGCCGGATTCGAACGCTGCCAGCGCTTCCTCGTACCTGTGGAGGCGCAGGAGATTCAATCCGTCCTGTTCATGCCCGTGCCGCGGAGATTCGCCCGATGAGCTGCGCGATTGAGATGGAGATTCCATGTCCCATCACTTGAGGTTTTTGATGTACTTCTTCCATTCCTCCTCGACACCGGACATGTTCAGCCTGCCGAAGCTGTCGTCGTAGGCCCTCTTGAGCCCTTTGCCGGCCCTCAGGGCCATGTAGTACTTGTTCAGGGTGTCCCAGTATTTCCTCTGCTGGTTCACCGTGAATTCCCAGAAGAAATGGAAAAGCCCCCATGCCTGCGCGTAGTGCAGGCCCTGGAAGTTCGGATCGTACATTTCACCCCTGCTCTGCTTGAGGAACGGTTCCAGCGGAACGTAGAATCCCTTGTCAATTAGGTCCTTGATCCCGTTCAGGCGCCAAGGATTCACCTTGATTTCCAGCTTGCAGAGTTTCTTCGTCCCCTGCATCGACACGCTGTACTCGCTCGGGCCGAAATAGTCGGCGCAACCCTCGTTGAAGTTCTGGGGCGCCATCGCGAGGTACTTGTCGAGGAACTGGTGGAACGCCTCGTGGATGAGAACCAGTCTAGTGTCCGCCGTAGTCTCGTCCTTGGGGATTCCGTCGGGCTTGAATCCGGCCTGGATGTCCCTGCCCTGTATCGGGAACACGATTTTCTGGAGTTCGGGGCTGGAATAGCCTCCGGACTGCGGCGGAGCGCCCGTTTCCACGTATTCCTTGTGGTTGGGGAACAGATAGACCCTAATCTTCGTCTTTTCCTGCTTTTTCAGCTGGAATTTCTGGGTGAACAGGTCGTGCGCGAGTTCGAGCCGTTCGGCGAAGAAATCGGCGATCTCCTGGCTCATCGACGTCCTTACGAGGTAGTGCTTCGTATCGGACTCGAATACCTTCCGTCCGGCCCAGTTCTTCGGGAAAATCTTCTCTTCCTCAATCTGCTTGATGTAACTCTCCGAGGTCTTCGCCTCCCCGTCGACCTCTTCTATCTTCTTCTTGAGGGTCAGGCTGTTGGGCCGCGTCTTCTGCAGCTCGAGCAGCCGCGCATGCTCCTTCTTCAAGCCCTCCATTGCCGTCTTGAAGCTGGCCGAGGCCTTGTCGTGCTCGCCGGTCTTCATCCGGGTCATGGCCGTGCAGAAGTGCGCGTGCGCATATTCGGGATTTATTCTCAGCGCCCTCTGGTAGTCGGAGAAGGCCATGTCGTAATCCATGAGCCATGCTGAAACGTCCCCGCGCTCGACGAAGGCCTCGTAGAAGTTGGGGATTCCCCGCACGGCCTTGTCGATGGCTTTCTGGGCGAGGTCGAACTCTCGGCACCACTGGTAGATAATCGACAGCTTGTAGCTGGCCAGCGAGAAGTTCTGGTCCTTCTTGGCCGCGTTGAGGAGCAAATCCGCGATGTATTCCCCTGCGTCCGCGAGCCAGAACTTCCTGAAGCACCAGTCAATCTGCTTGTGGGTGTGAGGCTTGTCGAAGGGGAGCGCCCTGCCTCCCTGGACCGCCTTGGCGGCGCCCTTGTCCTCGTACTGGCGGAACACGTGCATGTGATCGGCGCTTTTCTGGGCCACGCCGTTGCCGAAGAAATGGATGGTGACGACGTGGCGGTGGTCGTCGAAACCCTTGTCGGTCAGCCCGCAGATGTAGTTGAAATGCGCGGCCTTGACAGGCCCGAAGCCGAACGCGATTTTCTCGGCCTTGAGAGGCTGTGGAGGCGCCGTGAGTTGGGCGCCCGTCTGGACCGATTTGACGGCATGGGTGTGCGCCTTGTCGTCCTTGAGCTCCTGGCCGGTCAGGTAATGGAGAGCCGGCCCGATTGAACCCGTGGTCACCATGTGGAAATGCATTTCGACGGTATCCGTCCTGCCGTCCGCCTTCCCGTCGACGGCCACGATGTGCTCGTGATTCGCCACCTTGTCCGATTCGCCCCAGAAGGGCATGTTCCGCTCAAGCGCATCGAGGAGGAACTCGCCCTTGGCGTAAAAGGCCAGCGCTTCCGGCTTGATGCCGTCGGGAATCCTGAGATTGTCGGAGAGGAACGACAGGTCCTCGTCGGCCGTAGCGGTCGCGCCGGGCATCTCCGGCTGGTCTTCCGGACCCGGATTCGGCTGATCCTGGGCAGGAAGGTACGGCGCGGGAAGGATGATAAGCAACGCGGCGAGAAGGGCCAGGGCAGCGAGCCGGGTCGTCATGGTTCCTCCGGGTTCACTCCTCCGCCACGGTACAGGCCGAGTCGCCGGCCGGCGGCAGCGGAGAATCAACAGGAAAAGCCATAATATTATACAACCCGGGCTTTGAAGGTCGAAGCAGGAAAAGGCGGCCGGGGGGACGCCCGGCTATTTCGTCTCCTTGAGTTCGTTACGGATGCGCTCCTTCTCCTCCTTTTCCTTCCTGAGCTTCTCTATCTCGTCGTTGAGCTCCCTGATTTGCTTCTTGAGCTGTTCTGACTCCTCGATGAGCTTGTCGACGGTGTCCTTCAGTATCTCCTTTTCCATGGTTATCGTGTTTCTGCGCTTCTTGAGCTGGTCGGACTCCTTCTCCAGGTCCGTGATGCCCTGCTTGAGCGAGGCTATTTCCTCCCTGATTTTCGGCATGCGGGATTCGCTGTCGAGCTTCTCGGCGTCCAGTTCCTTCATCTGGTTGCGAAGCGTGCCGATTTGCCTTTCCATCCGATCCTTCTCCTTCTCGAGCTGGTCGATTTCATCGAGCTTCGCCTTGAGCCCGGTTCGCGTCGTGTCCAGATCCGAAATCCTCTTCTTGTCCTGCTCTATGAGTTTGTTCTTGTCCTCGATTTCCTTCTTCAGGGCATCGATTTTCTTGACCAGCGGATCGAAATCCTTGTAGAGCTTCTCCCATTCGCTCTTAATCCTGCTCTCGAGCTGTTCCTTGTCCTTCAGATCGCCCTCCATCTTGGCGATTGACTTCTCCACGGCGTCCATCCTGGTCCTAAGGGAATTCACCGAATCGTTCCTGTCCGCGAGACCCTTCTCGGCCTTTTCCTTCTCCGCCTGGGCTGCCTTGAGCTTCTCGCCGAGCGCGGAGATTTCCGTGCCCGCGGTCTCGACCGCCTTCAGGATTCTGTCCCGCTCGACAACGACCTTGCCGGTGTCGCCCTTCAGGTCATCGAGCTTCTTCTTCTCCGCCTCGAGCCCGTTCTCGGCCCTGATAATCTGGCCCTGGAGGTCGGAGATTTCCCTGACTTGCGCCTCGTGCTTCGCCCGGAGTTCCGGAGGAATGCCCGATTTGGCCTCTATTTCCTTTGTAAGCGACTCCTTGCTGACTTTCCCCTTCTCGAATTCGGCTTTGAGATCGTCGTGCTCCTTCTTGACGAGGTCGGTCTTCTCCCTGAGCTCCTTGTTGGCGGCGGAGATTTCGTCGAGCTCCTTGAGGAGAGGGTCGCGCCACTCCTTGTAGACCTCAATCTTGGATTTCAGCGATTCTATCTCGCCGCTTATCTTCCTCGATGTCTCCCTGGCTTTGCAAAGCTCCTCGAACAGCTCCTTGCTCCGTTCCTGGGCCTTGCGCGCCTTCTTCTCGAATTCGCCTGCCCTGTTCTGCTCCAGGATGAAGTTAATCCGCCACATCTCGTCGTCAATCAGTGTTCCCTTCTCGCAGCCGGCGAAGAGGGAGATGAAGCAAAACGCGGCGAGAATCGCTGCCGGAACGGTATGTCTCCGCTGCATTTGACACCTCAAAAGACGATACGGACGATGTCCGCGCGGAAGCCAAGCGCCTTAGAAAGGCAAGTATAATCGGCCTTCCTGAAAAATCAATGCCAATCCTCCTCCCCGGCTGTAGAATCCCATTGACCCGGGAAATCCAGTCAGGAGAAGGAGTTTGAACAAGGAAGTTCCCTTCCGCCTTGTGAGCGATTTCGTGCCGAGGGGGGACCAGCCCGAGGCGATAGACAAGCTCGTCGGAGGATTCCAAAGCGGCGCGCGGCGCCAGGTTCTCGTCGGCGTCACGGGATCCGGCAAGACCTTCACAATGGCCAATGTCATCGAGAAGCTCTGCAGGCCCGCCCTCGTCATCGCGCCGAACAAGACGCTCGCGGCCCAGCTCTTCTCGGAATTCAAGGCGCTCTTCCCGGACAATGCGGTCGAGTATTTCGTCAGCTACTACGACTACTACCAGCCGGAAGCCTACGTCCCCAGGACCGACACGTACATCGAGAAAGACGCCAGGATTAACGAGCGAATCGACAGGCTCCGCCATTCCGCCACCCACTCGCTACTCACGCGCAGGGACGTGATAATCGTGGCGTCCGTGTCATGCATATACGGTCTCGGATCGCCCGCCAGCTACGAGCGGCTGCACATCCACCTGAGGCAGGGCGATTCGATGGACAGGGAGGACCTACTCCGGAGGCTCGCCTCAATTCAATACGAGAGGAACGATTTCGGGGTCAAGAGGGGGAGCTTCAGGGTCAGGGGCGACGTAATCGACGTGCTTCCGGCGTACGAGGAAAGGGACGCGCTGCGGATTGAGTTCTTCGGCGAAGTGGTTGACAGGCTCATGCTGGTCGATCCGCTCACGGGGGAGATGAAGTCGGAGGTGAGGGACGCCGACCTCTACCCGACGAGCCATTACGTCGCGGCAGAGGAATCGATGTCCGAGGCGCTCAAGTCGATAAGGGCGGAGCTCGCTGAGCGGCTCGTGGAGCTCCGCAACGACATGAAGCTGCTCGAGGCCCAGCGGCTCGAGCAGCGGACGAAATACGACCTCGAGCTTCTTTCCGAGACGGGCTATTGCACAGGGATAGAGAACTACTCGAGACATCTCGACGGCCGGAACCCGGGGGATCCGCCGTATACGCTGATTGATTACTTCCCGCCGGACATGGTTGTCTTCATCGACGAAAGCCACGTGAGCGTCCCGCAGATTTCGGGGATGTACAGGGGAGACCGTTCGCGAAAGGAGACGCTCGTCGGCTTCGGATTCCGGCTGAAGTCCGCGTTCGACAACAGGCCGCTGAGATTCGAGGAGTTCGAGCGGAAAGTCGGCCAGGCGTGCTTCGTCAGCGCGACTCCGGCCGATTTCGAGATGAAGAACGCAGGCTCATGCGTAGCCGAACAGATTGTGCGGCCGACGGGCCTCACTGATCCCGAAATGGAGGTCCGGCCCGCGAAGAACCAGGTCCAGGACCTGGCCGCGGAAATCAGGCGCAGGGTGGAATCCGGCCAGAGAGTGCTCGTGACCACGCTGACGAAGAGGACCGCGGAGGACCTGACCGAGTTCTACTCGGACATGGGGATACGGGCGAAATACCTTCACTCGGACATCGACACGATGGAACGCACCGACATAATCAGGGACCTCCGCGCCGGGAAGTTCGACGTCCTCATAGGAATCAACCTCCTGAGGGAGGGGCTCGACCTGCCCGAGGTTTCGCTCGTCGCGATCCCGGATGCGGACAAGGAGGGC
>DYIT01000009.1:0-24138 GCA_020723505.1 Candidatus Kuenenia stuttgartensis
GCTCATGCCGGGCATGACCACGTCCGTGAGAAGCAGGTGCGTCTCGCCGCAACGGTCCGCAAGTAGTTCCAACGCCTCCTGCCCGCCAGACGCCTCGAAGACAATATAACCCGCCCTGCGCAGCACCTCGGCAGTGAATCTCCGGATGCCATCCTCGTCCTCCACGATCAGGATGGTCTCAGAACCGCCGGGCGCGCTGCTTTCGTCCGGAGCCGGGACGGGCGCCGGGGCCTCTTCCGTGCATCTCGGAAGATAGACCCGGAACGCGGAACCCTTCCCCGGCGCGCTCTCGGGGCGGATGTATCCCCCGCTCTGCTTCACTATGCCGTAGACCGTCGCGAGGCCGAGGCCGGTTCCACGGCCGCTCGGCTTGGTGGTGAAGAACGGTTCGAAGATCCGGTCCATCACCTCGCGGGTCATGCCCTGGCCGGTATCGCTGACAGCGAGCATGACGTATTCTCCGGGCCTGACGATTTCGCGGTCCCCGAAGTTTGCCGCGTCGAGAACGACATTGGATGTCTCGATTCCGATGACTCCCCCGTCGGGCATCGCGTCGCGGGCGTTCACCGCAAGGTTCATCACCACCTGCTCAATCCTTCCGGGATCCGCGTAAACGCTCCAGAGGCAGGGAGCCCCGCGTACCTCGAGCCTCACGTCTTCTCTTATGAAACGCCCGAGCATGTTCTCCATCCCCGAGACCAGGTCGGTCAGATTGAGGGCGCGCGGATTGAGTACCTGCTTCCTTGAAAAAGCCAGGAGCTGGCCCGTGAGATCCATGGCTCTGCGCCCTGCGCCGCGAATCTCCTCGATGTGCGCATGCAGTTCCTCCTGGCCGGGGCCAAGCTGCATTAGCGCGAGTTCGCCATACCCGTTTATCACCGTAAGGAGGTTGTTGAAGTCGTGCGCTATTCCGCCTGCCAGCCTGCCGACCGCCTCGAGCTTCTGCGAGAACCGGAGCTTCTCCTCGGTTTCTTTCAGCTTCTCCTCGGTTTTCTTCCTGTCGGTGATGTCGAAAATCAGGCCGAGCGTCCCGAGGAAATCACCCTCTCTCGAGACGAGCGGCGACGCGGAAACGAGGAAATGCCGGATTTCGCCGGACTTGCTCCTCAGCGCCGTCTCGTACAGCGAGCTGGCCCCGGTCTTCCTTTTCTCCGACTCGGACTTGAATCTCGCGAACTCGGTGGAATCGGACAGCGCCGAGAGGTTCACGCCCGCGAGCTCTTCCCTCCCGTACCCCAGCATCCGGGCGAACGCCTCGTTGGCGAACACGATGTTCTCGTACGGATCGGTTATCCCTATGCCCGCCTTGGCGGATTCGGCGATGCTCCTGTACCGGTCCTCGTTAATCCTGAGCGTCTCCTCGAGGCGGATTCGCTCGGTTATGTCCACGTCCATGCAGTAGAATTCCGATTCGCCGTTGCCGGAATCTACGCTGAAGATCGTAGAATACACCACCCGATCATCGCCGCTCCGCGTCCTCACGCGCCATTCCCGCGGCTCCGTGGCCCTGCCGGAAGCCTGGATTCCCGCCAGGAACTCCTCGTATCCCGCCGCTTCCCCGGGGGTGTGCAGCAGGTCCTGGATTCGCCTCCCGACCGCTTCCGGGGCGGAAAAGCCGTAGAGAGCCTCGGAAGCAGGGTTCCAGAGCCTTATCACACCCTTGCGGTCGTAGCCCTGGATCGCGACCAGAGGAGTGTGTCTTACTATGGCCTCGAACCGCGCCAGGGAATCGCGCACCGCGACTTCGGCCCTCTTCCTTTCCGTGATGTCCGTGGCGATGTGGATGATCTTCTGGAGCCCTCCCCGGGCGTCGAATACCGGAGTGCAGGAAACGAGGAAGACGCGGCCCAGTGACTCCATCTCCATTTCCACGGTCTCGCGCCCGTTTCCCGAAGAGAGGAGCGAGACAAACGGGCAGCCCATGGGCGGATGGGCGTTCTCGGGGCCGTGGAAGATTTCGAAGCACTTCCTTCCCTCGAGATCGCTCTCGGGCATTCCGAGGAGCTTCTCCACGGCAGGATTGGCGGCGATGATTCTGTTCTCCGGGTCCATTACCAGCGTCGGGTGGCCGAGCCCCTTGAATATCGCCTTCCATTCCTCCCGCGAACTCCGCAGAGCCCCCTCCGCTTTAAGCCTGGACAACACCGCGCCAATCTGCCCGGCCATGGACTCGAGCTTCATCCGCTCCGCGCCTTCAATCGCATCGGATTCGTGCGACGAAATCACGACCGCCGCCAGCGCCTCCCCGGCATGCATCACGGGCAATACCGCGATGCAGCGTATGCCTTCGGATGCAAGGCCGGCAATCAGATCCCTGTCGAGCATGTCCTTGTGACTGCCATAGACGAACTCGCCCGCCTTCACCGTCGCAGCCTGGGGCGATTCGGGGGGGAAGGACCGGATGCTCTCGGCGAAACCCGCGGAAAGGCCGCGTGAAGCCCGGATTTCCAGATTGCCGGTTCGCGGGTCGAACATGTAGATTGCGCCGGAGTCGATGCCGCGCACTTGCAGCGCAGAGTCGAGGATTATCCCGAGGGCGGCTTCAAGATCCGAGACGGATGCCAGGGCCAGGGCCATGTCGTGGAGAAGCCTGAGAGTCGAGATCTCGCCTCCGGCTGCCTTCCTTCTTCCATCCTTCCCGGCCATGAGCGTATCCCCGATTCGGTTGCGGCGGGAAATGCATGGTGCTGTATCGCTCTTAATACTTTATACAAGGTCAGGATGCCTGTAAAGCCCTCCGGATTCAGGCGTTTGCACGATCCAAATCGAAGCAGGATTTTAACGGCTTGACTGCCGCCTATTGCATGCTAGAATCCCCGGAGGTCGAAGGGTGCCTCGGAGCCCGGCCTCGGCGGATTACAGACGCCGGTTCTGGACCGCGACTTCCGGGGAATGGGTCGATTCCGGCATTGTTTTTAAGGAATGGGCCCATGACGACCTCACCTGCGCTTTCCACCCCGCCCGCCGTGAAGAACCTCGGATGGATGGTCACGCTTGCCGGCATCGGCATCAACCTCGCGCTCGGAATCCTATACACGTGGAGCGTCCTGAGCGGGGGCGTGCCTGCCGAATGGAACTGGACCGAAACGGAGAAATCGCTGCCATACTCGGTCGCCTGCCTCGTGTTCTGCATAATGATGGTGCCCGCGGGAAGGCTCCAGGACAGAATCGGGCCGTCCTTGGTGGCGCTAACGGGCGGATTGCTTGTCGGCGCGGGGATGATCCTCGCGAGCTTCACGGTCTCCCCTCTCGGATACATCCTGGGCTTCGGCCTCCTGGCGGGAACCGGCATCGGCTTCGGGTACGCCTCCGCCACCCCTCCCGCCGTGAAGTGGTTCCCGAAGGCGAGGACCGGCCTGATTGCGGGCCTCGTGGTCTCCGGATTCGGCCTCGCCTCGGTCTATGCCGCCCCGCTGTCGGAATTCCTGATTAAGGATTCCGGGCTGTCCCAGACGGTCAGAATACTCGGGATCGCCTTCCTGGCGGTGGTGGTCCTCCTCGCCCTCTTCCTCAAGGCGCCGCCAAAGGGATATTCGCCCGAGGCTCCCGGCGCCGCCGCCGCCGCTACGGTCAAGGAGGACTTCTCGCCGCTCGAAATCCTAAAGACTCCGCAGTTCTACGTCCTCTGGTTCATGTTCGCATGCGGGGCAGGCGCGGGTCTCATGATCATCGCCAAGATGAAGGCCATCGCCAAGGACCAGGCCGGGCTCGCTCTCGGCTTCCTGCTCGTGGCCATGCTGGCAATCGGCAACGGCGGCGGCAGGATACTGGCCGGAGTGGTTTCCGACAGAATCGGCAGGAAGAACACGATGCTGATTTGCTTCCTCGTCCAGGCGGTCATGATTTTCCTGCTGTCGAGAACCACGACGGGGACTTTCCTGGCGAACGTGGTTGTTATGTCCGTGCTGTCCGCCCTCATCGGGGCGAACTACGGGGCTAACCTCTCGCTGTTCCCGTCCGTCACAAAGGACTTCTACGGACTCAAGAATTTCGGCATGAACTACGGCCTGGTATTCACCGCCTGGGGCATCGGAGGCTTCATGCTCTCGCTCGTGGCGGGCAAGGTCTACGACACGTACAAGACCTTCGACTTCGCTTACTACGCGGCCTGCGTCCTTCTGATCCTCGCCGCGGCGACCACCTTCCTGCTCAAGCCCGTGAAGCGGCAGTAGGGGCGAAGCTGAAGAAAGGATTTGATTTCCTGCCCTTTCGACAGACAATCCCCGTGCCGATAGCGGCGTACGCGTCGACTTTGCGGGACCGGGATGCAATCCCCATCTTCAGGACGATCCGGCCCTTCGGGCAATCGGGGCTGGATAGTGGTGTTCTCGGGCGTGAGCATAAACCTCGCACTCGGAATCCTGTATTCGTGGAGCATCATATCGAGCGGGGTTCCGGCGGCGTGGGGCTGGAGCGAGACCGAGAAGTCGCTCCCGTATTCGGTTTCCTGCCTCGTGTTCTGCTTGATGATGGTTCCTGCAGGCAGGCTCCAGGACCGTGCGGGGCCGTCGATTACCGCGGCCATGGGCGGCATTCTTGTCGGCGCCGGCATGATTCTATCGAGCCTCTTCGATTCGCCGGTCGCCTACGTTCTCGGGTTCGGATTCCTGACCGGCAGCGGCATCGCGTTCGGCTACGGGTCCACTGTGCCTCCCGCTGTGAAGTGGTTCCCAAGGTCGAAAACCGGGATGATCTCGGGCGTAGTGGTATCGGGCTCCGGGCTCGCATCGGTCTACGCAGCTCCGCTGTCGGAGTTCCTGATTTCCAGGACCGGGATTTCATGGACCATGAGGATTCTCGGCATCGGGATTGTCGCGGTCGTAACGGTCTTCTCGGCGTTCCTGAAATCGCCTCCGCGTGGATTCGACGACCCGGGACCGGGCGAGCTGCCGGCCTGCGGCAAACCCGGCGAATGCTCGGCCTTCGACATGCTCAGAGACTGGAGGTTCTACCTCCTCTGGGCAATGTACGCATGCGGGGCAGGGGCGGGTCTCATGGTGATTTCGAAGCTCAAGCTCATCGCCGGCGCGCAGGCGGGGCTTTCGCTGGGATTCATCCTGGTGGCCGTCCTCGCAATCGGCAACGGCGGCGGCCGGATACTCGCCGGCCTGGTCTCGGACAGAATCGGCAGAAGGGCTGCGTTCATCGCCTGTTTTTTGTTCCAGGCCGTGCTCATCCTTTTGCTGTCCACGGCCCGTTCCGGAACCTATCTTGCAGCCGCGGTTCCGCTTTCAATCCTTTGCATGCTGATAGGAGCGAACTACGGGGCGAACCTCTCGCTCTTCCCTTCCATTTCAAAGGACTACTTCGGGCTCAAGAACTTCGGCGTGAACTACGGTCTGCTCTTCACCTCATGGGGGCTGGGCGGATTCATGCTTTCGCTCGTCGCCGGAAAGGCCTACGACATGAGCGGGTCCTTCGACGTCGCCTACTACATGTCCTGCGTCCTGCTCGTGCTCGCTGCGGCCGGGGCTTTCCTCCTGAGGAGCAGGGGGTAGAATAGGCTTGGCACTCCGGCGCGCGGAACCCGCCGGGGGACCGGGATGTTTCAGGCGAACCCAGTGATACCGCTCCTCGAGGAACTCGCGATAATCTCGATTGCCGGCGCGGCCGTGACTGCCGTGCTCGCGCGGCTCAGACTGCCGATGGTCGCGGGGCTGCTCGTGGCAGGCGCGCTGCTGGGTCCCTTCGGGCTCGGGCTGGTGAGGGAGACCGAGCCGATTGAGTCGCTCGCCGATGTGGGGGTCGTGCTCCTGCTGTTCACAATCGGCCTGGAGTTCTCTCTCGACCGGCTGAAATTCATCTTCAGGCGAGCTGCGCTCGGCGGCGCGGCCCAGGTGGCGTCGACAATCGCGGCAGCGGCCGGCGTAGCCACGTTGCTCGGAGCCGGAGTTCCCGAAGCAGCGTTCTACGGATTCGTGTTCGCCATGTCGAGCACTGCAATCGTGCTGAGGTCGCTCGCATCCCGTGGCGAACTGGACGCTCCACACGGCAGGTTCATCGTAGCCGCGCAAATCCTCCAGGATTTGTGCGTAATCCCCATGGTACTGCTCGTGCCCGTGCTCGGGAACGGCGGCGGTACCGCGGGAATCGCCTCCGAAATCCTGCTCGCCCTGGGCAAGGCCATGCTCGTGGTCGCCGGATCGCTCGTGGCCGCCAGAGTGCTGGTCCCCACGCTGCTCAGGCTGGTGGACGCGAGCAGGAGCCGCGAGGTGTTCCTGCTGGCCGTTGTAGCCATTTTCGTCGGCATGGCGTGGCTCACGTCGCTCGCCGGGCTTTCGCTGGCGCTGGGCGCATTCCTCGGCGGCATGGTAGTGGCGGGCACGGAATTCCAGCACCGCGCCATGGGGGACATCATGCCCCTGCGCGACGTGTTCCTGAGCGTGTTCTTCGTTTCGCTGGGCATGCTGTTCGATCCCATGCTGATTGTCGAAAAACCCCTGGACATCGCGCTCCTCCTCGCTTGCTTCGTCGTAGGGAAGGCAGTGCTCGCGGCACTGTCCGCGGCGGTCATGCGATTCCCGGCGAGGGCTGCATGGCTCGCAGGAATCGGCCTTGCCCAGTTCAGCGAATTCGGGTTCGTGCTGATTAAGCTCGGCGAGGAGTGCGGACTGACCTCGCCGGAAACGGCGTCGTCCATCCTTGCCGCGGGGATACTCAGCATGTTCCTGACCCCTATCCTCATGCAAATCGGTCCGCGAATCACGGCTGGAGAGATGCTTCTGGCGCCGCTGTCCAGGCTGCTCGGGGTGAGGGGGATAGACCAGATGGAGGCCCCGGAGACGAAGGAGAAGCGCGTCGTGATAGTGGGATACGGCATCGCGGGAAAGCTTGTTGCGCAGGCGCTGAAATCATGCAGGATGCCGCATGTAGCCCTCGAGCTGAACGCGGAAACGGTGCGGGCCGCGCGCGCGGCGGGCGAGCCCGTGTACTACGCGGACGCCACGAGCGTCGAGGCCCTGGGGCATGCGGGGATTGATACCGCCCTCGCGGCGGTCGTGCTGATAAACGACCCGCAGGCCGCGATGCGCGTCGTGGATGCCATTCACAGGACCGCGCCCGGCGTTCCCGTGATGATTAGGACGAGATATTTCTCAGAGCGCGACAGGCTCGTCAGCCTCGGGGCGTCCGAGGTCGTGGCGGAGGAGGTCGAGGCGAGCATGGAGGTCGTCGCCAGGCTCCTGAGAAGGCTCGAGGTCCCCCGCAACCTGATTGACGTCCTGATACACGAGGCCAGGGCCACGCTCATGACCTCGGACAGGAAGATGACCTTGCCGCGCAGCATGCTGCCCCAGCACGAAGCCCTCGCGGACCTCAAGATTGAGAGCCTCCTCGTGACCGAGCGCAGCTTCGCCTCGGGCTGGACAGTCCAGGACCTCGAAATCAGGCAGAAGACCGGAGCCCTAATCTTCGCCCTGCGCCGCCAGGGCCGGCTCATGGACAGCATCGACCCAGGCGAGTCGCTCCTGCCCGGCGACGTCGTCTACCTCGTCGGGGCCCTGGAAGCCGTGAAATCGGCAATCGATTTAATCGAAGGGAGCGGATGGCGCCAGCCCTGATATGCAGGGCAAGTTCGCCGGCGCGGAATCCCGCTCATGGGAATCCAGCCGGGCCATACTCCGGTTCCGCCCCGCTGGATTCTCAGTCCTTCTCTCTCTCCCTCAAAAGCTCCTTCAGAAGGGCCTTGAGCTCGGCGAGCTCATTGCGGAGCCTGTCGATTTCCTTCCTGAGCTCGGCCGCGTCCTTGGAGGGCTTATCGGCTTCTCCGCCGTCCTTAGGAGAATCCGCGCGCTCCATCTCCTCGCGGGCCTTGCGGATTTTGTCCCTGACCTTGTCCATCCTCTCCTCGTCGCCGTCCTCTTCGGCCCTGGCAAGCTCCTCGTGAAGGCGCTTCATGCGCTCCTCGAATTTCATCCGGCGGTCGGGCCCCTTCTCGGTCATCCGCTTCTTCATCCCCTCCGCGAACTCCTCCTTGATAATCCTCGACTTCTCGCGCAGCTCCGCCGCGCGCTTCTCGTCTCCCGTTGCCTCGGCCTCCTCTATCATCCTTCCGAGCTCGGCCATCCTTTCCTGGAACTTCCTCATGCGGCCTTCCCTGCCCTCGGCCTCGCCCTCGTCCTTGCCGCGCCCCATGCGCTCGGCCAGCGCCTTCTCCGCAGCCTTGGCCTGCAGCCTGATCTTCACCGCCTCGTCGTGCCTGCCCTCGGCCTCGATTGCGTCCGCCTTGCGGTAGAGATCCTGGATGCGCGCCTTCTCTTCATCGAGACCCCCGGGGCCGGGCCGCTTGATCCTCTCCATCAGCGAGCCGTAAGCGGCTTTCAGGTCGCCGAGCAGCCATTTAATCGTCTCGGCGCGCTCCATGTCGCCCTTGGCTTCCGCGTCCTTCAGATCCGCGCCGCCCTTCTCGAGTATTTCCCTGAGGGTCGCTGCAAGCTTCTCCGCCTCCTCCGGCCCCCCGCACGATTCCGCCCTGCGGCAAAGCTCCCTGAACCCATCGAGGACCCTGAGCACGGACTGCATCTTCTCCCGGTCGCCGGCCTTCTCCGCCTCGTTCGCCATGCCCTCGAGCTTCGCAATCACCTTCCTGAGCCTGTCAACCGTCTCGGCGGCGAACGGCCCTTTGCCCCGCTCCGCCGTCCCCCTGGCGGCAATCTCCTTCTCGATGCGCCTCCGCGCGTCCTCGAGCTTCTCAATCTCCTTGGACAGGGCGTCAACCTTGTCCATGTCGAACTCCTCTATGGCCTTCTCCCTCGCGGCCTTCAGAGCCTCGATTCTCTTCGCCATCTCCATGAGCTCCGCCTGCATCGGAGATCCCTCTCCGCCCTGGATGCGCTTTATATATCTCGCGACGATTTCCGCTTTGCCGTTCTCCCCTTTCGCGCGGAGCTCGCCCTCGAGTTTCTTGAGCCGTTCAATCCGCTCTCCCGGCGGAGAGTTCTTCAGGTACTCCTCGATTTTCTCCTTCCATTGCCTGACCTCCGCGTCCGTTTCCGGCCCCTCAGTCTTGCCCTGCCCGTCGAGCTGCGCCTTCAATGCCCCGAGCTTCTCTCTGAGCTTCCGGTATTCCTCCAAGTCCCCGCTTTCCTTGGCTTCCTGCATCCTCCGCTCGATTGCCTTGATGTACTGGAGTATCTTCTCCTTCCCGCCGTCGTCCTCCGCGAAGGCCTCCCTGCACAGGGCCTGGCATGCAACCGCGGCCGCGAAACACGCAACGGCCAGAACCAGCATTGATTTCCTCATCGCTTCCTCCTGAACAGACTGCCGTGCCATATCATGAACACCGGGAAGGCTTCATTGTAGCAAATCGCAGGCCGGACGGCTGTCAATGGTTTTTACATGGAAACCTTGAGATCTGCAGGGCTAGGGCTGGCAAGTCTGCCTTGAGAGAACCGCCAATGAACGCGAACAAACGCAAACCTGTCTGCTTGGGTGCCAGGATCACGGCAGCAGAGTGCCGTGGCTACAAACCGCTGCCGTAGCCGGTTTCAGCTGATATATGTGTTGTTCGTCATTCCGGCGGAAGCCGGAATCCAGGCTGGCGTCTGATTCCCGGACGGAGGCGGTGTCCTGAAACCGGACTGTATCCTCACTTCCCCCTGTCCTTCATGTTCCCCGCAAGGCCGTCGGAGTATTCCTTTAGCTTTTTCTCCATTTCCTCGATTTTCCTGCCGAGGGCGGCGGCGATCTCCTTCTCCCCTGCCCCGGGCTTTCTTCCGCTTTCGCGGAGCGCGTTCCTCAGCGCCTCGAAGTCCGACCTCAAATCCGCAATCTGATCCTCGATGCCGGTAATCTGCTCCTCGTATTGCTTCAGCATCGCGGGATCAGCCTCCGCCAGCGGCGCGGGCTTCTTCCCCGGATCGGGCTTCTCCACGAGCCTGACATCGGTCTCCGCAGGCTTCGGGGCCGGCGCTGGGGGAGCGTCGGACCAGGTCGGCCGAACCTCGTCAGCGTTGCGGTTCTGATTCCTCGTGATTATCAGCGTCACGGCGACCGCGGATACGATTGCCGATAGCGCGGCCGCCGCGAGGAAGAACCTGCTCCGCCCCAGTCCGCTCAGCTCCCTCCTCGCAGTCACGGCGCCCTTGGCCGCAATCGCTGCCGCCGATTTGAATCCCGACCCGGACGGGGACCTGCATGCCCTGGTCTCGTCCGGGACGCCGGGCGCCTCGGGGATTTCGCCCCGCATGGTTTTCTCGACCGCTTCGATGAGGTCGGAAGGGCTTCCAAACCTCGCCTCCGGGCTCTTGGCCATCATTATCTCCACGAGCCTGGAGGCGGCGGGCGAAACCGCCGGGTTCGCTTTTCTCGGCGGGACCAGGGGCTCGGAGAAGTGCTTGACCAGCACCGCCGCCGGAGACGACGCCCGGAACGGCACGTCGCCGGTGAGGAGGTGGAACAGCGTGGCTCCGAGGGAGTAGACGTCGGCCCTCCAGTCCACTTCGTCCAGCCCCTGGGCCTGCTCGGGCGAAATGTAATACGGGGTGCCGACTGCCACCCCGGCCTGCGTAATCTGGTTGGACTCGTCCTTGCTGAGGACGTCCTTGGCAAGCCCCATGTCGCATAGCTTGATGGCGCCGTCGCCCTGCAGGATTATGTTCCCCGGCTTTATGTCGCGGTGCACCAGCCCCTTCGACTGGGCGTGCTTCAGCGCATGCGCGGCCTGGCGGGTTATCTCCAGGGCCTCCGCTTCCGGAAGGAAACCCCTGTCCTTGAGGACGTCCTGGAGGGTCCTGCCCTCCGCGAACTCCATCGCGAGGAAATAGTGGCCGTTCGACACGCCCGCGTCTATGCAGCCCACGATGCTGGGATGGTTGAGCTGCGCGGCGAGTTTGGCCTCGCGCATGAACCTCTTCAAGAACGGGCCGTCCTCGCTGTACTTGGGCGGCAGAATCTTGAGCGCCACAATCCTGTCCAGGTCCGTCTTCCGGGCCTTGAACACCGCTCCCATGCCGCCCTGGCCGAGCTTGGAGATGATTTCGTACCCGTCGATGATGTCCTTGACCGACTTCCTGCTCTGCGCGGCGAGCACCTCGGCCACCTGGCCGGCGCTGATGATGCCCCGGCCGGCCATTATCTCGCCGATCTTCTGCGGCATGCCGAGCTCAGCCATGCTCTTCTGGGCCTCGAGGCACTCCTCCACGTTCCCCGGCGTGGCCATGCCCTTCTCGACCGCGATTTCGCCGAACAGCTTCCTACGATCAGGCTCGGTCACTCCGGCTCCCCCTTCCCGGCCCCGGAAATGCCCAGGGCCTTGAGCTTCTCATAAAGAGTCGACCGCTCGATGCCCAGCGCCTTCGCCGCCCTGCTCTTGTTCCAGTTCTCGGACGAAAGCGCAGCGAGTATGTGCGCCCGTTCCATCTCGCGCAGCGTGGCCACGGGATGCGCGGGCGTGCGCGCCGCGGTCCCGGGAAACGCAAGGCCCTCGACGCCTATTTCCGGGCCTTCAGCCAGGACCACCGCCCTCTCGACCGCGTTCCTGAGCTCCCTCACGTTCCCCGGCCAGCCGTACTCCCGCAGGGCTTCGACGGCCCCGGGAGTGAAGCCCGAAATCTTCCTCCCCGTTTCCCGCCTGTACATCTCCAGGAAGAGGTTCGCCAGGACCGGAATGTCGTCCTTTCTGCTGCGGAGCGGCGGAAGACCGATGGAGATCACGCCGATTCTGAAATAAAGGTCCTCGCGGAACCGTCCCGCCTTCACCTCCTCCTCCACGTCCCGGTTCGTAGCAGCCACCAGCCTCACGTCCACCGCGATTTCCCCGGCACCCCCAAGCCTGCGTATCCTCCTCTCCTCGACAGCCCTGAGGAGCTTCGGCTGGCTGTCGCGCGGCATCTCGCAAATCTCGTCGAGGAAGAGCGTTCCGCCCGAAGCAAGCTCGAAGCACCCGCGCCTCCTGCCGGACGCGCCCGTGAACGCGCCCTTCTCGTGGCCGAAAAGCTCGCTCTCAATGAGCCCCTCGGGAATCGCCGCGCAGTTCAGGGCGATGAACGGCCCTTCTTTCCTCGGGCCCGCGTCGTGGAGCGCCCTCGCGACCAGCTCCTTGCCGGTTCCGCTTTCGCCCCTAATCAGGACCGGCGAGGGCGCGGACGACGCCCTGGCTATGAGCGCGAAAACAGCCTTCATCTCAGGCCCCGTGCCGACCATTCCGAAACCTGCCCCGGCGCGCACGCCCTCGTCCCGGGAGCCGGCGCGGGCCATGCCGGAGGTCCTGGCGAGGAAAAGCGCCGCCGCGGACGCTGCTGCCCGGGCCGTCATGAGGTCGCCGCGGTCGAGGTCGCCCCGGCCGCCCTGCGTGTCCATGTAGATAAGCCCGTCCGATCCGCATGCCGAAGGGATGGGGGCATAGACGGCCGAATAGAAGAGGCCTGCGGCGGTCTCGGCCTCGGCTGATCCGGGATCAATGGCGATGTTCCTCAGCAGAAGCCCGGTTCCCGAGCTCATCGCCTTTTCCGCGGCGGCGGGATCAGGATTCGCGCGGCCTTCCGGGCAGCCGGGGGCCGAGGCGTGGAAGAGCACCGGTTCGCCGCGGCCCTTCAGCATCGCCGAAGCCCTGGCGCCTCCCACCGCGGAAACAAGCCTCTGAAGCGCCCTGTTGAAGAATTCACCGGCCGTTTCGCAGCGCAGGGCGAGGTCCTCGATGTCGAGCAGGGCGCGCATGGAATCGCGGGGCATGCCCGTCCGGAATCCGGAGCCCCGGCCCTGTCCGTCGGAGAGCGGCGCGACGCTGATTGTCTCCCCCCGCATGTCCCCGTCCGTTCCTTCGACCGAGGTCCCCTGGCCGCATCCGTCGTCGTCGGGCAGAATCTGCAGGGTGGTGAGCCCGATTTGTATCAGGTCGCCGGGTTTGAGCGACGCGGACTCTACCGGGACGCCGTTGACGCAGGTGCCGTTCTTCGAGGCGAGGTCGGTCACGGTCCACGACGATTCTTCGGCGGATATGAGGCAGTGCCTGCGCGAAGTCGAGCTGTCGGGCAGCCTGACTTGAGCTTCCTCGCCCCGTCCGAATACGACTCCCCCGGGGCTCAGCGGGATTTCCTCGCCCGCCCTGAGCCCCTTCCGTATTAGAATCCTGGCCCTCATGAGCCGCGCTCCGTCAGGGAACAGCGGAAACAGCGTTTTCACGCATGATAAACGCGTGCGCCGGGCAAGTCAACGCGCGGGCATCGCTGGATTTGAACCGGGACTCGCGATAGAATCCGGCAATCTGCATGTGGTTTTCGAGGACCTTCTCGATGGCGGCATCAAGCACCGAAACGTTCCTCAAGGAAGCGATGGACATGCTCTGCCTCGCTCCCAAGTTCCAGAAACTCCTCATGAACCCGCTCAGGGAAGTGAAAGTCGAGCTTCCCCTCGAGAGGGACTCGGGCGAGCTCGAGATATACTCCGGCTACAGGGTGCAGCACGACACCTCGCGCGGCCCGATGAAGGGGGGGCTCAGGTTCCACCCGCTGGTGGACTCGAGCATGATGAAGTCGCTCGCGTCGCTCATGACGTGGAAGTGCGCCCTCGTCGACGTCCCGTTCGGCGGAGCCATGGGCGGCATTGCATGCGACCCGAAGGCTCTCAGCAAGAACGAGCTCGAGCGCCTGACCAGGACCTACGTGGTCCGCATCGCGGAGCTCATAGGCCCCTTGAAGGACATACCCGCGCCGGACGTCAACACGGACGAGAAGGTCATGGCGTGGGTCATGGACCAGTACTCCAAGATTCACGGGTATACGCCTCCGGTGGTCACCGGCAAGCCGCTGGCCCTCCAGGGCTCGCAGGGCAGAAAGGAGGCGGCGGGACTCGCCGCCTGCATGGTCGCCGAGGAGTACTTGGCGACGCTCGGGCGGAAAATCGAGGAATCCACCTTCGTCGTGCAGGGCTTCGGGAACGTGGGGAGCCATTCGGCCATGTGCTTCCACGAGCACGGCGGAAAGGTCATAGCGGTCACGGACTCGTCGGGCGGAGTGTACAGGGGACGGGGGCTGGACATCCCGAGGCTCGTGAAGCACAAGCAGGAGAAGGGGACCGTGGCGGGATTCAAGGAAGGCGATTACATGTCCAACGACGAGGCGCTTGCGCAGAAATGCGACATCTTCGCGGCCGCCGCCCTGGACGGCATGATCACGGGCGACGTCGCGGCCGAGATGGAGGCGAAGGCCGTGCTCGAGTCCGCGAACGCCGCGGTCACGCCCGAAGCGGACGCCGTGCTCGCCCGCAACGGAGTCCCTGTCATTCCCGACCTTATAGCCTCTTCCGGAGGCGTGATTGTCTCGTACTACGAATGGGTCCAGAACCTGCAGCAGCTGAGCTGGTCCATGGAGCAGGTGAAGGAGGGTTTGACGGCGAAAATCAGGTCCGCGTGGGCCAAGGTTTGGAACGGATCAAAGGACAGGAAGATCGCCATGCGCAAGGCCGCGTACATCGAAGCCATCAACAAGGTCGTCGAGGCCCTGGAGCTGAGGGGGCTGATTTAAGGCCGCGACCAAGGATAGAAGCGTCACGCGCCATGACTTCGGCCCTTCGACCTCGGACTTTCGACCGCTCACCGGATGCCGCTATTCCGGGCAGCGGTCCGCGGTCCTCCCATGAGGCCTGCCTGAGGGTCGCACGATTGAGCCTTGCGGGTAGAATCCCGCGGCGACGGTGGCGTTGGGGTAGACCTTGCATCGCCTTCCCATCAGCGAGCCCGGCGAGGCGACCGAGTTGCAGCCGGTCTCCGTGCCGTCCCCGAGCACGGCGCCGAGCTTCCTCCTGCCCGTGTCAATCCTCCCGGATTCGAAGGGGATAATCACGTTCCCCGGGACGATTCTGAGGTTGGCGAGCTTCGTCCCGGCCCCGAGGTTCGCGTCCCTGCCCAGTATCGAGTCTCCGATGTAGGCGAAATGGCCTGCCTTGGCTCCGTCCAGGAACACAGACGACTTGACTTCCGTCGCGTGGCCCACGACGCAGTTCCTGCCGACCAGCGCGCAGCCCCTGATGTATGCGCCCTGCCGGACTTCGGTGCAGTCCCCGATGACCGAGGGGCCCCTTATGAACGCCCCGGGTTCGACGAGGACGCCGCGTCCAATCTCCACGTCGTCGTCCATAATCGCCGCTCCTGCGCAGATGACTGAAGCGCCGCGGATTTGCTCTCCGCCCGAAGTGACCACGAGCTTCCCCTTCGCCGCCTCCCACGACTCGACCTCGAAGCCGGAATCCATGGCCTTGCCGTCCGCCAGGACCACCGCCTTGAGGATGAGGGTCCCGCCGCCCGCGAGCCTCCTCGCGTCCCGCGCGCACGGCCGCATGACGCCGCGGATGTACTCCTCGAGCGCGTCGAGGCCGGCCCAGACCGGGACCGAGTCGCCGAACAGACCGCTGAAAGAGCAGGACTCGAGGTCGAAGAAGGTCCGCGCGGTCAATTCGTCGCGGCTATTCCCGCAGCCGTGGCCCATGTCGCCCTCCAATGTCCCCGGCGTCCGCCGCCGCTGAACGAAGCCTGCAAAAGAACAGGGCTTCGGAATGACCGAAGCCCTGCGGAAATCCCTTAACGGGCGGCCCGTCGCGGCTAATCGCGGAACGGGAACGTGATGTCCATGACGTAAGGTCCGGGAGGGAACACGTTGAGAAGGTTGCCGAACACCACCTTGAACCTGAAGAACCTGTAGCGGTCAATCTTGTTGATGCCGACTGTGGCGCCCGGCACGTACTTCGGCGCCGGAGCGAGCGCCGTGCTGTCGTACGCGAGCTCCCAGGTGGGCAAGGTGTTGATTGCGTTGTTCGGCCAGTATGTCTGCGGCCACGGGTCCCCCTGGCTGTCCACCTCGGCTCCCTGGACGTGGATGTAAATCCTTCCCGAGTTCAGGACCAGGTTGACCTGGAACCCTCCCGCGGCGTTGTCGATGTAGTCGGGGTCTTCGACGCCGGTGTCGAAGAAGAGCGACTGGCCCTGGGTCGTGTCGATGTTGAGAGGCCCCTTGCTGTATCCGGTGGTCAAGGGATTGATGGCAGCGCTTCCTTCGCCGAGGACCGTGCCGGAGCTCGATTCGAGCCTAATCCAGCCGTCGCCGCCGGTGCCGCCCAGGGGGTTGGTGGCCGCGCCGCCGTTGTAGAGCCCCGTGGCGCCGGCCCCGCCGCGCGCGTCCAGGTTGGCTGAGGCGATGTTGATGGTCGTTCCTTGCACGAGGATGGTCCCTCCTGCGCCGCCGCCGCCGCCCACCGAGGCGCCGCCGCCGGGGGGCGGGTTCCACATAATTGTGTTGCCGCCCGCTCCGCCCCTTGCGGATATGGACCCGGTGATTGAGATGTTGCCGGACGAGGTGATGTTGACCACGCCGCCGCCGCCCCCGCCGCCGCCGCCGCCCTCGTCGCCGTTGGTCTGGTAGATGCCGTCGCCGATGCCGCCGGCCCCGCCGTCATCGTCGCCGCCGCCGCCCCCGCCGCCCGCCCCGCCGCCGCTGCTGAGCTGGTAGCCGGTCACCTGCGGATCACCCGAGGTGTTCACCAGCCCCGCCGTGCCTTCCGGAGGCGGAGCCACGATGTTGCTGCCCGTTCCGGGCCCGCCCATGGTCGCGTTTCCGCCGCCGCCGCCCGAACCCGGGAAGTCCTTGCATGTGTTGGCCCCCATGCCGAAGGGGTTGCTGTTCCAGAATGCGGTGGACCACAGGCCGCCGCCTCCGGCGGTGGGGCCGGACCCCGCCGCAGATCTGAACGGCGTGACCCCCGGCACCGGGTCGCCGGACCCGCCGGCGTAGCCCCCGGGCCCGCCCGCCCCGCCAGGGCCGCCCGGATGGTTGAAAGCCGTGAGTATTGACTGGCCCGGATTGGCGTTGACGGTGATTGTCCCGTCGATAATGACGTCGCCCTGCGACCTCATAATCAGCGGGTTGGTGCCGGCGCCGGTGATTGTAATCGTGCTGGGAATGTTGATGGAAGTGTAGTTGTAGCCGAATGCCCTCGTGGTCGTGGACAGCGTCTGGGACTGGGTCGGGTTGAATGGGCCGTCGGCTCCGGACCCGGCCAGGGCCGCCGCGCCGTACCCGCCCTCGAGCCGCTGGGCCGACGAGCCGGTGTTCCAGATGGCCGAGGACTGGGTAGCGTCGAGCATCGTCGCCGTCGAGAACATCTCGGCGTACGGCGAGTTCGCGGAGGGGCGGTTCCAGCCGTTGTAGGGCTGGCGGGTGATTGTGATGCTGTTCGCCACGGCGCCCGATGCGCCTCCGGTAACGGTGTCGCCCGCCGCGAATGTCCCGGTGATTGTGAGCGCGTCGATGACGACAACGCCGGCGGCCGAGGTCTTCACGGTTCCCGTTGCGCCGCTGGGCGCCGCGGTGACCGTCTCGCTGGGCTGGAAGGTGCCCGAGATGGCGCCGGAGGTGAACTCGAGGTCGATGGGGTCCCTGGTCCTGAAGGCGACCTGCACCGGCGCCGGGGCGAGGTTGTTGCGTCCCGGGTTCATCGAGTCGTCGGTGAGCGACGCGGTCAGCAGCAGGGTGTAGTTGGTACCCACGTTGAGGAACGGATTGGTCGGCGTCCTGAGCGGATAGAAGACGACCCTGCTGTTCTTGTTGAAGAACCGCCAGGATCCGTTGAGCGGATTGGTCGGGTTCGTCTGGTCGATGAGCGAGAACGTCGTGGAGTCGAAGGAGCTCGAAAGCATGCCCTCGTCGAATTCCACTATGACCGACGTCGCCGGGGAGATGTTCATGGTCACTGTTCCGCCGGTGAGCGGGAGTTGCACGAGATCCGTGGTCCCGTTGCTGACCCAGATTGCGGAGACGGACGGCGGGTCGGTGTCGGGCGTGTACTGCGTGCCCGTGGAGAAGCTCAGGAGATACTGCGACTGGAGGCCGTCCCCTTCGGTGCTGAGCAGGCAGAACGGCGCCGACGTGAACCCGTCAACCGTGACCGAATACGACGTGTTCGGCGAGAAGTTCTGGTCGGGCGTGAACAGCACCGCGGCGGTGTTGACCGTGTAGGTCCCGTTGACGGTGCCGAGGGGGCCGGCAATCTTGATGGTCCCCGGATTCACGGTGAGGTGGTCGACCGTCTGGTTCAAGTGCAGCTCGATGACCTGGTCGATGTACGCGTTCTGGGAGCCCTGGGCCGGGACGCTGCTGTTCACGACCAGGTAGTTGGGGTCGCCTTGGCTCCGTCTCCCGCCGGGTTCGCATCCTGCGAGCAGTGAGACAAGCGCCGCCGCGACTACTGCCGCCGTAAGGTGTTTGCCGAGAGCCATCGGATCCTCCTATTTTCAATCAGGAAGCGACTAGTACGAATAGTTGATTGTCACCTGGCCGACCTGGGCGGTGGTGTTCGCGTCCGTCGTGGTCAGCTGGCATCTGAACCTTATGAACCTGAGCCCGTTCAGCGACGTTCCCGCCTGGGACGCCGGGCTCCCGTTGATGTAGCCGGGCTGGATGTTCCCCGGCAAGGGACCCAGCGCCACGTTGGCAATTGTTCCGCCGAGCGGAAGGGGCTCCGGGTTGGCCATCGGGTACAGATAAGTTACGGAAATCGTCGGCTGTGAGAGGATGTCGGGATCCGCGCCGATGAAGTTGATGTAAACCCTGGCCTGGGGCGAGGAGCTGTCCGAATACTGGATTTCAGCGTTCCCGTACTGGGGCGCCGAGCAGCCGGTATCGATGAAGGTGGAATACGCGTCGGACATGACCACGTTCGGCGGATTCAGGTTGTACACGCCGCTCAAGTTGGGCCCCGTGCCGGTCTGCACCGCCGGAGTGATTGTGGCGTTCGAGAGGCCCGCAATCTGGGCCTCTATTCTCACCCTTCCATCCGCGAGGACCTGGCTTATGGGGAACGGGGTCTGGGGTCCGCCCGCGCCGCCGCCCGCCGAAGCCTGCCCGCCTGCGCCGCCCTGGGCGTTGATGACCGCGCCTGTCCCGGTAATGGTCAGGTTCAGGGCCTGGAGCAGGATGGCCCCGCCGCTGCCCGCCCCGCCGCCGCCGCCCTGGCCGAGCGCCGCAGCGTTGCCGCCCGGGCCGCCCTGTGCGTTAATCGACGCGGCCGAGCCGATGTACATGTTGCGGTCCGTGAGGATTTGGATGTATCCGCCGCCGCCGCCCCCGCCGCCGCCGCCCGCGCCGAGGAGCGCGGTTCCGCCGCCGCCGCCCCCGCCGCCGCCGCCGCCGTGCAGATACAGGATGTTGACCGTGTCCCATACGTTGCCGCCAAGCCCGCCCGTCGCCGCGCCGGAGCTCTGCCCCTGGCTTCCGGCAACGGAATACCCGCCGCCGCCGCCGCCTGCGCCGGCCGCACCGCCCTGGCCTAGAAGCCCGGCGCCGTTGGCCTGCGTCGCCTGGCGGTCGAATCCCGTCCCGTCCGTCCCGTTGGCGCCGTTGCCGGCCGTAGCCCCGTTGCCCCCGAGGCCTCCCGCCCCGCCGCCGGGCCCGCCGTTGCCGCCCTGGCCGCCGTTGTTGCCGGTGGCGGCGCCGTTCGTGCCCAATATCCCGTTGGCGTTTATCCTGCCCTCGATGCGCACCGTCCCCGTCGCCCTTATGATGCAGGGGTTCGGCCCGATTATGTTGAGCGTTGCACCGGGCGCCACGTACATCGTGCTGATCTTGAGGTGGCCGTATCCGTCGGTCTGCCTCGACGTGTCTATCGTGCCGCCGGTCGTCACGTAGATGTCGCTGTTCTGCCCGACCGGCGCGCTAATCGTTGTCGTGGCCTGCCCGTTCCCGTCAATCCCGCTTCCGCCGAGGCTGCCGCCGAACTCAATCATGAAGTACGAGGCATCGTCGTTCGTGGACGTGATGATGTTGTACGCCCCGGCGACCGAGACCGCCCTGCACTGAACCGGGGTTCCGGCCGTGGCCTGCGAATCCCCGCTCATCAGGTTCTGCGCCGTGCCGCCGCTGACCTCGATGTCGATGATGAGATGATCGTTCGCGTTGCCGCTGAACGTGAAGTTGCCGATTACAGGGATCTCCACGTACCCCGGGTAGATCGAGCTCGCCACCGGAGCGTAGGATGCGAGCCTGCAGACGACCGTCGGAGTGACCTGGTTGGCCCCGGAGAGATAAAGGCTCGAGAAGGTGTTGTTGGGCGCAGGAGGCACCGCCGTCGGGAACGCGGTCATCGTCGTGTGCCCGATTCTGACCACGAGGTTGTTGTAGGTCGACGCCGTGAAAGTGCCGGAATGCTTCCAGTAGAGGGCCGTGATCCTCTTTCCGGCAAGGGTCGAAAGCGGCGTCGCGAACCAGCTGTTCAGCAGAAGGGAAGCGGACCTGTAGGACGCGGTTTCGAAGGGGCCCACTATGGCCGACGTGGGGTCCTGCTTCGGGGTGAAAGGATCGGTCTCGGTCACGGTGACGGCCGAGACCTCCGACACTAACGCGCCCGGAACCCTGGTGTTCCATTCGGCCGTCGTCTGCGTCGCGTCCTCGTTGATGTTGTCCACGAACGTGTCGACGAACGGGCCGCGCGCCGAAGCCGCAACCGGAGCGGCCCCCGTGGTGAAGAAAGAGGACCACGGAGCGCCCTGGAGAGTGTTGCCGGCGTTGTCGCGCAGCGAAGCCGTGAGCTGGATTTCAAATGCAGTGTCCGCCGCGAGGTACTGCGGGAAGGCCGTTGCAGTGGGCTCGGGGTCGAAGTTGAGCACCGTCGCGTTGTTGGAGAGGCAGAGAGTCCCGGTGATGACGGTCCCGGAGGCCACTTCGCGGAGCGCGAAGGCGCTGGTCACGGATGAAGAATCTATGGGCTCCGAGAACGTGATTGTGATGTTGGTGTCCCTCGCGACTCCGGTCGCGCCGTTGACCGGTGACACGCTGATGACGTACGGGTTTGTGGTATCCGGGGTGACATCGCTGCCGGTCGTGAAAGTATACGTATATGTCTTGATAAGCGGCGTGTTCTCGAGCGACCTGAGCGTCGGGTTAATCGGATAGGCTGGCAGCGTGACCGTGTACGCCGTCATGGCCGAATAGCCCGGGAGATACTGGGGGAAGAACAGCACCTGGTTGTTCCTCACCTCGAACCTTCCCGGAGGCGAAGCGCCGTTCGGGTCGGAAATCTGGATTGTATTCGCCGTGGCCGTGGTCGGATCGACCGGAGCCGTGAAGGTGATTGTTATCGGGTCGTTGAGATGATAGTTCGCCTGGCCCGGATACGGGTAGACGTCCGTCACGACCAGGTCCTTCATGTCACTGTGAGCAGGCACGAAGGGCGAAGAAGACCTGTCACACCCGTTTCCCAAGTAAAGCGACAGGCAGCATACGACTACCAGCGCGGCATGACTCCTCATCGACATATATCCTTCTCCTGAAAAGACGACACGTCGAATGCCGATGTCGTTCTCTATTCTTTTTTCCTGTAAAAGTCAACCTTCAAAGCTGCCGATAATAAACCGCCTTACGAATAGCAATTTCCGTGCCTCCTGCCTCCCGTCCTGTTCCGGGCGGTTTCTGACCTGACATGCGCATGCCATGTTTTACTGCTGGAACAGGGCCTTGCGGACATTCCGCCAATGGCCCAAGTATCACCCATGGCTCGCTAGAAGTAACGTGCATTCAACGAGTTATGGATTCAAATCCGACTGCTCTCTGCGCGGATTTGCTTCATCAGGAATACTCTTCTGTTGTGGCCGGAGATATTCGTTGAGTGGCCAGACTGCCCCTACATGTAAAACTGCTTTTACTGGGATGATAACTAGGTTTTCGGTAACTTGCTTTGCTTCGGCGGGCCTCCGGAGGAACGCGACAGCCATGAATATTCGAATGACAGGCTTGTCCAAACAAGTGGTCATTCGAAAACCTGCCTATGAAAGTCCGCCTTCATGTCCCGGACCGCCGATGTGCTCGCAACTCTTTGAAAGCCATTATGTTAGAAATCGCGTATTTAACGGGGCCGAAATTGTAATTTTTTGGTAAGCTCTTTGCGTGATGAACATCGACTCATGCGGCAAGAGTCGATTCCGGGTCAGCGGTCCGCGGGTTGTGATTGACAATGTCGGCGCAAGGAGATAGAATATTCCTTCCGTCCCGTGGCGCTATCGAGATTGTGTTTAAAGGGAAAGGTCATGAAAAAGGCTGTTGTATTCGCGGTTGCTGCGTTGATGGCCGTCTCCATCCTCGGCTGCGGTGCAAGCCGTGCGCGTCAGATCCAGAACATGAAAGCCAACATGAATAACCTGATTGCGCAAGGCGACCAGTATCTGAGGAGGGGAGCGCCGAACTACGCATACAACCACTACACGACGAACATCCGTCTCTACATGAAATATGCCCCGGATCTCAACGTCGAGACCGCCCGGCTGTACGTGGAGCGCGGCAAGGTCCTCCTGGGAATGAAGCAAATCGCCAAGGCGGACGTCGATTTCAACGAGGCGCGCAAGCTCTATCCCGGAATCACAATCAACGTTTCCGGCTCCCAGGCCGAGGTGATGCTGCCCGCGGGGCAGGACCCGAAACCGAATCCAAACCCCGACCCGAATCCCAATCCCGAGCCCGAGCCCGAGCCCGAGCCGCGGCCCGCGCCGGGATCAGATAAGATCAAAATAGCGATTCTGGATTTCAAGGAGCCTCCCGATACTGCGGGCAAGGGCTATGGCTCAAGCTTCGCAATGATGATGACCGACGCGGTTTCCAAGGGAAAGCTGTTCACCGTCGTCGAACGCTCCATACTCGACAAGATTATGCAGGAACGCAACCTGAGCCAGACCGACCTCCTCGAAAAAGCCCAGGCTTCGGGGGAAGACAAGAAAATCCTGCCCGTGAAGTACTTGATTTTCGGCAGCATCACGGTCGAGGGGAACGCCGTATCGGTCACGGCCAGACTCATAGACTGGGAGACCGGCCTGTCTCCGGTGAGCGACTATTCGAAGCGGATTATCGGCCAGGGCACGAGCCCGTCTTTCTACTTCGACGAGATCGCCAAGGACCTCTCCCGCAAGCTCGAGGATGGATTCCTGAAATCCAGGAGATAGGATTGGCGCCATAAAAAAAGCCGGTTCAAGACCGGCTTTTTTTTTTGCCATCCTCATCCCCGCGCGGAGGCGCAGTGTGCGGACGGGCGGTCAATCGAATCGCCCATATGGCCCACGGCCTGCGGCTCGCTGAGGCCACTCCTGGATTCCGGCTTTCGCCGCAATGACGCGGGACTTCCGACCTTCGACTATCAACGCACGGTCTTTGGCCCACCGTCCGCGGCCTGCCCTGTGGGAGCCGCCGGGACAATTGAAGCACGGCAAGGCGGGGATTTCCTGCGACCGCATCATACCCGGACGAGCCTGATTTTACATTCCTGTTTGGTTCCGGCTCGCCCGGGTTATGGTTATGTCTCCTCCCGCTCTGCAACGACCGCGTGCCCGAGCCTGCGCCGCGCCTCGGCGTATTCGTCGGAAAGTGCGAACAGCACGAGCCTCCTTGCCGGTTCGTCCTGCAATCCGGGCTTCGGACCGGCGGCGCGGGAGGGGATTCCCTCGAAACAGTCGGGATTCGCGGCAAGGGTCCTCAGGCAATGCGACGGATCGGCTGCGAAGACGAGGCCCATCCTCTGGGCGATTTCCCTGGAATCGGCGCAGAAGCGCGCAAGGTCAATCTCGCTCCTCCTCTCCATGAATTCCTTCATCAGCGGCTCGGCCTGTTTCCTTGCCCACCTCGGGAGCACCGCCTTCACCGCCTTGGCCCATGCCCTGTCCTCCGCCGGATCCGCCGGCGGGGGCGCCGAGTCGAGGAGCATTCGGGCGAAGGTCTCGAGCAGGCGCCACAGCCTTGCGGGATCCAGGAACGCCGGGGTCGTCCTCCTCGCCCATGCGAGCCCCAGCGCCCTCCCCATGAGAAAAGCGTTCTCGATGCTCCCCGCGGATCCGTCGAACTCGGGCGTGACCACGACCGTCGGAGGGCACCCCGGGACGAGGGCGAGTTTCGACCCGGGATTCCTTCCAATCACGAACCTGAATTCGGAGAGCCCGAGCAATGACGCGAACGAAGCCGCCATCTTCCCCGCGGGCGTCTCCATGTCCCCGCCCTTCATGCTTTTCCTGCTAATCTCGAACGGATCGAGACCGCCGCCCGCCGCTTCCCCCAAGTACGGGTCGACCAGGTCGAACACCCTTCCGGGAAGCCCGCCGGATGATTCAGCAAGCGGACGGAGGGCATCAGCCGCCGCCGGACAGGCCGGGGCGGAAACCGGGGCGTGCCTCAGATAGAAATC
>DYIT01000009.1:24148-29415 GCA_020723505.1 Candidatus Kuenenia stuttgartensis
GTCCTCGTCGGCCAGTTGCGCATATGCGGATCCCGCTGCGATTGCGAGGAACGCCCTGTCGGAATCCCCCATCTTGCGATAAATCGCCGACATCCTCTTCAGGGAATCGAACCTCGCCTTCACGTGCTCTATGAGGTACCTGTGCTCCGCGAGCGCTTCGGCGAGGGTCTCGTCGCTCCTGCCCAGAATCCGCGCCAGGTTGACGCGCGCCGCCTCGTGACCCGGATCGGATTCCAGCACCTTCCTGAACTCGCCGGCCGCCTCGGCGAACTCGTGGAGCCGCGCGCGCACCTCGCCGGAGGCGAAGCGCAGAGAGTTGAGGAACGACGCCGGAGCCCGCGCGGCCGCGAGGGCGATTTCGTCGATGTCCGCGCGGAGGGCCGCAAAGTCGCCTGCCGCCTCCCTCGCCTTCCTGATTGCGCCAAGGATTTCCCTGGAATGAGGGGCCTCCTTCAGCGCCTCCTTGAAGGCCGCGACGGCAGTCTCGGCCCCCGCCCCGCTCTCGAGCCTGCAGCGGCCCAGGTGGAGGAGCGCCCCGGATTTCCCCGCCGCGTCGGGAGACGATGCAAGCGCCTTCTCCCATGCCGCCGCCGCCGCCGCCCATTGCCCGGACGCCTCCAGCGACCCGGCAAGCCCCGCCGCCGCCCCGGCTTCCGAGGGATTGGCGGCAAGGGCGGCCTCGAACCGGGCCGCGGCCTCGGCGGGCCGGCCGAGTCGGGCAAGGAGCACCCGCCCGGCCTCGGCGTGGACGCCGGCAAGGCTGGCGCCGTCCTTGAACCTCAGGGCCGCGGCGTCCAGAACCGCAATGAGGCCCTCCCAGTCGGAAAGGGCCCTGCGTATGCCCGCCGCGACGCCGTGGTATTCGGCTTCCTTCCCCTCCGGCCATTCCGTCCCCTTCAGGGCGGCAAGGGCCTTCTCCGGGGATCCGGACTCGAGCCGGCAGCGCCCAAGCGCGAGGCGCCATCCTTCCTCGGCCTGGCGGCTGAGCTTTCCTCGGCCCTCCTCAATCAGCCGGTCGAGGACCCCGGCCGCGTTCACCCACTGGCCGAGCC
Organism: Candidatus Kuenenia stuttgartensis; assembly: GCA_020723505.1. Taxonomy (GTDB): domain Bacteria; phylum Planctomycetota; class JAKEIC01; order JAKEIC01; family DYIT01; genus DYIT01. Next base: position 25,201 of record DYIT01000009.1, read on the forward strand.
CGAAATAGATTCGGGCTGCCGCCTCGAGGGACGGCAGGTGCCCCGGGTCGAGACGGACCGCCTTCATGTACTGCTCGACCGCGTCCTCGGGCGGAGCGGAGAGCCTCTCGAGCGCAAGACCGTGGCTGTGGTGTACGCGGACCCTGTCCTTCAGGTCGCAGGAACCGTCCATCAGCTTCGACAGGCTCTCCAGGCTTTCGAGCGCCTCCTGCCAGTTCCCCTTGTCCACGGAAATCCCCGCGATCCCGACGAGCGGGGCGAGCGAGGCGGGATCGAACGAAAGGGAAACCCTGAACTCCCCGGCAGCGGCGTCGCGGTCCCCGATTCGGTCGAGCAGTATCCTGCCCGCCTCGGAGTGCAGGCGCGCCTTCGCCGCGATGTCGGTCTCGGCCCTCGACTGGCGGCGCAGGTTCTCCACCAGCCCTTCATGATCTCCGCCGAGCCTAAGTATCTTCTCCATCGCCCTCAAGGCCGGCAGCCCGTCCGGATTGAGGGCGAGGGCCTTTTCCACGGACTTCCTGGCCTCCGAAGGCCTGCCCAGCCGGTCGAGCAGCGACCCGGCCATCCTCAGGTGCAGGGCGGCGGATTTGACCGGGTCCTTCTCTATGCCGGCCAGGCTCCCCAGCGCATCCGCGTACTTCCCCCATTCGCCGAGCTTCTCGTAAATGGAAACGAGGCTCCCGAGCGCCGCCGCGTCTCCCGGAGCGCACTCGAGCACGGCCTCGAACGCCGACCTGGCCTCCGGGATTTCGCCCGCGGCCTCGAACGCCGCCCCCGCAAGGGACTCGAACCTGGCGCGCTCGGAGGCTCCGCCCGAAAGCTCGGCGCGCTTCCTGTACATCGCCGCGGCCGCCTTCCTGTCGCCCTTGCGCAGATACAGGTCCACGAGCGCGGCCGCCGCCTGCGCGTTGCCGGGGGCCAGTTCCGAAGCCTCGAGGAAAGAGGTCACGGCCTCCTCGATCCTGCCCAGGTCGTCCCGGTAAATCCGGCCTATGATGCAGAGTATCCTCGATCCCTTTGCCTTGTCCTGGGTGCGCATGAACTCCACGTCCCAGGTCGAAATCAGGTCCTTGAACCTCCCCGCCCCGCGGTAGCAGCGCTTGAGGGAATTCCGCGCCTCCGCGTCCGCCGGATCCCTGTCGAGAATCGGCTTGAGCACCCTCGCGGCGTCCTCGTAGAAGCCGAGCCTCTTCTCGTACAGGCGCCCGAGCGCCTTCCCGGCCGCGGCGGCCTGGGCTTGCGGGAGCGACGGCATCTCGGCTTCCATGAGCCTCGCCAGGCCGGTGAGATTCCCCAGCCTCTCGTAGAGGTCCTTGAGCACCCTGGCGACCTCGGAAGAATCCGGACGGATCTCGAGCGCCTTCTCGAAATGCCGCGCGGCGGCCGCGAGGTCGGGCGAGCTTTCCATGAGGATTCGTCCGATTCCGGCGAGCTGGTCGAACCGCCTGCCTGGTTCGGTTTCGGGCATCGTCGAGAAAATCTCCTCCTCTATCCTGAGGAGCCCCTTCATGTCCCCGGCCTTGCGAAGCATCGACCTGAGCTCTTCGAGAAGCACCTCGTCGGACGAATCCATCCGCCATGCCCGGAGAAGGTAGTTCGACGCCCCCTTGGCGTCGCCCTGCCTCCTGGACAGCACGGCTGCGGCCTGCCTGAGCAGGGAGGCTTTCCTCTGGTCGCTCCGGGCCCTGCCGATTTCCCTGTCAAGGAGGGCGACGAGCCGGTCCCACATGCCGAGCGCGGAATAGATTTCCTGCAGCCAGGCGGAGCAACGGGGTTCGTCGGGGGCGAGGGCGGACAGCGACTCGAACGCGTCCATGGCGCGCGACGGGTTCCTGAGCTTCGAGAACCACAGGCCCCCGACCTCCCTCAGTATCTCGGTCCTGCGCTCCGCCGACGCGTCGAGGGAGAGCTCGCGCATGCGGGCCGCAATGGCGTCGTGGAACAGCCCCGAAGCCGAGCACAGCCTGGCCGTGCCGGAAGCCGCCGCGATTCCCGCCGCGCCGCCTCCTCTCACCAAGGAATACGCGGCAAGCGCCGCCGCGTCGTCCGCCAGGTCCCTCTCGCATATCTCCCCGGCCTCCGCGAAAAGCACGTCCCTGGCGGCCGGCTCGGTCTCCATCAGAGCGAGCCTCCTCTTCAGCGCCGCGAGGCGTTCGTGCAGGCCGAGCCGGGCGTAAAGGCCTTCCAGCGCCTTCGCCGCCTCCCTGCAGGAGGGGTCCTGCATGAGCGCCTTCTCGAACCATCCCGCTGCTTCGGCCGCCTCGTCCGCCAAGGCCGCGCAGACGGATCCGAGCCTCAGGAACGCGTCGCGTCTTCCGGACGGGTCGGCGGCGAATGCCGCCTCGGATTCGAGGGCGCTTTTCAGCCCGCGGCGATCCCCGAGCCGCTCGCAAAGCTCCAGGAACAGGCTGTTCGCGTCGGAAGCGCACGGGCCCGCCGCGGAAAGGACGTCCTTCGCCTCCATGGCAAGCCCGAGCTTCCCGTCCAGCACGCGCGCGAGCCGCACCGAAATCCCGCATTTCCCCGGGCTGTCCGCCGCAATCGACAGCAGCGCCTTCAGGGTCCACGCCAGCCTGTCCCATCGCCCTGCCCCCTCGAGGAGCCCGGCGAGTACGTCGAGCATCCCTGAGTCCGCGGCGCTCAGGGAAGCCGCGCGGTCGAGGCAGGAAAGCGCCTCCGCCTGCCGGCCTTCGCGCGCGAGCTTGAGGCCCGCCGTCCTGAGCAGCGAGTACTTCATCTCGTCCCGTCCGGGAAGGGCAAAGGCGAGGTCCACGGCCCTGGAATACAGCCCGGAGTCGCCCGCCGCCTCGGCGGCCTTCAGAAGCCCCGCAACCGCCGCCGCGCAGGCCGGGTCGAGGTCCGCGGCCCTGGCGAAAGCCTGGGCGGCCGAACGCGGGTCGGAAAGCCTCTCCATGCGAATCTGCGCGGATCGGACCAGGAAGTTCCTGCGGTCCTCGGGCGCGGGAACTGCGTTCGCAAGGCCGTCGTACGCGGCGGCGAGCCCCGCCGCGTCCCCCCTGCGCATGCATATCCCCTCGATGGCGTGCAGGGCGGGAACGCATGCCGGATCCGCGGCGAGAATCTCCCTGAAGACCGATTCGGCGGCCGCGTCGCTGCCTTTCCCTTCGTGCAGTGCGCCCAGGGAAAGCATGAGGTCCCGGGCGTGAGGGCCGCTTTTGCCGGAAATCTCGAGCTCCTTGCCGATGAGCCTGGCGACCGCGTCGTCGTCGCCGATTGCCGCCGCGATGTCGCGAAGCCTCCTCAGCGCCGCGAGGTTCGACGGGTCGATGCGGAAGGCCTCTTCGCAAGCCGCCCGGGCGCCATCCCGGAGGTTCCCTGCCGCGGTTTCCGCCTCGCAGAGCTCCATGAACACGGCGGCGCGCTGCCCTGCGTCCGGATGAAGCCCGGCGGCGCGCCTCAGGGCGGCCGTGCGCTCGGCAGTCCTCGACGCCTGGCCGTAGAGCCTGGAGAGGGAGACGAGGCGGCCCGGATCGGACGGATCGGCGGCCGCGGCCTTCTCGGCCCATCCCACCGCCGCGGACAGCCCGTCGGGCAGGGACAGCTCCAGGCCGCACAGGTCCGAGTAGAACCCGGCGGCTTCCGGCCCCTGCGCGGCCTTTTCCGCAAGCTGCACCAGGACGGGCCTGAGCCTTTCGGCGTCTCCTGCCTTCCGGTACAGCCCGGCCAGCCTGCCGAGCGCCCGGCCGTCCCCGGGGGAAGCCTCCAGCATCCTGACCGCGGCATGAATCGCGCCGGCCAGGTCGAGGCATTTCTCCTCCATCAGAGCCGAGAGCTTCCCGAGCAGGGCCGCCTTCTCCCCGGCCGGGGCATCGGCCACCTCCCGCTCGCCGACAGAGGCGAGCGCCTTCCACTCCCCGAGCTCGGGGGCGAGCGATTCGATTCTCGCCCTGATTGCCGGGCTCGCCGGGTCCTCGGCGAACGCCTTCATGTAGCACGCGAATGCATCGCCGGGCCTCTTCAGCCGTTCCTGGAGCGCAATCCCCATCGACGACAGGATAGAGGCGCGCTCCGCCCCCGCGGCGGAAGGGCCGAGCTTCGCCTCCAGCACGGCCACGTGGCCCGTCCAGTCGCCGGTCTCCTTCGTGAGCGCCGCCGCCGCGTCAAGCGCCTCCGCGTCGCCCGGGGAAACGGCGAGCAGCCTCCTCCAGGATTCGAGGGCTCCCGGGGCGTCCGAAAGCCTCGCCTGCCGGATTC
>DYIT01000009.1:29425-33793 GCA_020723505.1 Candidatus Kuenenia stuttgartensis
GATTCGCGCAATCTCGCGCTCGATTTCAGCGGACGGCCCGGCCAGCCTCGACTGGTGCGCCGACAGCGTGTCCGCGAGCCTGCGGAAATCCCCCGCCGCCCTGAGTATGCCCTCCTTCCTCACGATGGCCGTGAGGTCGGACCGGTCGCATTCGTCTGCGCGGTCGAGAAGCCCCAGCGCGGTCCCGGGACCGGTCAGGCGCGCCTCGGCAATCTCCGCCGCCTTGAGGAGCAGGCGCCTCCTCTCCGCGGGGTCCGGGGCGGCGTCGGCCCTCGTCTCGATTGCCGCCACCTGCTCGGCCCACCTGCCCAGCTTCTCGTAGAGCCCCTCGACCTCCGCAAGGGCGGCCGCGTTCCCCGGGTCGAAGGCGAGCGCCCTCTCGTACGCGTTCACGGCCTCGGCCGCGTCCCCGAGCCTGCTCCACGCGGTGCGTCCCAGCTCCACGTTCGCCGCCGCCGCGTCGAACCTGTCCTTGGCGAGACCTGCCCTCCTTTTCAGTACTTCCGTGAGCTTCCTGTCGTTGCCCGAGTCCCGATGGATTTGCTCGAGAAGGTCGAGCGCCGGCCTGTGCCCGGAGTCCAGCCTCAGGGCCTCCTCCAGGGCGGCCTGCGCCCGGTCGGGCCTGTTGAGCCCGCCGATGCACAACCGCGCAATCTCGACGAGAACCCCGACCTCTTCCGCGGGGGAGGCCGCCACGTCCTTCCCGGCCTCGAGGACGTCCAGGTATTCCTCGAACCTGCTCTCCGATGCCAGGAGCGGCTTGAGCCCGGCCATGGCATCGCGGTTTCTCCGGTCGGCCATGAAGGCCTTCCTGAAGCTCGCGAGCGCCATTGACGGCGAATCCAGCCTGTCCCTGTAGATCACGCCCGCCTTCACGTGAAGCGACGCGACTTCGGAAAGGTCGCCCACCAGTTCGACCGTGCGCATGTAGAGCCGGACCAGGTCGCGGTATTTCCCGGCGCGGGCCAGAATCGTCCCCAGGGCCCTGATGGCTTCGAAACAGGATGAGTCGACGTCCAGAGCCTTCCAGTATGCGTCCGAAGCATCGTCCTCCCTGCCCGGCATGGACGCGAGAATGCCGCCGAGCCTCAAGAGGTGGGGGAGCCGCAAAGCCGGGTCCGGGATGGCTTCGGCCTTTTCGCGAGCGAGCCTTGCGAGATCCTCGAGGTTCCCGGACCCCTCGAGCGCCCTGTTGAGCAGGGCCTCGGCGTTCCCGCTGCCCGGGTCCGCCTTGACCGCGGCCTTCAGCGTCTCCGCCGCTGCCGCGGGATTGTTGAGCCGATCTAGCTCTATAGTCCCCTTCTCGACCAGGAATCGGGCCGCTTCCGCCGGGTTCCTGCCCGCCTCCATCGAGGCCCGCTCGCCGTACCACTGCGCGAGATCCGCGTGCATCCCGCTGCGGTCGAGGAGGTAGACGAGGTCGGCCTCGACCGACGCGTCCGACGGATCAGCCTCGAACGCCTTCCGGAACCAGTGCAGCGCCTTCGCCGGGTCGCCGAGCCTCTCGGCGTAGAGCCCCGCGATTTTGAGCCGAATCGCTTTGTTGCCGGCCGTCATGGCCTCCTTGCGGACCAGCACGTCCGCAAGGTCAGCGTACCTGCCCTGCCGGCCGTACAGATCCTCGAGCTTGTCGAGGGTTTCGATGCTGAACTTGTCCCCCCCGCCCGACGCCCGGAGGCTCTCTATGGACTCGTCTGACCTCCCGAGCTTCTCGTCCAGGACCCTTCCCAGCTCGTAGAGGTACGACGCCTTCTCCGCCTCGTCCGTGGATGACGCGGCCTCCCGTTTGAGAATCGCCGCCAGCCCCTCCCAGTCGCCTATTTTGCGGCAGATGCGCTCGATCTCCTTCATAATCATCGGGATTGGCCTGTCCTCGATCATCTTCCTGAAGTGCTCGGCCGCCACCTTCGGCCTGCCCAGCTTGTCCTCGAGGATCTTGGCGTTCCGGAAAAGGATCTTCCGCTTCTCCTCCGGGTGCTCGGTTACCTCCAGGATGAGCTCGTTCACCGAGACGAGGTCCTCCCATCCCTCCCGCTTCTGGAGCAGGTCGGCAAGCGTCTTGAGCGCAGGGGAGTTCCGCGGATCGGTCTGGATGAGCTGCCGCAGCGTAGCTTCCGCGTCCGCGGGGTGACCGAGCGAGATTTGGGCGTTCGCGGCCTTCGAAAGGACGGCCACCAGGGCTCCGGAGTCGCTCTCGGTCCTCATCCTGAGCTTCAGGTATTGCAGGGCCTTCTCGTGGGCTCCGGTCTCGAAGCAAAGGTCGCCCAGCCTCGCTATGGAGTCCCGGTTCGACGGATCGGCCTTGAGGGACTTCTCGTACATGCTCACGGCCGTCTCGGGATTCTGGAGCCTCTTCTCGTAGATTTCGGCGGCTTCGAAGAGGATCTTGGAGGCGTCGACCCCGGGAGGAATGGAGTTCGCCCTCATTAGCAGGACGGAAACCAGGGTCTTCCAGTCCCGGCTGAAGAAGCAGACCTGCTTCAGGTTGTTGAACAGGCTTTCGTTCTGGGGATTGCTCCTGTAGACCGCCCACAGGCGTTCAATCTCGTCGTTCCGGTCCATTCGAGGTTCCCTGCGTCCAATTGAAGCTGGCGGCGGATCGAAGACGTGCCCGGGGCAAGGTCCTCCTCCGCCCCGCCCGTGAATATTAATAGCATGAAGGAACCGGGATTTCCTCTGGTTTTTAACCCGGATAATTCACGTTGGAACATGAATTATCCGGGGGCCGGGCGCGCAAATGGCTTCGGAACCCATTTGCGCTTGCCAGCAAAAATCGGTTTTATTCCGGGCCTTCAACAGCGTGTCGAATATTCCAAAGCCCGTTTCCGGGACTCGAATCGACGCAACCCTTTTGCCTGCCGATTTTTGCGAATTGTCGACGCTTCGCGTCACGAAATTTCATGAATAAGCCGGGTTAAATTGGCTTCATGCGCGACGGCTTGCCGGCAGGGGCGCGGCAGGACCGGGCTCAGGACGGCGGCGCCTCAATGCGGGTCTCGATGAGGCAGTCTTCCCTGAATTCCTTGATTCTGAGCGATTCGGCTGCTGTTTTTAGGATCGCGTCGCGGGGAACGAGACCGACGAATTCGGATTCCGTGACGGATGCCCCATGCTCGGCCGCCATCATCGAGATTGCCTCGAGCGCTGCGGCGGGCGAAGTGATTCGGTAATCCACCAGGTTCATGGATATCTGCGCCTGGTTCCGGTCGGCCATGTAGAGGCCGAGCGCGCGCACGGCCTTGAGCCCGCCCGAGGATTCCCTGATTGATGCCGCAATCTTCTTCGCAATCGAGACGTCCGGGGTATCGAGGTACACGTTGAAGGCGAGCAGGAAGAATCTGGCGCCCACGGCGGTCGCCCCGGCAGTGGGGTGGATCCTCTCCGGGCCGAAGTCCGGCTTCCTGGCGGGATCCCTGCCGATTGCCTCCCTGAGGCCCTCGAACTGGCCCTTGCGCACGTCGGCGAGGTTCCTCCTGGCCGGGGTCCTGGCCGCCTCGCCGTACAGGAAGACCGGTATGCCGAGTTCGTCGCCAATCCTCTTGCCGAGACGCTCTGCGAGGCTCACGCAGTCGGCCATGGAGGCGCCTGCGAGCGGCACGAAGGGAACGACGTCCGCCGCTCCCATCCTGGGGTGCTCCCCGTGGTGAAGATTCAGGTCGATGAGGTCGGCGGCCTTGCGGACCGACCTGAAGGCGGATTCGAGAACGGCATCCGCGGGTCCGGCGATTGTGACCACGCTCCTGTTGTGGTTCGCGTCCAACTCCACGTCCAGGACCTTCCCGCCGCCTGCGGCAGCCGCGGCGACGATGGCATCCACGACCTTCCTGTCGCGGCCCTCGCTGAAGTTCGGAACGCATTCGATGACGGCGGACAAGACCTGCATCCTCATAGACCGGCCGGAGCCTTGGGCCCCTTCCGGTTACGGCTGTCCGGTTTATACCATGCGCCGCGCGGAATTTCCATTCCGGGCGGCGAGATTGGCCGTGAAGATCCGTGCGCAGCGGCGGCCGTGAGCCTGCGGGAGTTCAGGCAGCCTGGGATACGCATGGCCCTGAGCAGAGCCGCGACCGTGAGGTCGCGGGCTATTATGCGGCCGGCGATACGTATGGCGCAGAATAGAGCCCCTTTGGATTGTCGTCAGGTTCCGGATTTTGCTTGAATCGGGGTGACCCTGGGATTAAATGAATCTTTTCCCTTGCGGCCAAGGATACCGGAAAGGCGGCCGCCGGGGGGGACGACGGCTTTTTCTGCGGGGCGAGAATGAAGATTCACGAGTACCAGGCCAAGGAAATCTTCCGCAAGTACGGCATCCCGGTCATGCCCGGCAGGATGTTCTCCGAGGCGGCGGGAGTCGAGCAGGCGGCCGCT
>DYIT01000009.1:33803-41138 GCA_020723505.1 Candidatus Kuenenia stuttgartensis
TGCCCCGTCTTCGTGAAAGCCCAGGTACACGCGGGCGGCAGGGGCAAGGGAGGCGGCGTCAGGAGGGCGAATTCCCCCGCCGAAGCCGCGTCGTGCGCCCGCGACATACTCGCCATGAAGCTGACTACCGCCCAGACCGGTGGAACGGCCAGGTCCGTGAGGAAAATCCTCGTGGAAAAAGCCGCCGACCTCGCAGGCCAGTTCTACGCCGCAATCCTAGTGGACAGGCGCTCGGCCAGGGCAACGCTCGTGGCCTCGGCCGAAGGCGGGGTCGAAATAGAGAAGGTCGCGGCCGAAACCCCGGAGAAAATCCTCAAGGAAACCGTGGACCCGGTGTTCGGACTGATGCCCTTCCAGGCGAGGAGGCTCGCCTACGGACTGGGACTGTCCGGGGATACCGTGAAATCGGCGGTAAAGGTCTTCTCCGGCATGGCGAAGCTGTTCGATGCCGAAGACGCCTCGCTCGTTGAGATCAACCCGCTGGGGCTTCTCAAGGACGGCAGCCTTGTCGCCCTCGACGCCAAGATAGACATCGACGATTCGGCTCTCTACAGACACAAGGACCATCCTGCGCTCAGGGACACGGAGGAGGAGGATTCCAAGGAGAGGGAAGCCAAGGAGCTCGGCATCAGCTACATAAGTCTCGATGGGGACATAGGTTGCCTCGTGAACGGCGCGGGGCTGGCCATGGCCACCATGGACATCATCGCGCACTACGGCAGGAAGCCGGCCAACTTCCTGGACGTCGGCGGCGGGGCTTCCAAGGAGCAGGTCGAAGCGGCGTTCAAGATTATCCTTCGCGACCCGAACGTGAAGGCGATTCTTGTCAACATCTTCGGCGGGATCATGCGCTGCGACGTGATTGCCGACGGCGTGGTCTCGGCCGTGAAGTCGCTCGGCATCTCCGTTCCGCTCGTCGTCAGGCTCGAGGGCACGAACGCGGAGCAGGGCAAGGCGGTGCTCGACAAATCGGGCCTCGAAATCATCTCGGCATCGGATATGGGCGAGGCCGCCCGCAAGGCGGTCGAGCTTGTCTCGTAATCTTTCTTCGAGAGGCGGGCAGTGAGCATACTCGTGGGCAAGGACACAAGGGTCGTCATACAGGGCATTTCAGGCGGGCATGGTTCGTTCCACGCGCGCCAGATGCTCGAATACGGCACTAAAGTGGTCGCAGGTGTGGTGCCGGGCAAGGGGGGGCAGTCCTTCGACGACAAGGTGCCGATATACGACACCGTCACGGACGCGAGGAACAAGGCCGGCGCCAATGCTTCGGTCATCTTCGTGCCCGCGGCGTTCGCTGCGGACGCCATCATGGAGGCCGCGGACGCCGGGATTGAGCTCGTGGTGTGCATCACCGAGGGCATTCCGGTCGCGGACATGGTCAGGGTCAAGCGCAGCCTCGAGGGGAAGCCTTGCAGGCTTGTGGGTCCCAACACGCCGGGCGTAATCACGCCGGAGCACCGCTGCAAGCTCGGCATCCAGGCGGGGTGGATTCACGCTCCGGGCGGGATAGGCGTGATTTCGAGGAGCGGGACTCTGACTTACGAGGCGGTGTACCAGCTCACGCGCCTCGGCATAGGCCAGTCCACGTGCATCGGCCTGGGCGGGGACCCTATTGTGGGCACGACGTTCATGGAAGCAATCGGCATGTTCAACGCCGACAAGGGCACGAAGGGGCTTGTCCTGATAGGCGAAATCGGCGGGGACGACGAGGAGAGGGCTGCGGAGTACATAAAGAAAGAAGTGCGCATCCCGGTCGTGGCCTTCATCGCCGGCCAGACCGCCCCGCCCGGCAAGAGGATGGGGCATGCAGGGGCGGTGATTTCCGGCGGCAAGGGCACGGCCAGGGGCAAGATAGAGGCGCTGACCGCAGCCGGGGTCCGCATGGCCGCGTCGCCGGCGGAAATCGGGGCGGCCATGAAGGAAGCGCTCGAGAAGGGCGGCAAAGGCGCGCGCGCGGGTGGGAGGACCAAGAAATGACCGAGCCGTGGCGAAAGCCCCTCAAAGGGGACGTCGAGTCCGCGGAACGGCGGATTGTCATAATCAGGGACCGCTGCAAGGGATGCGGCTTCTGCGTCGAGTACTGCCCCAGGGACGTGCTCGAGATGTCGAAGGAGTTCAACGCGAAGGGATACCACCCTCCGAAGGTGAAGGACATTTCAGCCTGCGCGCTCTGCAACTACTGCGAAGTGATATGCCCGGAGTTCGCGATATTCACTATTACCGGCGCAGGCGGCGAGAAGGAAGAGGGCGCGTAGACCGCGCCCTTGTTTTTGTCGGAACCTCAGATGAAAGCAAATCCAGCGGGAGTGCTTACGGGTGCGCATTTCTTCGACGGCGACTACGCCTGTGCGGAAGGCGCCATCGCCGCGGGATGCAGGTTCCTGGCAGGGTACCCAATCACCCCGTCCACGGAGGTCGCGGAGAGGATTACTCAGAGGTTCCCGCTCGTGGGCGGGATGTTCATCCAGATGGAGGACGAAATCGCCTCCATGGCGGCCGTGATAGGAGCTGCATGGGGCGGCCTCAAGTCGATGACCGTGACGTCGGGCCCCGGTTTCTCCCTCATGATGGAGAACATCGGCCTGGCCGCCATGATGGAGGCGCCATGCGTGGTCGTGAACGTCCAGCGCGCCGGGCCGTCGACAGGCCTGCCCACCATGGTCGGCCAGGCCGACATCATGCAGGCGAGGTGGGGCTCGCACGGCGACTACGCGATAATCGCCCTCGCCCCGAACTCGCCGCAGGAGGCGTTCAACCACGCGATTACGTGCTTCAACCTGTCCGAGAAGTACAGGGTGCCCGTGCTTTTCATGATGGACGAGGTCATAGGCCACATGACCGAGAAGGTCGTGATTCCGCCCGCGGACCGGATTGAAGTCGTTCCCAGAACCCTCACGGCGAAGAAGCCGGGGCAGTACAGGCCATACGACGCCGCGGGCGGGTGGGTGCCGGAGATGATTCAGGCCGGCGACGGATACAACATCCACACCACCGGGCTCACGCACGACGAGCGGGGCTACCCGCAGATGACTGCCGAATGCCAGGAGAAGCTCATAAAGAGGCTGACCGGCAAAATCAGGGAGAACGCCTCGGACATAATAATGGTTGATGAGTCGAATCTCGACAAGGCCGACGTGGTCCTCGTGTCCTACGGAATCACCTCGCGCGTGGCCCAGGCCGCGGTCCAGCAGGCGAGGAAAGAGGGCTTGAGAATCGGCCAGGTCAGGCTCATAACGATATGGCCTTTCCCGGAGAAGAAGATCGCGGAGCTCGCCGGAAAGATCAAGGGATTCGTGGTCCCGGAAATCAACGCAGGCCAGATATCGTACGAGGTGGAGCGCTGCGCGGCGGGCAAGTGCCTGACCCGCCACGTGCCCGCCTACGGCGGCGCGGTCCACGACCCCGGGGTCATCTATGACGCATTTAAGGAAGTCCTCCATGCCGGAAAAACCCAGACCGTGCGGTGAGGAGCATCCCCGGTCGAAGCTCCTGAGGATGGACAGGATTCCGCACATATGGTGCCCGACCTGCGGGATTGGCACAGTGGTCAACTGTTTCCTCGAGGCGCTCCTCGCAACGCCGCTCAATCTGAAGAAGACGGTCATTGTCTCGGGAATCGGCTGCACCGGGAGGGTCGCGGGCTACGTGAACCTCGACTCGTTCCATACGACCCACGGCCGCGCCATCCCGTTCGCGACGGGCCTCTACCTCTCCAATCCCGACCTCAACGTTGTGGTGTTCTCAGGCGACGGCGACCTCTCGGCAATCGGCGGGAACCACTTCATCCACGCCGCGCGCAGGAACCAGAACCTAAAGGTCATCTGCGTCAACAATTTCATCTACGGCATGACGGGCGGGCAGATGGCCCCGACCACGCCGGTAGGGGCCAAAACCTCGACAACGCCCTTCGGCTGCTTCGAGCACCCGTTCAACCTCCCCCACCTCGCCGCCTCCTCGGGAGCGACGTACGTGGCGCGATGGACGTCCCTGCACCTCCGCAGGCTGAAATGGACAATCCAGGAGGCGCTTTCAAGGAGGGGATTCGCGTTCATCGAGGTCATCGCCCCGTGCTCCACCGTATACGCGCGCAGGAACAAGCTCGGCACGGGCTTCGACCTCATGAAGTTCTACAAGGAGAACTCCGTAATCCGGCACGGGGCCGACACGAAGGACGTGGACATCTCCTTCCAGGGGAAGATAATCGTCGGCAAGTTCGTTGACGTGCAGAAGCCCACCTTCCTCGACCAGTTGAACGAGGGATACTCGAAGGTCTTCGGGGACAAGTACGTCCCCTACGGGAGCGAGAAATGGCACAAAATGAAGTCAGAGTTTCAGGTTTCGGCGGCCAAGGCGTAATCATGGCCGCCTCGATCATCGGCAAGGCCGCGTCCATCTTCAACAACCAGTTCGCCACCATGACCCAGGCCTTCGGGCCCGAGGCGAGGGGCTCGTCGTGCAGCGCGCAGGTGGTCATTTCAGACGACCAGATTCTGTATCCCTACGTGAGGAACACGGACATCCTGGTCGCGATGTCGCAGGAGGCGTTCGACAAGTTCTTCCCCGAGATGAGGGAGAACGCGGTGCTCCTGTACGAGAGCGACCTCGTCAAGCTCTGCAAGCTCAAGCCCGGGCAGAAGTCCTACGGCATACCGGCCACCAGGCTCGCCGAGGAGATGGGCAGGAGCATCGTCACCAACATCATCATGGTCGGCTTCTTCGCCGCCGCGGGGGGGGCCATCGGCTACGAGGCGGTCAGGAAGGCGGTGGAGGATTCCGTCCCGCCCGGGACCGAGAAGCTCAATCTCAAGGCGTTCCAGACCGGATACGAGTACGGCGCCAAGCTGCTCGGCAAGGGAGGCGCGGCATGAGCCCAGCATCGGTCCGGGGAAAGGGCGCGGACGGGGAGGTCCGCTTCCGCGGGAGCGGCGGCGAATGGATTCTCCGTCCCTCGGGCCCGTCGCCGTGCAGGGTCTCGTGCCCGGCGGGCGTGGACGCCAAGGCCTACGTGAGCCTGATTGCCGCGGGAAAGTACGCCGAGGCGCTGAAGGCGGTCAAGCGGAAGAACCCATTCCCGGGGATTTGCGGCCGGGTCTGCACGCATCCCTGCGAAAAGGAGTGCTCGAGGGGGGTAATCGACGAGCCGGTGGCGATTTGCGCACTGAAGCGCTTCGTCGCGGACTGGGAGGTAAGGAACGCCCCGAGGACTCCGGCGGCCCGGAAGCAGCGGCCCGAAAAGGCGGTCGCCGTGGTCGGATCGGGCCCCGCCGGGCTGACGGCCGCGGCGGACCTCGCGTCCGAAGGCGTGGGCGTCACGGTGTTCGAGCGCCTCGGGAAGCCCGGCGGAACAATGATCACCGGCATTCCGGCGTACCGCCTGCCCAGGGACGTCATCGAGAGGGAGATTGGGGCAATCGAGGACCTGGGCGTGGAGATAAAGACGGGCGTTGAAATCGGGTCCGAGGGGTTCGGCGTCTCCGACCTGCTCGCGTCGGGTTTCAAGGCCGTGTTCATTGCGACCGGGGCCTGGAGGAGCCTCAAGCTCGGGGTGCCGGGCGAGGAACTCGAAGGCGTGCTCGATTGCTCTGCGTTCCTGAGGAAGGTCAACCTCGAGGGCGGCGCGCGGCTGCGCGGCAGGGTGGTGGTCGTCGGCGGGGGGAACTCGGCCGTGGACGCGGCGAGATGCGCCCTGAGGTCCGGGGCTTCGGAAGTCGCGATTGTCTACAGGCGGACCAGGTCCGAGATGCCCGCGGCGGCGGAGGAGATCGAAGAGGCCCTTGAGGAGGGCGTCAGGCTGGAGATTCTCGCCGCGCCCGTGAAGGCTGCCGGCGAGGGGGGCAGGCTATCGGCGATCGAGTGCGTCAGGATGAGGCTCGGCGAGCCGGACCAGAGCGGCCGCAGAAGGCCGGTCCCAATCGACGGATCCGAGTTCGCCATGAAGGCGGATTTCCTGATTCCCGCAATCGGCATGGAACCCGACGCTTCGTTCATGGGAAAGACCCAGCCGAAGGGGCTTGCGCTCGAAAGGGACAACACGGTCAGGACCGACCGGGAGACCTGCTCGACCGGAAATCCGGCGGTCTTCGCCGGGGGCGATGCGGCGACCGGTCCGGCCACGGTCATCGACGCCATCGAGGCGGGGCACAGGGCGGCGCGCTCGATTCTGAAGCTGCTCGGGAAAGCCGACGCCGCGAGGCTGCGTTTCGACCTGCCTGCCGAGAGGGAGCTCGTGCCGGATGCGGCCTGCAGGGCGGCCAAGAAGCGTCGCAGGCCCGCGATGGCGAATCCGAAGAAGCGGACAGCCGGCTTTGAAGAAGCCATGTCGGTCCTCTCGGAACCGGAGGCGAGGGCCGAGGCAGCGCGATGCCTGCGATGCGGGGCATGCGCGGATTGCGCGGAGTGCGTCCACGAGTGCACGAAGCGGCTCGCCGTCATGACCGGGACACGCGACGGAGGGCGCTCCGAGGGGATAATCAGGGTCGAGATGAGGGACGGGACGTGCTTCGCGGGCGCGGAATCAGGGAGAATCGAGGCTCCGGACGGTTCCTGGGACGCCGGAATCGAGCTCCTCCTGGCCTGCGCGGACGCGGGGCTGTGCAGGTCCTGCGGCGAATGCGCGAAGGCATGCCCGTATTCGGCGGCAAGAATCGAAGGCGGGTCGGCCAAGGTGGATCCCGCGAGGTGCAAGGGTTGCGGAATCTGCGCTGGCGCATGCCCGACCGGGGCGATGTCAATGAAGGGGTTCTCGGACGCGGACTTCATCGGCAGGCTCAGGTTCCCCGCGGCGCGGGGGGCTTGAGGTCCCGTGTCGCCCGGCCCCGGCCTTGCGCCGCGGACGGTCGGGCCCGGGAACCTGCGGCAATCAGTCGGGATTGAGCGGATGGCGAAGAAAGTCGAAGAGATGAAAGCCGGGGCGGAGGCCGCGAGGAAGGCAGGCGCGGCTGCCGGGCCTTTCAAGCCGAGGATTGCCGCTTTCCTCTGCAGGGCATGCGCCGGGGCGGAGCTCATGGAAGCGGTGGAATCCGAGCTGGCCGGGAAGTGCGTGGTCGACGTAATCCCGGTCGTGTGCTCGGGCCAGCTCAGGACGGGCTTCATGCTGGCGGCTCTCGAAGGCGGGGCGGACGCGGCCGTGCTGTTCGCTTGCAGGACCGAGAGGTGCAGGTACGGAACCGGTTCGAGGAACTCCTCGGCCAGGATCGACAAGGCGAAGAGGCTTCTCGCAAGCATCGGGGTCTCGCCCGAAAGAATCGCGCGCTTCGAGTCGTCGCCCATGGAGTCCGCCAATCTCCGGCCGCTGCTCGCCGGATTCGCGGCCGTGCTGGTGCTGATCTTCAT
>DYIT01000009.1:41148-76947 GCA_020723505.1 Candidatus Kuenenia stuttgartensis
ATTCGCGGCAAGGATTTCAGCGATGGGGGGCATGAAGCGGGCATTCGAGGGCGGCGGGCCCGAGACGGGACGCAAGACGTTGTGAGATTCGGCATGGACGGCGAATTAAGGCAAATCATGAACTCTTTCCGGGCGCTGGCCTGCATAGACTGCGGCAAGTGCACGGCGCTGTGCCCGGTGTCGCGGCACGCGGACTTCTCCCCGAGGCTAGCCATATCCAGGATGGCCGGACTGGGCCGGGAGGAGTTCCTCGGGTCCAGGGACCTCTGGGATTGCATCACCTGCGGAGCATGCGCGGAGATTTGCCCCGCCGACGTGAAGTACCCGCACCTCACGAGGCTCCTCAGGGAGAAGTCCGTCTCGCCCTCGCGCATGGCCCCGTGCTCGCATGCCGGCGCACTCCATTCGATGATGCGCATGAAGCTCTCCGCGGAAGAGGAGCGGACGCAGGTCCCGTGGATTGGGGAGGGAGCCGGAATCGCCGGGAAGGGCGACGTGCTCTACTTCGCGGGATGCGGCCCGCAGTTCGACATCTATTTCGAGGACCTCTCGCCCGGCCTCTCCGGCATCGCCCTCTCCTCGGTGAGAATACTCAACCGGCTAGGGGTGATCCCCGCCGTCCTGCCGGACGAGAAGTGCTGCGGCCATGACCTCCTCTGGTCCGGCGACGCCGCGGCGTTCAGGGCCCTTTCCGCCGCCAACGCGGAGGCGATTTCCAGGACCGGCGCCTCGACCGTGGTCTGCTCCTGCGCCGAGTGCTGGCACACGATGAAGTTCGACATGCCGGAAGCGGTCGGCAGGCTTCCCTTCAGGGTGCTGCACATATCCGAATTCATGAAGGAGAAGGGGTTCGCCGGGCTCGCGTTCAGGAAATCGGGCGCAACAGCCGCCTACCACGATCCGTGCAGGCTCGGGAGGCTTGGCGGCGTGTACTCGGAGCCCCGGGAGGCGCTCTCCAAGGCCGCGGATATCCGCGAGATGGAGCACTCGGGGCGCCTGGCGCTGTGCTGCGGAACGAGCTCCTGGGTGAACTGCGGGGCCGCGTCCATGGCCATCCAGAAGAGGCGGCTTTGCGAGGCTGAAGCAGCGGGCGCGGACGTGCTGGTCACGGCGTGCCCGAAGTGCAAGATTCATTTCCTGTGCGCTCAGAAAAAGAACGAGGGCGGGGGAGTGCCGCGGATTCCGGTCCGCGACCTCGCCGAGATTCTGGCCGAGTCGCTCTGAAAAGGGCTGGGCCGCGGAGGTGCAGATGCCGAAAGACGGAGCAGCGAAGGACGGCGCCGCAAAGGAAGCCGCGAAAAAAGAGGAGGCCGTCCCGGTGGTCTACAAATGCCTGCGCTGCGGCGCCTCGTGGGAGGAGACGTACAACCCCGCCGACGGGCCGATTGAGCTCACCTGCAAGAAGTGCAAGAGCAACTCCGTCCGCAGGCTCAAGAAGCAGGCGTGACCTTCCGCGGGCCGGCTGCCCGCCCCGCCTTCGTCGGATTGACGCGGGTGTGCCGTAGTCGCGGCACTCAGCTGTCGTGATCGCCCCGGCCCACCTTCGTCTTGAAAACCTGCATCCACTACTTCAATCCGGAACTATGGAAGATGGACAGGATTTCAGCCGGAGCTTCGCTGCCTGTTTTCCGTTTCCGGCAAGCCTGAGAGCTTTGTTCTTTTCCTGCCTCGAAAATTTGTATGCGAGATTGCTCGAATATGAAAATAGTCCCCCTCACCCTTACCCTCTCCCCCTCGGAGGTGGAGAGGGTAACTACTTGGCTGGCGATGGATTACGAAATATCTCCTTGCTGCGCTAGTCCCCCTCTCCCTTTGGGAGAGGGCAGGGGTGAGGGGAAAAATTACCCTCAAATTTACGAGGCAGGTAGTCCTCCATGCCGCGCTAGGATCCATTTTAGTGGTTTCTGGGTGCCGCCGCGCGGCATGAAGGTGAGTTCCAGATTCAAGACGGAACGCGCTTCGCGTGTCCTTCAGGGCTTCGAGCGTGCCTTGCCGCAAATCTTTTCAATTTCTACAAGGATATGTTGATTAAGTGACTGACTGCTCAACTACGGCCTTCACCCCTTCCCTTCGGTGTCGTCGGTGTCTTCGGCGGTTAAAATTCCCGGTTTACGGTTCACCCTGCTTCGCCATGGCTCCCTGTGCCAGGGCTTCGCAGGGTCTTCGACGGTCGACGGTAAACAGTCAGTCAACGGTTCACGCCATCTTCCTATCCCTCTTCTCTCTTCGCTATCCGGTTTGCGGTCAACGGTCCGCGGCTTTCGACCTTCTACCTTGGGCCGTACGCGTCTCAAGCGAGGAAGCTGACGGCGTAGTAGGCGAAGCTGTCCGCGTTGGTGAGCGCATTCGCCGGCGTGCTCACGAGCAGCTTGCACTTCTCCTTGCCGTACGCGTGGTCCTTGGTCTTGAGCACCTTGTGCGTGAGCTCGTGATAGATGGTCTGCGCGTCCTCGTGCGGCGTCCTGTCCCTCAGGAACACGTTGCCGAGAATCACCCTGTAGCCGCTTCCGACGTGGCCCCAGGAGGGCGACCAGACGAAGCCGTAGACGGTCGAGGTGTTGAAGCCCTCCACCATGTCGCCGAAGGGGTCGTCCCCGTTCACGTAGTGCAGCGTCTTGTCCTCGCGGAGCGACAGTGTGACCTTGTTCTTCTGGAACGCCTGCAGCATTGCGTTGAGGTTGTCCTTCACGGTCTGGAGCTTGGTGGTGACCGAGGTCGGGCCGAGCCATGTGGTGAGGCGCGTCTTCTCGGTGTTGTCGGTGCCGGCCTTCGCGGCGCCGGCGACGGCCAGGCCAGCGGCCCTGTACGCCTCTGCCCATGCGTTCTTCGCAATCGGCAGCTGCACCTGCGTGAAGCCTTCGTAGACGACGTGCCCCGCGGATTTGTCCACCACGCCGGTCGATATGGGCACGGTTATCTTCGCCGGCTTGAGCTTCCCCTGCTTGAACAGCTCCGCGCCCTTGCGGATTTCCTCGAGGTGGTTCATCGCCATGAGGTGGCTCGCGGGATTGATGTTCTGCTTCTTGAAATCCTCGACCTGGCGGATGAGGTCGGTGACGGCGCCCTCGAAGTTCCGCGCGCTGTCCTCGACGTTGTCCTTGGACTTAATCCATTCCCCGAGCGCTACGCAGAGCGCCTCGAATAGCCTCGGGTCCCCGCGCTTCTGGTCGTATTCGTTGAGGCAGTTGTCGACCTTCTTGAGAAGGCTGCTCCTCGGCTTCAGCACCCCGAGCTTGGTCCTCCTCTTCCATTCGCTGTGGCTCATGATTGGCATTTGAAACCTCCCTGGAAACCGACTCTCGGGGCCAAAGGAAACGACGCAATTTAACCGGCCCGGAATTGAATTGCAAGGTCGCAGCATGATAGATTTTCGCGCCGTTCCTTGACGCCCTGCGCAAAAATCACTGCTGGAACTCGCCCCTCAGGTGCGCGGCCGCGTTCTCGGGCAGGACCGGATTTATGTAGAAACCTGATCCCCACTCGAAACCGGCCACGTTGGTCAGCCTGGGGATGATTTCTATGTGCCAGTGATAATACGAGAGGAACCCGAGGTCGAACGGGGACGTGTGAATCATGTAGTTGTACGGCGGATTGCACAGGGTGTCTTCCAGTCTCTTCAGAACCGATTTCAGGATGAACGCGAGCCCGTCGACCTCGTTGTTGTCCACGTCCTCGAAGTGGGACTTGTGGCCCTTGGGGAGGACCCACGTCTCGAACGGGAACCTGGAGGCGAACGGCGTGAAGGCTATGAAATCCGCGGTCTCCATCACAAGCCTCGACCCCTGGTCGATCTCCTGCTCAATCATGTCGCAATAGAGGCACCTGCCGCGGAACTTGTAGAACTCGGAGCAGCCGTTCATCTCCCTCATGGGGATTGACGGAATCGTGGGTGTGACGATGAGCTGCGAGTGGGTGTGCTCCATGGACGCGCCCGCGGCCTGGCCCACGTTCTTGAACACGAGCCCGTAGACGAAGCGGTTGTCACGCCGCAGGTCCACGAGCCTGTCCCTGTACGCCCAGACAACGTCCCTGATGTTCAGGTCGGCAAGCTGCGTCAGGGAGGACTTGTGCTCGTTGGTCTCAACGATGACCTCGTGCGCGCCGATGCCGTTCATCTTGTCGTAGATGCCCATTCCTTTCTTGCCGATGTCGCCCTCAATCGCGAGCGCGGGGTACTTGTTGGGGATCACCCTGAGCCACCACCCCTTCTCGTTCTTCTTGCTCTCCTTCTTCCGGAACGCGATTATCTCGGGCGGCGTCAGGTGCTCGTTCCCTTCGCAGAACGGGCAGAGCTTCGACTTCCCCTGCGGCTCGGGCCTCGGCTCCATCTTGAAGTCCGAGGGCCTCTTCGCGCGCTCTTCCGCGATTATCACCCACCTCCCGAGGACGGGGTCTTTTCTCAAGTCGGACATCCAATCTCCTTCAAACCTGCCAGTTTTCCATCTCGAAATCTTCGGTCGGCGCAGGGAACTCGAAGTGGCCGTGGCGGGGATGCCGCTCGATTGTTGCGCCCTTCTCTACAATCTCCACCGAGAAACTGATTGCGCTCCCCCGCTCGAGGCCGATCCTGGCGAACGGCACCTCCATCTCCAGGACCTTCCGCGCGCACGCGCAGTCGAAGGGCTGGCATGCCGCGCCCCGCCCGCCGTCATAGACCGCCCCGTTCCCGCCGGGCGACCAGAGAACCGATTTGCCGGCCCGCGGGAATTCCACCCTCACGTGCCGGTCGCCCGCGAGCTTGTCCGCGGCGCTCCCCTGCGTGTCGATTCTGAGGAAGAGCGAGTCCATGCTGAATCCGAAGAGGATTTCCTTCACTATCCTGCCCGCCGTCCGGCCCATGGTCGTGTTCTCCGCCGACGGAGCGTACTTCCCCGACGCGCTCCACTCGAAGAAGTTCGTGGCGCACCCGTCGATGACCGCGGTCATGAGCCCCGAGGGCCTCGTGTACGTGGCCCGGGGATCGGAGAATATCGCCTCCTCGAGGAAGTGCGGGACTTCCTCCGAGAGGAACCGGAAGGCGTTCTTCAGGTTCTTGCGGAAGATGAAGTCGAACTGGTCCTTCTCCTCGGAGAAGAAGTCGTCGCCGTACCACCAGAACCAGTCGCTGCCCTCGGCGGCATAGACGGATTCCCACGCCATGTCCACGTCGCCCTTGTGCTCGGCGGACGCGAGGTGCTGCCTCGTGCGGCCGAGGTAGTCCCATGCGGCGTTGTCCTGAGGGGAGCCAATCCAGATGCCGAAGTTGGCGTTTATCCACGAGCCCGCCCCGAGGCGCGGGAGGACCGGTGTCGAGTTCCGCCACTTGAGGTGCCCGGAGAACGTCGTCATCTTCAGCTTCGGCTGAGCCGCGATGGACGCATAGAGGCTCCTCAGGAAAGTCACGCCCCCGTCGGGGTAGTGCTCCCAGGGGTTCTCGCCGTCGAGAATGATTGTGACTATCGGGTTCGGCCCCTGCGCCTTGGCCTCAATCTTGAGGAGCTTGGACGTGAAATCCGCGGCCGCCGCGGCGGGGTCCATGCCGTAGTACGCGAACCCGATGAGGTCCGACAGCGCCCGGTCCCGGAAGAAGGCCGACAGCGGGGCGTCGGGTGCCCTGAGCCTGTACGGCGTGTAGAGGCCGGCGTTCACAGCCGAGTCGCCGTTGCAGTCCGAGAAGCTCCGAAGGAGCGAGCTCTCCAGGATTCCCTCGTCCGTTGCAATCCAGGTAAGCCCCTCGTCCGAGAGGATTGGGAGGATGTCCTCGCTCACCGATCCCTCGGGAGGCCAGAGCCCCCTCGGCCGCCGGCCGAAGATCTTCTCGTGGAACGCCGCGGCCTTCGACACGTGCCTCGCGGCGTCGCGGGTGTAGGGGCCCCTGTGCACCGGAAGCCGGGCGTTCGGCATCGCCTCCAGCGCGGACTCCATCCTGCAGAGGAGCGGGAGTATCGGGTGGTAGAAGGGCGAGGTCGAGAGCTCGGCACGTCCTTCTTCCTCGAGCCTCCGGTACATGGGTATGACCCGTGCTACGATTTCCCTCTGCTTGTCGAACAGCGCCGCCTTGTCGGCCTCGGTGAAATCCCTGCCCTTGTCGATGAGCCCCTTCACGACCGGGTCGGATTCCCTGAGCGTCCTGTGGAACCACGCCAGATTGGCCCAGACCTGCAGGTCCCTCAGGTCAGAGGCGGGATAGCGCCTCTTGCGACGCGCCGCGGGGTCCTTCGCCATCTTCTGCAGAAGCTCCCTGTAGCGCGGGTAGGGGTCGATCATGGTCGGATGGAAGCATCTGAAGAAGTTCGAGACAATGAACTCGACGTCCCCCTCCTCCAGGTCCTTGGGGTCCCTGAGGGACAGGTCCATGTTCCTGTCCCTGGCGCGGCCTTCGGCGTAGTCGGAGACCTGCAGCATGAGGCTCGGCACCATGTTGAAGGACAGGCGCACGTCCTCCCGCTCGAGCGCCAGCGCCGCCATGCCGTAGTAGTCCTTGATTGAATGCAGCCTGACCCACGGGAGGTAATACTCCCCGGTGTACATGTCCTTGTAGAAGGGCTGGTGCATGTGCCAGAGGAAAGCTACTTCCAGCATATCTCCCCGCTATGAAACGAGGCTCGCGCCTTCCACCTCTTCCGGGGTCTCGATTCCCATGAGCGCCGCCATGGTCGGGAGCACGTCGCAGAGCCGCCCGCCGGAACACAGCCGCCCGCCCTTGAACCCGTCGTAGACGACTATCAGCGGCACCGGATTCGTAGTGTGCGCGGTGTGGGGCTCCTGGTGCTCCTCGTCGTACATGAGCTCCGCGTTGCCGTGGTCGGCCGTGACGATCACCGGGACGCCGTCCGCCCGCAGCGGCTCGATGACGTCCTTCATCTCCGCGTCCACCGCCTCGATCGCCTTGACCGCGGCTTCCATGTCGCCCGTGTGGCCCACCATGTCGGGGTTCGCGAAGTTCAGCAGGTGGAAGTCGTAGTCCGCGGACCGGTATTTCTCCAGGAACTGCCTCTTCACCTCGGGCGCGCTCATCTCGGGCTTGAGGTCGTAGGTCTGCACCTTCGGAGACGGGACGAGAACCCTGTCCTCGCCCGGGAACGGCGTTTCCACGCCGCCGTTGAAAAAGAACGTCACGTGGGCGTACTTCTCCGTCTCCGCTATCCGGAGCTGCCTCCTGCCGGTCTTCGAGAGATGCTCGCCGAAGACGTTCGCGAGCCTCTGGGGCTCGAACGCCACCGGGGCCTTGATCTTCGCGTCGTATTCCGTCAGGCAGACCCAGTGCACCCCGGGCGATTTCCTGCGCGCGAAGTCGCGGAACCCGTCCTCGATGAACGCCCTGGTTATCTCCCTCGCCCTGTCCGCCCTGAAGTTGAAGAAAATCACCGAATCGCCGTCCCGAATAAGGGGAAGCTCCCCGCCGTCCCCGATCATCACCGGCAGGATGAATTCGTCCGTCGTCCCCTCCTCGTAGGATTTCTTGACCGCTTCCTCGTATCCGGCGCTTATGCGGCATTCCCCCTCGGTGTACGCCCTGTACGCCTTCTCAACCCGGTCCCACCGCTTGTCCCTGTCCATGGAATAGAACCTGCCGATGACCGTCGCAAGCCTGCCGAAGCCGGACTCCGACATCCTGGCGGCCACCCTCGATACGTACCCGAGGCCGCTCGTCGGCGGCGTGTCGCGGCCGTCGGTTATCGCATGGAAGAACACCCTGCCCCCGTCGAGCCCGAGCCTCCGGGCCATGTCCAGGAGCGCGAAATAGTGGCTTTCGTAGCTGTGCACGCCCCCGTTGGAGGCGAGTCCCATGAGGTGCAGGGCGCCCTTGTCCTTCACCCGTTTCATCGCATTCGAGAGCGCGGGGTTCCTGAAGAACTCGCCGCTCTGAATCGCCTTCGAAATCCTCGTCAGCTCCTGCCAGACTATCCTCCCCGCCCCGAGGTTCAAGTGGCCCACTTCGGAATTGCCCATCATCCCCTCGGGAAGCCCCACCTCCAGGCCCGAAGCCTGAATCAGCGTCGACGGGTAGGTCTTCGAGATGAAATCGTAGTAGGGCTTGCGGGCCTGCGCGATGGCGTTGTATTTTTCTTCGGTCCTGTGCCCCCACCCGTCCAGTATCATCAGCAACCCTTTGCGGTTCTTCAAATTCCCTCCTGGAGTCTGCCGCGACTTGCCCCTTGGGCCGCAAGCCGCGGAAAGAAAGCGCATAAAACACGGATTATATATATTCCCGCGCCGTTTACAAATTCCACACGAAGCGGAAAGCCGCGAAGGAACTCGCTTCGCGTGTCCTTCACGGCTCCTCAGCCGCGTCTGAACGCGATGAGCAGCATAAGGCAGGAGATTGCCGCGAGCGCGGCGAGTCCGAAAAGCGGAAAGAGGCTCTTCATGGCGACCTGGGCAGCGCCTGCAGGCTCGAACGGCGCGCGGGTCGGGCGCTCTCCAACTCTCAAGTCCGACTCCGCCCGGTCCGCGAGGTTCACGCATGCCGGACCGCCACGCGCATCCTTCAGATAGAAAGGCGTCTTAGGAGCGTCTTCCGATCCGCGGTCCCTCGCGAATTCCGCGGCGCTCAGGTTCCGTGGTGCGGTACCGGAATTCCGCTCGGCCGCCCATTTCGCGGCGTTTCCGAGGAGCAGGGGAAAGACTGCGTCAAGAGGGAGGTTCGTCTCGTCCGTGGAAAAACCGAAGACGACCGCCCTGCACCCCGGGATTTCCACGGCCGCGGCCACCGCCCCGTCGCGGGTCTCTATCAGCGGGACGCCCGATTTGATATTGAACGCGCTTCTGAAGAACACGCCGCCGAATCCCAGCCCCCTGGTCACCGGGTGGAAAGGATTGGACTTCTCGGCCGGTCCGGAAATCCTGCCAGGCCCGCATTCAATCCATTCCGGCGGCCTCCCGAAGAAAATCATCCCGCCCCGCGCTGCCCTGCCAGGCCCGGTGCGGCAATATACAACGGCGTCGGCGCCGTCCAGGGCCCCCTCCGGAGCGGAAGCAGGCGCGATTCCCGACGCTTGGGCGTCCACGAACCACGGCATTGATTGGATCGCCGACACGATGAACGGATCCGGATCCCCGTCCGGAACGACCGCTATCCTCAGGGGGCCTCCGCCCGGCACGGATATGAGGACCGAATCGTCGTCCGGAAGCGCGTCGCCGGCTCCAATCGAGACGGAGATCACCGAGTCGTCGCGGGCCCTCGGAATGCGCAGGGGGATTGTCATCGACCCGCCCGCCGGGACGAGCGCCGGGGGAGGCAGAAGCCCCTTTTCGATGCCTGCGGCGGCAAGCGGAATCAGCCTCGCCTTCCTCCCGAAATTGGCCACCTCGCAGGTCACGGCGAGCACGGGCTCCCAGCGGGGCGCGTCGTGCGCCGAAACCCCGACGAATCCGGCGTTTTCCGCGTCCTCGCCGACCGGAATCCAATGGAGACGGCCGTCTCCGAGCCCGGCAGGGCGGCGGTCGGATATGCAGACGACCTTCCCGGCCGTTCCGCCGAGCGCGCTCAGGCCGAATTCCACGGCCGCGTCGAGCCTCCCGCCGTCCGCCCTTGCCCGGAGCCGTGGAGGGATTCGGGGCGCGGCTTCCGGCATCGATGTGAATTCCCCTGCGAACCGCAGCGCCGAGGTGAGCACGACCGCCCGCGAACCCGGGGGGAGCCGCGAGGCAATCGATTCGAGGACCGCATTCGCTTCATCCATCCTGCTCAATCCCCCCGGATTCGCGGCGTTCATGGACGGGGACACGTCGACGACCAGGACGTGCAGGGCGGGAACCGGCGCGTGAAAGGGCGTTTGCGGGTCGGCTGCGGCAAGCGCGGCCGCGGCGAGCGAAGCAAGGAAGAGCGCAAGCGGCAGATATTCCCGGATTCTCCTCCTGGCCACGGAAGCCGGGCCTTCAAGGCCGGCCCACATCCCGAGATTGGGGACGACCGCCCTGCGCCTTCTCCCCCGGTACATGAAAAGGAAGGCTATGACGGGCCCCAAGCCCAGCAGGAGAAGAGCCGAGGGATTTCCGAAACTGATTTCCACGTCTTTTGCGCTTCCGCGTCTCCGTGTACTTGGTGATTTTATTATTCTGGAAACGGATAATTCTTCCCCTGTTCCCCTGTTCTACTGCTCAACTGCTCTTAACCCGGATAATTCACGAAGGAACGTGAATTATCCGGGGGCCGGGCGCGCAAATGGCTTCGGAAGCCATTTGCGCTGGCCAGCAAAAATCGGCATGGTTCTTGGCTTTCAACAGTGTGTCGAAAATTTCAATGTCCGTTTTCAGGATTCGTATCGACGCAAACCTTGTATCTGCCGATTGTTGCGAGTTGTCGACGCTTCGCGTCACGAAATTTAGTGAATAAGCCGGGTTAACCCGGCCTGGCGCGTTTCCCGAGAAGGATACCGCTCCTGAGGATTTCAATCACCCTGGATTCGGAATCCGGCGAGGTTTCGAACCGCGTGTATTGCATCCCCTTGGATGAAATCATCCGCTCGACCCGGTTCAGATGGACGGCGAAGCGCTTCCTGTACGCCTCGGCTACGCCGCCCGTGACGTCGAGCATGCTGCGGCCGCCGGTTTCGGCGTCTGTGAAGAGCATCCTTCCAGAGTGAGGGGGGGCGGTCTCGGACGGATCGATGAAGTGGACCGCGCCGACGTCGAATCTGCGTCCTGCCAGGATGCCCATGCACCACGCCATGGCGTCGGCTTCGTAGAAATCAGAGAGCACTACCGCGGCGGACGGCCCCCGGGAACGCGCTGCAATCCCGGCCGCGAAGCCGTCAAGGCCGCCTCCGTCCGCTGACGCCCGCACTGCTGCGGCATGCTCAATCAGCGCCGGCCGGGACGTCTTTCCCGAAAAGACCCGCATGACCCTGCCGTCGCCGGCTCCGCTCGCGTAGAAGGAAACGGAGTCGTACCTGCTGAGCCCCACGTATCCCAGGGCCGCCGCGGTCCTGAGCGCGGCGTCCAGCTTGTTGAATGCGCCGAAGTCCATTGAGGCCGAGCAGTCCACGAAGACCGCGAGGTTCATGTTCTCCTCGGCCTCGAACTGCTTCAAGTGGAGCTCGTTCAGCCGCGAATACGCGTTCCAGTCGATGTACCTCAGATCATCCCCGGCCGCGTACGGCCTGTGGTCGCTGAATTCGAGCCCCTGCCCCTTCCCCGTGGAGGGCCTCTCGCCCCGCCTCGTCCCCCTGCGGATCTTCCTGGTCAGGATGTCGAGGAGGTCGAGCTTCTTCAGGAAATCGCCGGAAAAGAGGGTCCTGGTCCGGGGTGGGCCGGAAGGCTCGGTTATTCGCGGATTCTCGGGCATGGCCATAGCGGCGGCTCACCTGCACGTCGAGCAGTTCGAGGATGAGCAGCTCCCGCATCCCCCCTTGCCCCGGGTTTCGGCCCCGCCGCCGTCTCCCCCTCTGCCCCCTCCGGACATGGCGAAAGACGAAAAGAGCTTGTGGACCCGTCCCGATCCGCATTTCGGGCACTTCATCTTTTTCTTTTCCGAGCTGCTGCGGAAAAGCTCCTCGAACGACTTCCCGCACGCGTCGCACTTGAATTCGAAAATAGGCATGAGCGCTCCTTGTCAGGCAATCATCGAATCCGGTCGCCATGGATTCTAGCAGAAAACAGCCCGCGAATCAGGCTCGGACATCGAACCCGGCGTGGAAGATCCGTTTGCGCATTCTGTTGCACCGTCGCTTGATAAATCGCCCCGGGGAACGGCCCTGAGTTGTCATATAATGTCCAATTGTTGGCTTTTCTATCATGCGCGGCAGTTACCTGCAAGGTCATCGCCTCCTCGACGCCCATCCTCGAAACTGATGCCGCTGGCTGCAAAGCGACGCGGCTACAGCACATCCGCGTCATTCAGGCGCAGCTGTAATTCGTGGTGAATTCCGGCTGCGTTTGGTTCCCATTGACCCGGCGCCGCGGGAGTCCTATTATTACTTCCATGGACAAAGCCGCAGCCCCTGAGACCGCGAACAAGCAGAAACCCGGCGGGGACTGGATCTCGGAAAACCTCGAGGCCGTGATTGTCGCGATAATCATGGCGCTCGTGATTCGCCAGTTCTGCATCGAAGCGTTCAAGATACCCACCTCCTCCATGGAACCTACCCTCATCGGCAGGGAAACCGGCGGCGACAGGATTCTGGTCAACAAGTTCGCCTACAAGGTGAAGGCGCCGCGGCGGTGGGACGTGGTCGTCTTCAAATACCCCCTCAACAGGAAGAAGAACTTCATCAAGCGGCTCGTCGGCCTTCCGGGCGAGGAAATCATGCTCAGGGCAGGCGACCTGTACGTCCGCGGTCCCGGAGGGGCCTTCGAAATCCAGCGCAAGCCCCGCGAGGTCCAGGACATATTATGGCAGGAGGTCTATCCCGTAGAAGACGCGGAATGGAGCAACGGAATCGGAAAGCCGGCGCAGGGCGAATGGCGGCCGGTCGAGGAGTCCGAACTCAAGAACGGCAGCCCCGGAACCGAAGGCGCGTCCATGACGCTCATGCCCTCCCGCGGGGGCAAGGCGTGGATGTACTACAACGGGTTCATCTATGCTCATGCCGAGAACGTTGAAATCGGGGACCTGATTGTGAGTTTCAACGCCGTCCCTCTCGACGGAATGGAGGCTCTCAAGGCCGCCATCGCCTTCGGGCCGGAATCCTTCGAGTTCAAGCTCCCCGCCTCGGGCAAGGGCCAGGCGGAAATCCTCAGAAACAGGAAGCCTGCCGCATCGGCCGACGTATCGCTTCCCGCGGCAGGCCCCTTCGAGGCAGCCTTCTACCACGCGGACGCCGTCGCCGGAATCCGGATCAACGGAAAGGACGTCCTATCCTTCGAGTACGAGCCTGATTTCAGCGCCGAGTTCACGTCGCTCAGCCCGGTCGTAAAAATCGGGACTGAGGGGGGGGGAATCGAGCTCCGCAATCTCAAAATCCACAGGGACCTCTACTATTTCACCGAAGCAGGCGGGACCTTCAACGACCACGGACGCCTCAGGATACCTCCGGACAACTACGTCGTCCTCGGCGACAACAGCTCGTCGAGCAAGGACAGCAGGCTCTGGATGAAGGTCGCGTTCGAGACCCTCGACGGATCGGTGGTCGAAGGCGACGCGGACATGATCACCACGCCCAACGACAAGGAGAAGTACTTCCGCGACGAAGTCACCGGCGACGTGCAAATCACGGACGTCAACGGACGCAGGGTGCACCTTAAAAGAAACCAGGTGAAGGATTTCTATCCGAAGAGGGAATTCGCGCCGTTCGTCCCTGCCGAGAACCTCATCGGCCAGGCATTCATGGTGTTCTGGCCGGTGAAAAGATTGAAATTGATTCGCTGAAGTTATCCACATTTTTTCAAGACTCCGGTCTGAAGCTCACTAATCCTTTGAGAGATTGGAATTGCGGCGGGGCGGGAAAACGGTCTCCCGGCCGCCAGAAAGCCCGTCTTCCATAACATATTGAGATAATTGATGTTGCGCGATGTTTATAAATCGACAGGCTTGAAGTCGGCTATTTTTCACGGTTTCAAGGGGAGGCATGTTCAGGGCTGTCTGTTTTTGCGGCTTCTGAGGCGGCAGGAGTTGTCAACAGGTTTTCCACATTTTGCGGACTAGCTTTCTGATGGAATGCGCAGCTGCTTCCAAGACGTCGGAATTGCTCAGGGTCGAGAATCTCGTGAAGAAATACGGGAAGCGGACCGTTGTGCGCGGCATCTCCTTCGGAATGTACCAGGGCGAGATCACAGGGCTGCTGGGAAGGAACGGCGCGGGCAAGACCACGACCTTCCGGATGACCGTCGGCATGGTGCGGCCGGACGAGGGCAAGGTGTTCTTCAAGGGCAGGGACGTCACGGACCTGCCGATGTACCTGAGGGCCCGGTTCGGGCTCGGATATCTTTCCCAGGAGCCTTCAATCTTCAGGGGGCTTTCCGTGGAGGACAACCTCTACGCCATCCTGGAGACTCTTCCGCTGAACAGGGACGGCAGGAAGGCGAGATGCGGTACCCTGCTCGATGAGCTCGGGCTTTCGAAGGTGCGGGACCAGAAGGCAAGGACGCTGTCCGGAGGGGAGAGGAGGAGGCTCGAGATAGCCCGGGCTCTTATCCTGAATCCCTCTCTCATCCTTCTCGACGAGCCTTTCGCCGGCATCGACCCCATCGCGGTACAGGACATCCAGAAGCTCGTCAGGGGCCTCAAGTCCAAGGGGATAGCGATATTGCTCACGGATCACAACGTGAGAGAGACGCTGGCCATAACCGACAGGTCGATCATCATCGACGACGGCAAGGTCATCGCCCAGGGCACGCCGAGGGAGATCGTGGAAGACAAGGCCGTGAGGAAGGCATATCTCGGCGAGGACTTCAAGATGCCGGAAATCGGGCCACCGCCGCAGTCATATACGTCAACTTAATACGACTGCGCTAATCCTGTAAGCGCCGCGACCTTCTCAAGCCTGATAACCATGATTCCTAATAATTCACGAAGGAACGTGAATTATCCGGGTTAGGATTGAAAAACCGCGGAAAGGGTGTAATCTGGCCGGGATTCCGGTTGGGGCTTGGACGGGCCGGGATTCCGGCTCCGGCAGTTTTTCAGGAGACGCAGATGGGCATCAAGAAGGTCGGTGTTCTTACCGGTGGCGGCGACGCCCCGGGGCTCAACGCGGCGATTAAGGGCGTCGTGTGGATGGCATCCGAATCGGGAGTGGAAGTCACCGGCATTCTCGACGGGTGGCAGGGGCTGCTCGACGGGTTCTGCGACGAGACGCTGAAGCTGGATTACGCGGCCGTCCGGACGTGGGACAGGGACGGGGGGACGAACATCGGATCCTCGCGCACGAATCCGTTCTCCTTGAAGGAGGGCGGGAAGAGCGTCGACAGGTCCGCCGAGGTGGTCCGGAACATCCGCAAGCTTGGGCTGGACGCGCTGGTCGCCATGGGCGGCGAGGACACGATAGGCGTGGCCGCGAAGCTGAGCGGCCTTGGCGTTCCCGTCGTCGGCGTGCCCAAGACCATCGACAAGGACCTCGCCGGGACCGACTACACGCTCGGCTTCGACACGGCGCTGCGCAACGCGCTCGAGATAATCGAGAAGTCCGCGGTCCCCGCCTCCTCGCACCACTGGATTCAGGTCGTGGAGGTCATGGGGAGGCATGCGGGGCACCTCGCGTTCTGGAGCGGAGTCGCCGCCGGCGCGCACATAATCCTCATCCCCGAAGTGCCGTTCGACTTCGACAGGATTAAGAAGCTCCTGGAGAAGCCCATGGCAAGGACCGAGAGGTTCAGGCAGGGGTACGCGCTCATCGTCGCGTCCGAGGGAGCGGCTCCCAAGGGCGGCGACATGTACACGGCCGACGGGGCCAAGGACAGCTTCGGGCACGTGAAGCTTGGGGGCATAGGCGCTGCGCTTTCGAAGTGGATTGCATCCAACACGAAATGGGACTCGAGGTCGGTCGCACTGGGCCATCCGCAGCGCGGCGGCCAGCCGAGCCCGATTGACAGGGCAATGGGGCTTGCGATGGGCACCGCGGCCATGAACTGCATCCTCAAGGGCAGGACGGGGCTCATGATTTCCGCGAAGGGCATCGTCCCCACGCCGTCCCTCGGGACGGTCCCGCTCAAGGACGTGGGCGGAAAGGTCGTCAACCTGGACGTGGCCAAGTACTACGACGAGGAGAGGTACAACCTCAAGCCGCAGGTGCTCAGTTGAACGGCCTGTCCTGCGGCTTGCCGAGGACAACCGGGACCTGCACGCGGCCCGCGCGGGCGGAGAAATAGGACACGTTGTCGAGGAGGAAGGGCCTGAGCTCGGCGACCGTGATCTTCCCGTCGCCGTCCTGGTCCGCCTTCTTCTCCTCCATGGCCTTGAGAAAGACCGTGGTGAAGAGCCCGCCCTGGCCGAACAGCGGGTTGTTCGACTTCAATTCCGCCGCGCCCCCCTTCCCGTCCGACGCGCACAGGAGCAGCAGCCTGTCCTCGTCCTTCTTCGACGCGCCCAGAATCGATGCCGGGGCCTCGGCCAGCGCTTTCTCGCCCCCCGCGGCCGATCCCGGGGCGGTGCGAAGGCCGGAGCCTGCTGCTCCTGCGAAAGAGGCGTCGAGCAGGACCGCGAGCCTGCGGACCTTGGTCCTCGCCAGCGCGCCCCCGACGTACGACAGGGGGAAGAACCCATGGGCGGATGATCCCTTGAAGTCCGACAGCGCGAGGCCGAGGACCGGGCCCGACGCGTCCATGACGCAGGCCCCGGTGCCGGCGAAATAGAACACCAGGACGTCCTGGTCGAACAGGCGGGGCTCGACCTTCTCGAACGCCGCGGTCAGGTCGCGGGCCGAAAGCCCGGCGCGGGCGAGAAGAAACCGGTTCTCCTCCGGGATCGCGAGAGCGCCGGCCGCGAAGGCCATGAAACGCCTGGCGTCGTCGATTGCCAATGCGGCCGCGCCGCCTGGGCCCGGATCGGCGGCGGCTATCACGTAGACCGAAGCCGGCTTGTAGGACGCCGTGAAGGACGCCTCGTCGCTTTGAAGGCCTTCGGAATCGGACGCCTTGAGGACGAAGGCGTTGTCTCCCTCCGCTAGGTCCACGGTGAATTTTGCCACGGTCTTCACGCCCTTGCCGTCGCCGAAGGGCTCGTTCTCGAAGAAGCTCAGGTCGAACCTGGGATGGACCTCCACCTTGTTCACGAAGACCCTGATTGTGCACCCCTTCATGTCGTCCGTGACCGCGGCCTCCATTTCAAGCTTCGGATTGGCCGTGCGCAAGGTCCGTCCCGCCGGCGCAAGGACCGCAATCACCGGCCGGATCCCGCCGCCCCTGAAGGAGGGAGGAGTGGAGCTCCCGTCCGTCTTCCCGGGCCCGGGCTGGATTTCGGCCCCCTCCATCCACGCCATGGCCTCGTCGGGCATCTTCTCCTTTCCGCCAAGCCTCACGTAGGCGTCGAAATAGCTCCTGGCCGTCTTCCTGAGCTCAACGGCGGTCGTGCCCAGCTTCTCGGGTCCGGCCTTCACGACGAGCGGCATCAGCCTGCGGAGAATCCTTGGAAGATAGTCGCAGTCCAGGCCTTCGATTGAGGTTTCAAAGACCTCGGCCTTCGGCGCCGCGCCGGGCTTCATCGAGCTGAAATCGCCGTAGAGCGCGAGACCCTCCCTGTAGATGCGGATTGCGTCGATTGACGAAAGCCGCCTGTCCATCTCGTGGCAGAGCGCGAAGTAGTAGAGGGCTTCGGGCTTCGAGGGCATGAGGGACGCGCACTTTTTGAAATGGTGGTAGGCCGAGTCCTTCTCGGCTTCGGGGGCGTAGAACTTGTCCAGGCCGAACAGCGAGACCGCGCGGCCGAAGGTGGACTCGTAGGATTCCGGCTCGGCGACCAGGGAATCAGTGAATGCCTTGAGGGACCTGAAGTAGAACGAGGTCTCGTTCTTGTCCACGGCCTGCCTCAGGAGAAGGGCGCCCATTTCGCGGAACACGTGGGCCTTCTTCCCGGTCTCGAAGGACGGGAAGTCGCCCGATTCGGAGAGCGCCTTGTATTTGGAGAAGGCATCGGAGAACCTCCTGAGCCTCGAAAGGGAGCGCGCGTGGTAGAAGGCAGCCTCCACGGAATCGGACTCGTAGGTCAGCGCCTCGGCGAACCGCGCCTCGGCTTCCGCGTAGCTCCTCGCCTCGAACAGGCTCTTCCCGTCCGAAAGGGCCTTCTCGTATTCCTCCGACGATCCGCAGCCCCCGAGCTGGGCGAAGATTAGCGCCGCGGCGGCCGGCAGAAGCGCGATGCGCCCCCTCATTGGATTGCTCCTATTCAATGGCCACTATGATCTTCATCTTCGAGGATTCGGCCTGCCCCTCGCCCTTCTCGAGCGTCATCTCGAGATTGAGCACCGCGTCGGTCAGCCCGGAAACGAACCTGCCCGGCGAAATCCTGAAGAATATCACTCCCGCGAGGTTCGCGTCCTGGCCGATTCTCGTCCCCTTCCTGCCCCTGAAGAAATCCTTGGAGATGTAGTCAATCTGGATTTCCATGTCCGCTTCGGCGAATGTCTGCGCGATGTCGATGGGCTTGAGTTCCGCGCCGTCCGGGAGAATCAGCGTCACCTCGTCCCGGAGCAGCGAGAACGAGTTCTTCCCCCTGTTGGACGCGTACAGGACTATCGGGATGATTCCGGCGGCTTTCATGTCCGCGGAGAGGTACCTAATCGATTTCCCCGCCTCGAACAGGGCCTCGGACGCCAGGAAGAGCCCGGACTGGTTCTTGCAGGACAGGAAGCAGTCGGCCCTGTAAGCCGGGTCGATCGGCATCGTCCTGTACGCCGCGCAGCCGGCGACGGTTTGGACCGCCGCCAATGCGGCGAGCAACGCTGGGAAGCGCATATCGGATTCCTTGAAGAATTCCGCTCCGCCGCGGCAGTTCTTCGCAGCCAGGCGCGGATCGCCTGTGAAATTCTACGGGATTCGCATGCCGTCCGCAACATCGGTCCCGGATTCCGGCCTTCGCCGCAATCCCGCAGACCCGCCGAATCTCCTGCGGGAACCTGCGCGGCCGATTCCGCGCGCGACTCTTCATCGCTTGACGTTCGGCCCGTCAGTTGACATCCCTCTCCCGCCCGGGGATAATGTCGCCTCGATTGAGTCGGGGGGCGCCATGGGCGTCCTCAATCCGGGAAATGCGCTTTGAACGCGGGCCGGATTAGTCGGGGTGCTGGAATGGCCACGAACGAATGGGTAGCGGCCCTGTCGGGGGCGTCCGGGCAGATCTACGGGATAACCCTCGTCCGCATGCTTGCGGAACGCTGCAGGCGCGTCCACGTCGTGTTCACGGGGAGGGCGAAGGAGATTGCGAAGGTCGAGGAGGACGTGGACTTGAGCGCAGGCGGCATCGCGGCGCTCCTCCCCGCCCGGCTGAGGAAGAGGGTGGTCGTCTACGGCGCCCAGGACTGGACCGCGCCCTTCGCATCCGGAAGGCATCCGTTCAAGGGCATGGTCGTGGCCCCCTGCTGCATGGGGACCCTGGCCAGAATCGCGCACGGAATCTCATCGAACATAATCGAGAGGGCTGCGGACGTCGCGCTCAAGGAGCGGAGGAAGGTCGTGCTCGTGACGAGGGAGACGCCGCTCAGCCTGATCCACCTCGAGAACATGGCCGGCGCGACCCGCGCGGGGGCGGTCGTGCTTCCTGCATGCCCGGGTTTCTACCTGAAGCCTGAATCCGTCCAGGATCTCGTGGATTTCGTCGCGGAGAGGGCGGTAGCGGCCCTGGGCGCAGGCGCGGCAGTGTCCGGGGATTGACCCTCGCGCACGGCCCGGCGAAAAAATTGGCGTTGGCATCAACTTTTTGTGAAAATCTGCTACTTAGATGGCGGAGGCAGTGATTCACCCGTCCGAGGTCTGTGATGTCGAGCGATGACGTCCCACTCGTCGAAAAAGCCGTCCAGGGCGACCGCGAAGCGTTCGCAGCCCTGGTCCGGAAGCACCAGAAAAGCGTAATCGCTCTCGGTCATCACATCCTCGGGGATTTCCAGCAGGGCGAGGACGCGGCCCAGGAGGCGTTCCTCAGGGCGTTCAAATCCCTCTCGAGCCTGAGGGACCCAGCCAAGTTCCGGAGCTGGATAGGCGGCATCGCCTACAAGGTGTGCATCACATGGATTAGGGAGGAGAAGGTCAAGGCCCGGGCGGTCGAGAACGCGAAGGACGCCGGTTTCCGGCCCGGAGCGCCCGATTCGCTCAAGGTTTCGGTCGACGGCGGCCTGCCCCAGGAGATGGCCGCGAAGATCGTCGAGATGGCCGGAACGCTCCCGACCGAATCCAGGAGCCTTCTCGCGCTCAAGTACCTTCAGGGGATGAGCTACGCGGAAATCGCAGAGCTCCTGCAGGTGACCGAGGAGAAGGTGAAGTCGAGGCTTCACGTGGCGCGAACGAGGCTCAGGGAACTGATGGGCTGTCTTCAATGATTCGCCTGTAATAGAAGCCTCCAAGACGGGCGAATCATGTCAAATTGAAGAATGGCGATTATACGCATCCTCGTAACCATCAGGGCTTTGGTCTTGCGCGCTTCTTGAAAGGGTCGATTCCGCCGGCAGCTTGAATCCGGGTTTTTGCGGCGGAATCTTCAATAGCTCCGCCTGACCGGCGGGAAGGGGTCGGACATGGATTGCAAAGACGTATCCGCTTTCCTCGAAACCTACAAGAAGGGGGAATCCGCGCTCTCGTCGAACCGGGAAGCGCAGGAGCATTTCAAGTCGTGCAAGGCCTGCAAGGAAGCCTTTGACGGGGTGCTGCTCGACGCGGACGCCGCCGTTTTCTCAAAGGCGTTCCTTTCCAGGAAGCCCTCGCGCGACATCGCCGCCGAAGTGCTCAAGGCCCTGCCTGAACCCGAGAAGGAGGGCTCCGGCGGCGATGAGAAGGCGCCCAAGGCCGGGGGCAGGACAAAGTCGTCCGGCAGGCTGAAGCCGGTGAGAACCGGGGAGGAGAAGGTCAAGCCCTCGTCCGGCGAGATGAAGTCTTTCAAGCCCGGGTCGAAGACCGCCATCCGCCGCAGGAAGCCGGACGACACGACCGTGTTCTTCGGGGAGAACCTCTTCCAGTCAACGGACAAGAAGACCGGCGGGTTCACCATCAAGTACTGCGAGGAATGCAACGAGCGCATCAGTCTCGCGGACATCGAGAGCGGGATGGCCCTGACTTACAAGGACGCCACCTATTGCCCGAAGTGCAAGGGCAAGGTTGCTGAGTTCATAGAGGCCGACGGCGGTTCTGCGGAACCCGACGAGAGGAAGGCGACCAGGGTGGCGCGGCCGGTGCAGGCGAGGCCCTCCGGCGTCGCGAGGGGATCCGGCAAGAAACCGATGAATCTCCCGCTCGTGGGCGGCGGCATCATCGGCGTCGCCCTCGTCCTCATCGTGGCCCTCGTCGTAATCATGAACTCCGGGGGAAAGCCCTCGCCGGAGTCCTCGAAAGCCGGCTCCCAGAAGGGGCAGGATTCCTCCAGGAAAACCCCCGAAGGACGTGACGAGACCTCCGGCAAGAAGGAAGCGAAGAACGACGCGGAGGCGAATGTCGAGGACCCGAAGAAATCCAGGCAGGAAGAGGAGATGATAAAAATCCGGGAAAAGGAGCGGAAGGAGAAGGAGGAGAAGGACAGGAAGATTGCCGAGGTCGACAAGCTGATTGACGAGACCTGCGCCAAGTCAACCTCGCTGATTGACGAGAAGAAGTTCAAGGACGCGCTCGACCTTTGCAGCGAAGTGCTTCAGAAGATGGAGGGCATGGAGCCCACGGAGGTCCAGAAGAAGAAGCTCGAGTCCCAACTTTCGAGCGTGAAGAGCAACTGGAGGAGCGCCGCCTTCAGGAAAATCCAGGAAATCAAGGACATGGCCGACAAATACGAAAGCCAGAGGGAGTACGAGAAGGCCCTGAAGGTCCTCGACGAGTTCCCCGAGGATTGGAAAGGCGTGGAGGATCCCGACGGATCCTTCGAGAGGGCCTTGTACGACCTGACCGGGCTCAAGAGAACGATAAACTACCGCTGGGAGGCGTACAAGAAGGGCCAGATCGAGGAGCAGAAGAAGAAATTCCACATCGGGATTGCCGCAGGCGAGGAGCATGAGGCATTCTCGAGCGAGGATTCCCTCAGGGCGAACTGGAGCGGAAGGGGGACGATTAATTACGACAAGGCCGAGAAGATTGTCACCGTCACGACATCGGACGCAAACGCCCCCGCGATTCTCTTCGCGACGTTCAAGAACAAGGACGCCTGGCTGGATTACGAGCTGTCCTTCGAATACAAATCCGACTGCGGACTACTACTCCACTACCGAATCAAGCCCGGCACCAAGGGGCAGGCCGCCCGCCTGGACGTGCAGAACGCGTGGAAGAAGGTCCGTTTCGTCCTCTCAGGACTCTCGGCGCAGATGTTCGTGGACGAGGAGAAAGTCGATGGAATAGTGGACCTCCATCCGGGCTACTTCGCCTTCCAGCCGTTCTCGACCGGCTCGATTCAGCTCAGGAACCTCAAGATAAAGGTCATGAAACTCGAGGAGAAGTAGGTCTGCGTTACCCGCGCCCTGCCCCCGCGGATGCAGGTCTTCCGGGCGAAGGCGGAGAAAAAAAATCCCCGGCGGGTGCGCCGGGGATTGGAAGTCGTCTTCCGGATTCTACTTGTTGGCTTTCCTGTTCCTCAGGGCGTTCTTGGCCTTTGCAGGATGCTTTTTCGCGGCTCTGGGGTGCTTCTTTGCCCCGTTGATGCCCTTCTTCGCTGCGTTGCGATTGTGAACCCTGTTCTTGAGGGCGTCCTTCGCCTTGCCCGGGTGCTTCTTTCCGGCACGCACTGCCTTTTTGGCGGCTTTCGGGTGCTTCTTGGCGCCGTGGAGCCCCTTCTTCGCCGCCTTGCGGTTATGAACCCTGTTCTTCAGGGCGTCCTTCGCCTTGCCCGGGTGCTTCTTTCCGGCATGCACTGCCTTTTTGGCGGCTTTCGGGTGTTCCTTTGCCGCATGGGCCGCCTTCTTCGCCGCATTGGGATGGTCCTTGGCCTTTTCCACGACCTTTTTTCCCGCCTTCTTCTTGCCGCCGGGAGCCGCGTCAGCCGTGCCGGCTGCAATAAGCATCGAAGCCAGGGCGGCCATCGCAATCATCAGGAACTTCTTCATGGCTACCTCCTTGTTTCAGTAAGGTTTCTTTTCCGCATAGTAGTGGCGCATGACCGGTTTTTGCGACATGGAAAATCAAGAATCCGCCGAGAAACCCGCAAATGAGCTTGGGGTCAGTCCCCGCATTTTGCAGAATAGATTCAATCAATCCTTCATACTGCGCAGCGGCTCCCGAAGCCAGCGCCTGCGGCACGGTTCAGAGCCGGATGGCACCCTGAAACCACAAAATGGATCCAAACGCGGCATGAAGGACAGGGGAAATCCACTGCAAAATGCGGGGACTGACCCCAAGCTCAAACGGGTTCGAAAGAATCACTTGCGGTTTCCGGTCGAATCCCCGTCCTGGCCTTCGGCATCATTGCCGTCCAGAAGCTCCCTGCACCGCCTGTATACGGCTTTCAGGATGCGCTTCTCCTCCTCTCCGGACGGTTTGTGATTCTCGAGCCGCTTCAGAAGTTCCTTCAGGTTCCCCTTGCCCAGGCTTCTGCACTTTTCCGTGATCTCGAGCACTTTCTTCTTTCTCGGCCCTGCCTGCCTGTTCGGGTGGGAGTCGAGGTCCGAGACGAGGTTCATAATCGATGCATAGGCTTCGGAAACCGCCTTTTCATCAAATTCCAGCGCCGGCTTTTCACCCGGCAGCATGGCCTCCGGTTTCTTGTCTTCTGTCGCGGCTCCCGGCGGAGGCACGGGGGAAGGTTCGGGTTTCGGTTCCGCGCGCCCGTCCTGCTCCCCCGGCGCTTGATCTGTTCCCGCCTCTCCTCCTTCCCGGTTCCCGGCATTCCCTGCGGCAAGCAGGGTAATCCCCGCCGCGGCCGCGGAAAGCACGACGACCGCGAGCGAGAAGAGCAGCAGATGCGAGTTCCTTTTCCGGGCCTTCTCCTTCCTGATTGACATGAAGACCGAGGAGGCGAACGTGTCCGACTTCGGCAATGCAGACGCGGCAGCGACGAGCTTTTCAACAGTCTCCTTGAGCTCGGTGAACGCCGCCATGCACGCCTTGCAGCGCAGGCAGTGATCGAGCACGGCGTTTTCCTCCGCCTTGTCCTCGAGCGCCGCCGCGAAACGGTCCCGCGCGTCTTCGCATTCGCGGGAAACGGGGTCAGTTCCGCTCACCCGACTTCCTTTCCCCGGCCGGAAGCCAGAAATTGAGGAGCGTCGTAAAGCCCTGCATCTTCTTCAAGCTCTGGGCGACCAAGGCATGGGCCCGGGATATCTGCTTGGTCACGGTCCCGAGGGGCCTGCCGAGAACCCTGGCAATCTCGTCGCAGGATTTCCCCGAGAAATACTTGAGGGACAGCACTTCCTTGTACGGATCAGGGAGGTCGTTCACGATGACGAATATCTCCCTGTGGAAGAGCGCCCTGCGTTCGGACGTCTCGAACCCGTCGCCTTCCGGCCTGACCGGGGGCTCTGCGGTCCTGCGCCTGTCCTTGCTCCATTCCCTGTATACGTTCCTGGCGATGCCGAAGAGCCATGACACGAACATGGAGGGATCCTCGATGGCTCCGAGCGAGAGATAGGCGCGCACGAATGTGTCGTGGGCAAGCTCCTCGGCTTCGGAGACGGAGGGGGTGATGCCCAGGAAATGGGCAATCACCTGGGTTTCGTAGCGGTTCACGAGCGCCTCGAAGGCCGAGTCGTCGCCCTTGCGCGCGGCTGCGGCGAGATCCGCTGTGAGCGCCTCGTCCATGGTCACTTCCCGGCCGAGGCCGCATGGCCCCAGTTCTGGACCGCGATTTTGCGGAGGAAGTCGGCCTGGAAATTGCCGACGGCTATGGTGTTCACGACGATCCTCCTTGCGCGGTTGGCCCGCGATATTTCCGCGGCGATTCTGTCCCCGTCGGTTATCTCGCCCTTGTTCGGCACGCCGTCGGACAGGAGGAAGACAGTGTCCGGCCCGTTCTCGAATTCGCCCCCTTTCGCCCCGCCGATTTCATCGAGGTACCCCGTTCCGGACCTTACGGCCTTGAGCGACGCGCCGAAGGCCATGGCGAGCGCGTCGAAGATGTTCGTCTCGCCCGACGGCGTGCAGGACTTCACGAACGCAATCGCCGCGGCCCTGGATTCGGGGGTGGACTTCTCCAGCCTGTCCTTCCAGGACCTCACATCGGACCCGAACAGGATCACGTTGAAATGCACGTTTTCGTCGAAGCTCTCGATTGTGCCGGCGAGCTGGTCGACGAGGACGCTGAACCTGGTGCACTGCCCTTTTGCGGGCCTGCCCGGGCCCGGCTCCTTCGGCTGCGGGTCGCGCGGCACCGACTTGCCGGGTTCATGCCCGGGCTGCGGAGCTTCGCCGGCTTCCTGCCCGAATGGCTCGCACATGCTGTTCATGCTCGCCGACGTGTCGAGGATGAACACGATGCGACGCGAGTCGGTCTTCACGCTGAAGAATTTCCTCGGGACGCTCTTGCGCCTGGTTATCGCGTATTCGCTGTATTCCTGCTCTATCCTGCCCTCGGTCCCCTGTTTCTTCGCCTGGCCGGCCCACCACTCCCGCCAGTCCGCGGGATCGTCGCCGAGGTCCTGGCCCGCGAGGTACACAAGCACGAGCCTGGCATCCATCTTGAGCCTCCCGGCCTCCTCCGCCATCCTGTCGACCAGGGGTTCGAACGCGGCCTTCGGCCTCAGATTCCTCAGCGCCTCAATCGACGCGGACCGCACCTGCCAGCACTTGTCCGGAAGGACGGAAATGAGCGCCTGGGTTCCCGAGAGGTCGTTAATCAGCCCGATGGCCTCGGCCGCCACGACCTTTACCCGCGGATCGGAATCTGAGCAGGCTGCCGACAGGTCGGGTATTGCGGCGGTCTCGCGTCGCGCTCCCAGGGACTCGGCGGCCTGGGCGCGCACGAACCATTCGCGGTCCTTGAGGAGGAGTTTCAGCTTCACGAGCGCGCCTACATCCCTGATTCTGGCGAAGGCCCTGGCGCAGGCGAACCTCACCGCCGGGCTCTTGTGCCCCGATCCCTTCTCGAGGACCTCTTCGAGTGCCTTCTCGCCCGACGCGGACGCCAGGAAGACGCATGCCGCGTCCAGCACGAGCGGCTGCTGGTTCGTGAGCGACCGGAAGCACATCGAGATCACGGCGGGATCATCCGCCGGCGAAAGGACGTCGAAGGCCAGCGCCTTGCCGTTGTTGTCCGACTTCGAGAATATTTCCCAGAACTTGGCCGCCCTGGACTGGGGCGAGACCTGCGCGAATGCGCCCGGTCCCGCTCCCATGGCAGCGATGGCGGCCAGGAGAACCGCAATGGGGAAACCTGGAAACCGCTTCATGCCAGCCCTCTATTTGTAATTCTTAAGGACGAACTCCTTCCAGGGCTCGTCCATCTGGATTATGGAATACCCGTAGGCGGTCTTGAACGAGGCCATCTGGTCCCGCGTGCGCTTGAGCTCCCTCATGAACTTGATGAAGTTCTCCCTGGGGGCGCCTTCGATGAGGTAGTGCATGAAGCTCCACATCTCGCAGTGGGCCTTCTGGTCCATGGAGTTGTAGTTCATCTTTATC
This sequence comes from Candidatus Kuenenia stuttgartensis, assembly GCA_020723505.1. Taxonomy (GTDB): domain Bacteria; phylum Planctomycetota; class JAKEIC01; order JAKEIC01; family DYIT01; genus DYIT01. Next base: position 67,237 of record DYIT01000009.1, read on the forward strand.
ACGCTCGCGGCGGGAAGGTGCTGGTTCGAGGTCACGAGCGTCAGCACGTAGGCGGAAGCCTTGGACGGAATGGAAACCGGATCGGTCTTCTCGAAGAAGCACGTTATCTTGAAGTCCCCGAACTTCTTCCATTCCATGTAGTGCGCGAAACCCTCCGGAATCCAGGCGGGGAAATCGTAGCCGATTTCGAAATCGTAGGCCTCGACGAAGAGGTGGTTGAGCATGTGGGTCAAGTATCGGTCGAGGTTCTCGTCGGTTCCGGTGTACTCGTTGCCGCCGACCACGGCTGTGATCCTGGCGCCGTGCTTGTACACGCCCATCTCATGCGCGACCCCGAAGAACTTGCGGCCGCACACCTGGTGATGGTCGCCCCTGTGCCAGAGGAACACGTCGTATTTCCCTTCCGCGGCCTTGAAGATGTCCTTGTAGTAATTGGTCGACGCGGACCTGAACCTGCCCTGGTCCTGGAATACGGCCTTGAACGCTTTGAACGCGTCCTCGGCCCTCTTCAGCAGTATCCAGTCGTAGTGCTCGGCGCTGAACTGCTTCTTGAGCACCTTCTTGTCGGGGAGGTCGGGGAACAGGCCTTCGGGAACGTCGCAGTGGCTGACCGGCAGGGGCCTGAAGTTGCCGGAAAACCTGAAGTTGTCGCTTTCGCAATGCCTGACGGGATTGGCATCGAGCTCCGAGGCCAGCTTCGGCTCGTCGCCGAAGAGGACGAGGTCGAAGTCGGTGCGCCGCGCAACTACCCATTCCTCCAGCCGTTTCCTGAACTTCTCGTACTCGTCCGCCTTTTCCCCCTCGGCGGAGCACTTCGGGCAGGGCTTCCTCCCCGTGCCAAGGCAGCACTTATAATCGAGCCAAAGGCTGTGCAGGAACTTGAATGCCGTGGGAGGCCTGTGGGCTTTGCACGGGATTTCCTTGGCGTCCTTGCAAGCGTTGCATGCGTGGACCGGTGCGGGCCGGAATGTCGAAATCGAGAAGATAGCCGCGCATAAGGCGCACATGCAGGTCGGGAAAAGTCTTTTCAAGTCGAAGACATCCATATTTGCATGATTATTCATGACCGGTTCAGAAACAGAATCCGAAGCCGAGCGCGGCCCTCCAGCATATCCCCGGGGCTACGGCCATGTTCACCTCGTCGCCGATTCCTATCATGGCGCCGCCGTACAGCCCGATTTCCGCGAAGAACTCGAGGAGGTTGAGGACCCTGACCTTCACGCCGAGATCCACGTCGAGCGCGACGTAACCTGCGTTGAATCCCTCGTCGGAATCATGCCCTGCGCTCAGGTGTATTCCGAACCCGAGCGTGGGACCGACGGCGAACCTCGAGACGCCGTTGGCTCCGATGGCCGTCCTGGCGGCGAAGAACAGGTCGAGACCCACGGTGATTCCGCCGCCCTGGAGGTGGTAGGCGGTATAGGCCGTGGAATTCGCGGCTGTCCAGTTTCCGCTTCCGCTGTTGTAGTAGTCAATCGAAGTCTTCCCGTCGGACTCGAACCTCGCGAGTATCCTCTGGTAGAACAGGTCGAGACGGAACTTGGCCGTCTTCTTGCCCACCTCGAGCCTGACGCCGCCCCTCAGATAGGCGAGTTCCCACGCGCCGTCGGCCTCGTATTGCATTTCGGTGTCGTCCGTGCCGTCATGATCGAGGTCCGTATTGCCGTCGAAATCCATCGTGCCGTTCGAGAGGAAGGCGTAGGCGCCGCTCCAGAATGCGGAAATCGAGATTGATGCGTCCTGAGCCTGGACAACGGGCTGCTCCTCGTAGACGGACGTATCCTCGACTTTCTCCTGGGCTTTACCGCCCTGATCCAGGGCTTCCATTCCGGTCTTGTCGCCTCCCTGGTCCTTGCCCGGGTCCTGTCCCAGCGCAGGAACGGCAGGGATGGCGAAAAGCACCGGGAAGAACATGAGGGCAAGCAGGAATTTCCTGAATCCAGTGAAATCCGCCACCATTGGAGCCTCCAAATCCTGTGATGCAAACCGAAGCATTTTAACAGATTGCGGCGACAGGTGGAAGTGCGGGAGAGGATTGACGGAGTTACGGATTCCCGGCACATACCAAGGAGTGCAGAATAATATTAACGCGAATTGACGCGAATTCTGAAGATTCGTTCGTACAATCCTTGCAGAAATACGACTGAAGACCCCCGCTTCGTGTGGAATTCGTGTATGAGAACGAGGACGGAAGTCCTGCGGATAAACCTGTTGAAAGCCGGCGCATAAACCGGTATTCTTCAGCGTCTGTGCCCATGATTTCGGAGAGCTTCAGGATTCGAGCATGACCGGGACATGCAGATTTACCGTAGCGGTTCTAATCGTCGTTCCTGCGCTCATTCTCCTGCTTGCCGGCAGCCTGCCGGCAGCCGAGAGCGGTGACGGGAAGACCGGCGGAGACAAGACCGCTCCCGGGGATGACAAGAGCGGAAAAACGGGCGGAGACAAGCCGGCGGCCCCCGGGGGGCAGGAGAAACCTGCCGCGCCCGGCGGCAGCCAGCCTCCGGCGTCGCCCGGGAAGGACGGGGACAAGGACGTGAAACCCGCCCCTGGCGGCCCGCAGCCTTCGGGAAAGACCGCGGACCCCAAGAAGCCCGAGCCCAAGGCGCCCTTGCCCGATCCGGCTGATCCGGAACAGGAATGGGCGGAGCCTCCCGAGCCGAAGGTGCCGGATCTGACCGAAGCTCCTCCCGGCACGGTCCCGGAAGACTGGAGGTCATGGGCCACTGGGCAGGACGTGACGAGCCTCCGGCGGTTCGGGATTCATCTGTACGGCGGCATCACGGTGCTCTTAGAGCCGGACCGCATGGCCGGGACGGGGACGGATGCGCCGACTTACGATGAGATGTTCGGGGAGACGGGCCCTGCTTTTGGACTCGGCCTGTCGTTCGCGCTGATGCCGTTCATATCGCTCGGGTTCGACTTCAATTTCTCGGAGCTGTCGAACGGGGAGTTCATAAAGAACGAAGGCACTCCGAGCCGCACCGAGTACTATTCCGACACCCTCGGCGTCTTCCAGTTCCTGTTCAACGCCAAGATCCGGATTCCCCTGTTCCTGTGGAACCTGAAGAGCGGCCATTTCAGGTTCTCGAGGGCCGACGAGGTTACCGGGCTGGTCCTCTACTTCAAGGGAGGGCTGGGGCCGGCGATTCTCACCGAGATGTGGCTTGAAATCCATCCGAACTCCCCGGCGCCGATACAGAATCAGCTGTACTACGAGCAAACCGTGAACTTCTCCAAGAGCTTCGGCCTGGGACTCGAAGCGAGGTGGTCCTGGGGAGGGATATCTGTGGAGATCATGGTGCACAATCTCGGCAAGCCCGCCTCCGCCTGGCCGCCGAACTCGGATTCGGACATTCTCATGATTTTCAACTCAAGGCTCGGTCTGGCGATTTACTTCTGATGTTCAACAATCCCGACCTTCTGCTGCTGCATGCGCCCAGCGTATACGATTTCAGGAAGACCCCGGTACTGTTCGGCCCCATCAGCGACGTCGTTCCTTCGACTCCGGCTTTCGAGATGTATCCGCTCGGTTTCTCGAACCTCGCCGAAGCCCTGGCCGCCGAGGGAATGAGCGTCCGGATTTACAACCTCGCCTACCGCATGCTCAAGGACAGGGGATTCGACGTCGAGAAACGGATACGCTCCTTCAAGCCTGCCGCGTTCGGGATAGACCTTCACTGGCTGGTGCATGCGCATGGCGCGCTCGCCGTCGCCGCGATGTGCAAACGCTTTCATCCGGAAATCCCCGTGGTTTTCGGCGGCCTCTCTTCCAGCTACTTCCACAGGGAGCTCGCGGCCCGGCCCGAGGCGGACTACGTCCTACGCGGGGATTCGGTGGAGAGTTCCCTGGCGGCACTGGTGAGGGCGGTGAAACAGGGGCGCCGCGACATGCATGGCATTCCCAACCTCACGTGGAAGGACGGATTTGGCCGCGTCGTCGAGAATCCCATGGAATGCCCGCCCGAGGTCCTTGACAGGTCCAGGAACCTCTATCTTACGCTGTTTCGGATGGCGGCGAGGTACATGGATCCGTTCAGCATGACGGCAATCCACGACTGGTGGCGCTATCCGGTGACGTGCGTGCTCACGTTCAGGGGATGCAAGCGGAACTGCGCGTTCTGCGGCGGGTCGGGGCAAGCGTTCAGAAAGTTCTACGGCCGCGACCGCACGGGATACAGGCCGGCCGCCCTGGTCGTCCGGGACGTCCGGGAAATCGCCCGTTTCACGGGAGCGCCGATATTCATCATCGGCGACCCTCTCGAACCCGGAAGGGAATGGTGCGAGGAACTGCTTGCGGGCCTCGAGGCCGCGGCAATCGAGAACCACGTCGCGGTAGAGCTATACCGCCCGGCGGAGGAATGGTTCTACGACAGGCTCGCGGGCGCAGTTCGGGCCTTCAACGTGGAAATCTCGCCAGAGAGCCACGACGACGGGATCCGCAGGGCGTGCGGCAAGGGCTATGCGATGGAAGAGGTCGAGCGGAACATCCGCTTCGCCATGGACAGGGGCTGCAACCGGTTCGACCTGTTCTTCATGACGGGACTGCCCATGCAGGACAGGAAGAGCGTGATGGATACGGTATCCTACTGCTCGGATTTGATGTCGAGGACTCCCAAGGAGGTCATTCCCTTCATTTCCGCGCTCACCCCGTTCCTCGATCCCGGGTCGCCGATTTTCGAGGATCCGGAGAGCCACGGATACACGCGGTTCCTCAGCACGCTCGAGGAGCACAGGAAGGCGCTGGAGGAGCCGTCGTGGGAGTTCATCATGAACTACGAAACCCGCTGGATGACGAGGAGGGACATAGCCGAGGTCACGTACCAGGCCGGGATTGCGATGAACGATGCCAAGCACCGGTCCGGAAGGATTTCAACTGAGCAGAGGGACGCTGTCAGGGCGAACGCGGAGCTGGGCCTGAGACTCCTTGCGGAAATACGCGGCATCAGGGAAATCCGGGATTCGGGCGAGAGGAACAGGAGGCTCATGGCGCTCAAGCCCGATATGGACAAGGCCGGGATATCCTCGGTGTGCGACAAGAGCGAGTTCCGGTGGCCTACCATCAACCGCGACTTCAGGTTCCTCGAGATTATGAAGGCCATACTGACGGGATCCTGACCCGGGATTCTCTATTAATCGCCGCCTTGAGAAGCATGTGTTTTCCGGCGGCTCCCACAGACTGTTTCTGCAAGCATTCCGGCGGCTCCCACAGACTGTTTCTGCAAGCATTCCGGCGGCTCCCGCAGACAAACTCTCCTGAATACGGCACACGGTCCCCGGTCAACGGCCTATGGTCTACGGCCTTGAATGGCTTTGCACAAGGCGGCGTACTGGTCGAATCCGAGGTGTTCCGCCCTGAGGAACGGGTCTATTCCCGCCTCAATCAGCAGGTCCATCGCGCAGATTCCGCGTGCCGCAAGCCAGGCATCGAGAGCATTGGAGATCTTCTTCCTCCTCGACTGGAAGGACCTCTTCACCAGTTCCTTGAAGAGGGGGAAGTCTACGCCTTCAGGCGGGCCGTCGGCGGGGGTTATTTTCACTATTGCCGAGTCCACGCCGGGCTTCGGCCAGAAGACGGACGGCTTCAGGACGCGCAGGATCTCCGCGGTCGCAAGGGCCTGGAAGACCACGGAGAATCCCCCGTAAGACTTGCCCCCGGGAGGATCGGTCATCCTGTCGGCGAACTCCTTCTGCACCGTGACGACCATCGTCTCCCATGGAAGACCGGACTCGAGCAGGTTCTGGATTACTGGCATGGCCACGGCATAGGGGAGGTTCGAGACCAGCTTGAGCCTGCCGCACGAGCGCCGGGCCGCCTCCATGGCCCGCATCACGACGGGATTCATGTTCCACTTGCCCTTGAGGGCGTCGGCATGGATGATTTCCACGTTCCTGAACTGGACGAGACGTTCCCGGGCGGCATCGAAAAGCGCCTTGTCGATCTCCACGGAAAGCACTGCCCCTGCGTCCACGGCCAATAGCTCGGTGAGCTGCCCCGTGCCCGCGCCGACTTCGAACACGAGGTCGCACGGCTTTGGATCGGCCTGTTTCACGATGAACTCGAGGAGGTTCCCGTCCACGAGGAAGGACTGCCCGAACCCCCTCCTGGGGGAGATGCCCTTGTCCCGGAAAAGGCTTTCGAGGTACCGCTTGCCCTGCTTCATGACATGCATTCTCCGTGTGCAATCCGTGATCCGTTGATGAATTCCTGCGCCGAAAGCCTCTTGCCCCCTGGTTTCTGGACTTCAATCAGCTCGACGGCGCCAAAGCCCGCGCAGGCAGCGAGCCGCCCCTTGGATGGGAAGAACAGGGATCCCGCCGGACCGCGGGATTCGCCGAGAAGCGCAGTCCGCCAGATGATTACGCGGCCGCCCCGGAACGACGCGGAAGCGCCGGGCCATGGATTGACAGCCATGACGAGGCGATGAACGGACTTGGCGTCCACGCTCCAGTCTATGGCGCCGTCGTCCTTCGTGAGCATGCGCGTGAACGTGGCCTTGGAATCGTCCTGGGGCACGGGCCTGAGCGTTCCGTCCTCGACGCCGTCCAGGGCCCGGAGGAGGATTCCCGGGGCGAGGAGGGAAAGCCTCTCCTCCAGCTCGCCCGTGGTCTCGCCGGAGCCGATTCGGCAGGACTCGGCGAGCAGGACCCCGCCGGTGTCCACGCCGGCGTCGAGCTGCATGATTGAGACGCCGGTCTCCTCGTCGCCGGATAGAATCGCCCCGCTCACAGGCGCGGGACCGCGGTGCCTGGGGAGCAGGGAAGGATGAACGTTGATGAGCCCGTGCCTGAACAGGGGGAAAATCCAAGGCCTGAAGATGACCCCGTATGCCGCGACAACCCCGGCATCGGCCCGGATGCCGGCAAGAACCGGCTCGCATTCCTTCCGTGAAAGCCTCTCCGAGCAGCAAATCCTCTCCACGCAGGCCCTCGAAGCCGCCTCCTTAACGGGCGAAGGGGAAGGCTTCCCCGACCTGTCCTTCCTCTTGTCCGGCATCGTGTACACCGCCGCGACCTGGTGCCTGCTGGCAAGAAGGGCATCGAGCACGGGCACGGCGAACCCCGGAGTGCCGAACATGACAATGCGCATGGACTTGAGCCTCCAAGAACCGCTGGAAAACAACCGGCAGAAATAAAGGATTCATAATCCTGCGCCGGCCATCATCTCCATCGCCATGGCCGCGACGCGTCCGCTGCAGCCCTTTTCGCCGAGCATTGCCCTGACCTCGGCGAGCCCGGCCTTCTGAGCCGCCCTTTCCGGACTTGCCGCATCAAGAAGTTTCCGGAGCTCCGCGGCCATGGCCTCGGGTCTGGCCCCGTACTGGATGAACTCCGGCGCGATTCCGCGGCCCGCAATTATGTTCACGAGGCTTATGAACGGAAGCTTGTGGAAATGCCTGGCGATTCTGTAGGAGATGTGGGGCCCCCTGTAGCAGACGACCAGCGGAGTCCCCATGATTGCTGCTTCCAGGGTCGAGGTTCCTGATTTCGAAAGCACCGCGTCGGCATGCGCCAGCAGGTTGAACCTGTCCTCTTCGACAATCCTGACGTCCGGATAATCCCGCCTGCAGACGGCGGCGACTTTCTCGAACCGGCCCGCCCTTACGAGCGAGATTGCCGCCTCGAGGCCCGGCGGGCCGGCCGTCAGAATCTTCGCGGTCCTGAGGAAGCACGGCAGGATGTGCTTGACCTCCATCTTCCTGCTTCCCGGGAACAGCGCGAGAATCCTTCCCTCCGGATTGAGGCCGTGGTCCCTGCAGAACGTTTCCCTGTCCTTGGTGACCTCGGCATGTTCGAGCGAAGGATGGCCGACGAACTCGGCCCGGAGCCCGGTCCCGCCGTAGAACGCCTTCTCGAACGGGAGGATGAGGGCCATCCTGTCGACCCTCGCCGCGATCTTGTATTTCCTGTGCTCCTTCCATGCCCAGATCTGCGGGGAGATGTAGTAGAGCACGGGAATCGACCGCGCCTTAGCCTCGAGCGTGATATTGAGGTTGTAGCCGGGATAGTCGATGAATATGGCGACCGACGGCTTCCGCTCGTCCATGAACTTCCTGATTCTCCTCCTCAGAAACCAGAGGAACGGCAGGTGGACGAGCACCTCGGTGAAGCCCATGAAGGCGAGCCGGTCGACGTGGGCGATGAGCTCGACGCCCTCCTTCTCCATCCCCGCACCGCCGAGCCCCGCGAATTCGAGGGTGGGGTCCAGCTTCCGCATCGCGGCGACCAGTCTGGCGCCGTGAGCGTCCCCCGAGGGCTCTCCCGCGGAAATGTAGACCAGTCGGCCCATGCACCGGACCTTAATGCAGCAGAGAAAACGACCGGCGCGGCGTTCGGTCCCCGGACCGCATGGCTGCGCCGGAATTAGTCTAAGGTCTGGTGTCAAAAGTCTAAAGCCCAAAGTCGAAAGTCCCCCGGACGCATTTCCTCCGCCTCCGGGCGCCGCCGCGCGGCATGGAGTACCCGGGGGAAAAATGCGGAAACAGGGGACAAATCCGCTTTTCACGGCCGCAGCACGTGATATAACCCGGGCAGGCGGTCGATTACCTTTCGGTTCCGCGGTCCGGGTTGTCATGAAGAAATCCGACCTCATTTACGATTTGCCGGCCGAGCTCATAGCGCAGAGGCCGGCGCCCGAGAGGCGCGGGTCCAGGCTCATGCGCCTTCCGACGGGCGGCGGGCGGCCCGAGCACCTTGCGTTCGCCGATTTCCCGCGCCTTCTGGGGCCAGGGGACGTGCTCGTCCTCAACGACACGCGGGTCCTGCAGGCCAGGGTTCACGCCAGGCGCAGGAGCGGGGGAGCGGTGAAGATCCTCTTCATCAGGGAGACCGGCGGCGGCCTGGCGGAGGTGATGATTGAATCGCGGGGGAGGCTCGCCCCCGGGGAGGAGCTGGTCGCGGAGTCGTCCGGGATTGCGATTCAGCTCCGGGAGAAGCTCGGCGGCGGGAGGTGGATTGCAGGCGCGGGGGGGCACGGGTGGAGCGAGGTCATGGAGTCCGGGAGGCCCCCGCTTCCGCCGTACATAAAGAGGCCGTTCGAGGGCTACGACGGCCTGGAGGAGGACCGCGGGCGCTATCAGACGGTCTTCGCGGCGAAGGACGGATCAATCGCAGCGCCCACGGCAGGGCTGCACTTCGACGGCGGGATTCTGGAGGAAATCGCGCGGCGCGGGGTCAGGACGGTCTTCGTGACGCTGCATGTGGGAATCGGGACTTTCAAGCCGATAGAGGCGGATGACCTGGCGGACCACGGCATGGAGGCCGAGAAATGCTCGATTGCCGGCGGAGCGACGCGGGAGATTGGACTGGCCCTTTCGGAAGGAAGGCGCGTGGTTGCCGCGGGCACGACCGTCGTACGGTGCCTCGAAAGCGCGGCCATGCGGGGCGGTATAGAGGCCGGGGATTTCGAGACGAGCCTGTTCATTCGGCCTCCGTTCGAGTTCAGGGTCGTGTCGGCGCTGCTCACGAACTTCCACCTCCCCGGGAGCACGCTTATCGCGCTGGTCGCAGCCTTCGCCGGGCGGGAGCGGATCATGGAGGCGTACAGGGAGGCGGTCGCGAAGCGATACAGGTTCTATTCCTACGGCGACGCGATGTTCGCGGAAGTCCGCGGGCGGGGGAATTAAAAAGCAGGGGAATCGAAGACGCCTTCGTGCTATGATTCCGCCGTCTGCGACGCCTGGACGGATCAGACGAATCATGGCGAGCCTG
>DYIT01000123.1 GCA_020723505.1 Candidatus Kuenenia stuttgartensis
CAAGAATGTAAAATCAGGCTCGTCCGGGTTATATCACGCGCTTCGCGCGTGCCTTGCCGCAAATCTTTTCAATTATTACGAGAATCTCTTCATTTAGTGCTTACTATAATAGTTTAAGGGCAGCGCGATGGCAAACATGAAGCAGACCCTCCCATACTCGAGTCTCGGCGAATGGTTCCGGCGGAAGCACGGCGCCTCAATCCGGAAAATCGTCGTGGACGCCGGGTTCTCCTGCCCGAACCGGGACGGCTCCAGGGGAAGCGGCGGCTGCACGTTCTGCAGCCCGCCGAGCTTCAAGGGCAGAACCCGGCCGGGGTCGGTCCGGAGCCAGGTGGAAGCCGCCTCTTCCGCGCAAGGACCGGACGGCGGGCGGTTCGCCGTCTATCTGCAGCCCAACACCAACACCTACGCCCCCCCGGAAGCCCTGAAGGACGCCTACGATCAGGCTGTCGCCAATCCCCGAGTGGCCGCGCTCTTCATAGGCACAAGGCCCGACTGCCTCGACGAGGAGCGGCTGGATCTCATTGCCTCCTACGCCGGCCGGGTCGAAGTCTGGCTCGACGTCGGGCTGCAGTCCTCTAAGGACGCGACCTTGAGGCGCATCAACAGGGGGCATACGTTCGAAGACTTCGCGGTCGCATGCGGCCGGGCGGCGGAAAGGGGAATCCTCGTCGCAGCCCACGTCATCCTCGGGCTTCCCGGCGAGTCCGAGGCCGACATGATGGGCACCGCCCGCGATTTGGCCGCGCTGCCCGCGGCGGGCGTCAAGCTCCACAACCTGTACGTCGCGAGGGGATCCGCCATGGAGGACGAGCTCCTGCGCGGCGGAATCAGCCCTCCCTCCATGGACGGCTACGCCGCTCTCGCGGTCGGATTCCTGGAGCGCACCAGGCCCGGCGTCGTCGTACACCGGCTGATGAGCGACCCGGCTTTGGATTCGCTGCTGGCTCCGCTGCCGTATTGGAGGAAGGACGAGTTCCTTGCGCTGGTTCGCAAAAAGTTCAAGGACCGCGGGACGGTCCAGGGGAGCCTGTATCGGTCATGAACCGGCAACCGTGGACCGTAAACCGTAAGCAAACGACCAGGATTTGATTTTCGCGCCGACGGAGGACCAGCCGGCGCGGAAATCAGGAGACCCGGCATACGAACTCGCCGGTCTTCGTGTCGACCTTAATCTTCTCCCCGATTTCGATGTAGAGGGGGACCTTCACCTCAATCCCGGTCTCGAGCACCGCGGGTTTGAAGACGTTCGTCACCGAGTTTCCTTTCATGCCGGGTTCGGTGTTCACGATTTCCAGGACCACGTTGGATGGGACCTCGATTGAGATTGGATTGCCATCGTGGAACGTGACCTTCACGTCGGAGTTCAACTTCACGAAACCCATCTGCTCGTCGACCAGGTCCAGCGGCATCCTGTACTGCTCGTAATTGTCCTTGTCCATGAACACGAAAGAGTCCCCTTCCTTGTACAGGTATTCCGCGTCCCTGGTCTCGAGAAACGCTATTTCCACGTTCTCGGTCGAGGAGAACCTTTTCTGTATCAACGTCCCCTTCGAAAGGCTCTTCAGCTTCATCTGCACGAAAGCCCTCAGGTTGCCGGGGGTCACATGCCGGGATTCGGTCACATGGAAGAGCTCCCCCCCGTCAACGATGACACATCCCTTCTTGACATCCTTTGCCGTCGCCATTTGATTCTCCTTTTCGTTGTTCCGCGATTCAGCCCTTCGCTCTCAGGGACGCCTCAATATCGGCGATGAGACCCGATGCGAATTTCAGTAGTTCCGCGTGGTTCCGGAACGGCGGCGGCCGGGTCTCGGCCTTGGCACCCCCGGGATCCTTGACGGCGGGCGGTACTCCCGCCTTGCCGGATGCCTGTGATTCCTCCCTGAAAATCCTCGCCAGGAATTCGGAATCTATCTCCCTCGTCCTGGCTTGGAGCCCCGAATCCGCAAGCTCGGCCGGCTCGGGAGCGTCTGCCTTCTCCTCAGGAGCGTCCGGCTCCGGCGCATCCGCAGGTCCGACCCCGGCGCCGGGAGCCGTTCCGCTTCCCGGACCGGACAGGCCGGTGCCGAAACGCCTGGAGATCTCGTTCAGGATTCGGGAATAGCTGACCATGAGAGAGTCGTATCGCAAGCGAAAACAACGCCGCCTCCGCCCGCAAGCCGGACGGAGACCTTCATTATATTCGCGGCGGGGCCCTTGCACAAGAGCGCAGCTCTCACCAGAACTTCCAGAGCTCGATTGGATTGAACTCGTCGGTCGGGGCTTCAATCCCCTCGGCGTGCGGAGGGTCGTCCGGAGGCAGCAGGTTCCTCGAATGCATGTCAATCTCGAACTTCGAGGGGATCCGCCCGTCCCGCGTCATCTGCCCGCCGAGGTCGGCGAGGCGGGCCGCAGGAATCCGCTCGCCGCCCATGGTCCCGGCGAGGAAGACGTTCCTCGACACGTCCCTGTCGAATTCTTTCAGCGTCTGAATCCTGTGGTAGAGCCGCGGGAACGAGTAGGTCTGGCCGAAAACCCGCTCGAAAGCCATCCTCATCCCGGCGAAAACCTTCGACTTCGCGCCTTCCACCGATGATATCACGTTCATGACGCAGACCCCTGAGGGGGAGAGCCTTTCCCTGACCAGGGAGAGGAACTCCACGGTAGTCATGTGGAAGGGAATCCTGCCCCCCGCCGAGAAGATATCGAGTACCACGACGTCGTACGTGCGGTCCGTCCCCTGGAGAAACACCCTGCCGTCCGAGGTATGAACTTCAATCGGCCCCGTCTTCCTGAAATAGAAGTGCCTCTCGGCGATGTCGACCACAGCGGGGTCGATTTCGACGACGTCGAGTCTGCGGATGAACGGGTAGCTGTCGGCGAACATCCTCGGACCCATCATGCCGCCGCCGCCCAGGAACAGCACGTTTTCGGGCCTTTCATTGAAAAGCAGGGCCAGGTGGAACAGATCCGTGTATTTCGTGGCGGAATCGTACGGCTCCTTGAGAATGATTCCGCTTTCCTTGTACTTGTCGAACTGCAGGTATCTGGCCGCGTCGAAACCGTAAAGGCTTTCGCCCTCGACGACGAATATCCTGTGGTATGGGGTCTCGACCTCCTCAATCACGTACGACGCCTCGGATTTGTCCTCGGAAAGGCTTATGACCGGTTTCGGGAAGGTCAGTATCACCGTCGCGAGCACCGCGGCCGAGGCGGCGTATATCGCGAACGACGGCGATTTCTTGTTCATGACCACGGCCCCCGCGGCAATCATGGACAGCCCGAACAGCGTCATGACCGATTGCGTGGAGAAGACGCGGATCAGCAGGAACGTCGCCGCGAACGTCCCGCACAGGCTCCCGACCGTCGAGAGCATGTAGAGCTTGCCCGCTGCCGACCCTGCGGTCCTCAGGTCGCTCGCGTACAGCCTGAAGCAGAAGGGCGAGACCATGCCCATCAGGAATCCCGGAACGAGGAAGAGCGCCGCAGCTGCGGCCAGCGGTCCCCATCGCGGTCCGGCGCCGGCCAGCCCCGCGCACACCGGCTCGCCCATGACAGGGACGGAAAGAACCGCAATCCCGGCGGCGCCCGCGATGAATCCGAGCGCATCGGGCCTGGGATGCCGGTCCGCAATCCTGCCGCCGGCGTAATAACCGGCTGCAAGCCCGGCCAGGAAGACGGTGAGCAGGGCCCCCCAGACGTAAATCGAGCCGCCGAAATGGGGGGAAAGCACCCTCGATCCCGAGACCTCGAGGCCCATGAGCACGGCCCCTGACAGGACGGCCACCAGCCCGATTTTCGCGCCGAGGCGCCCTGCAGGAGGCTTGCCCGGTCCGCTCCCGGCCTCCAGGGACGCGTTTCCCGTTCCGTTCATCTCAACTCCCGCCGCCGTACGAGTAAATGAACTCCGCTACCGCCTCCCCGACCTGGGCGAGGCTTTCCGCCGAGCACTTGTCGATTGTATCCGAAACAGTGTGGAAAAACTCCCGGTAGTCGAAGTCAATCACCAGGATCGCCTTCATGCCGAGCCCCTGCAGGGGAACGTGATCATCGTTGATTCTATGCTTGACTTCGTCCCTGAAGGCCCCGGCCCCGACCCGGGCGGCGGCCCTCCACACGCCGTCGACCGTCTCGCGGGCGGACCGCATGGAGTTCTCTTCCCGGAATATCTCGAGGTTCCGGTCCCCGACGAGGTCCAGGATTACGGCCGGATTCCCCGGCCGCACGAAGTCCGGCGGGTTGCCGGCGAAGTGGCGCGATCCCATGCAGTAGCGATCGTTTCCCGGCATCCCGAAATCCTCGCCGTCGAAGAACACGACGTCGATTCCGATTCCGGGAGGATCCGATGATACGATTCTCGCAATCTCCAGCAGGACCGCCGCCCCCGATCCGCCGTCGTTGGCCCCGGGCACCGGCAGGCCCCTCCTGGCCGGATCGGGATCGAAGTCCGCGCGCCTCCTCGTGTCATAATGGGTGCCGAGCAGGATTCGGGCCCCCTTCCCGGGCTTGAAACTGAAGACGAGGTTCGACATCCTGTACGTCCTGTCCTCGTCGGGGTCGCGTGTCTCGAACTCCTGGATTGAGACGGCCGCCCCCATCCTGCTGAACTCCTGCATGAACCACCGTCTGGCCATTTCCGCCCCCTCCGATTCCGGCGCCCTGGGTCCGAAACTCATAATCTTCTCGAGATTCGAGTAGGCCCTGGACCCGCTGAACCGTCCCTGCCTGGCTGCAGGAGGGGCCTCGGGCGCGGGAGCTGGCGGTTCCGGCCCGGGCGAGCAGGACAGTATCGAGGGGAGTGCAATCATGCATCCGGCCATGGCCAGGAACGCGCCCGGGACCCTGTGAAGCGTACGGTTCGGAGCGCCCGCCATGCCCCTCGCGGCGGTCATCGGAACTTTCAGATTGACACGGCGCATGCCGCCAACATATTAAAACCGGAGTCCGCAGTCCACCGGCGGGCCACGGAGCCCCGCGCCGGCGACGGCGGCCGTCCTTATATTCGGGGAAGAAACGTGCCGGATTTCACTTTCTGGGAACTGCTCAGGACGTTCTTCACGGCGAAAAGGATTTTCCATGATCAGTTCGAAGGCTACGAGAAGAAAGTGATTGCATGGTCGAAGAAGCTCGGGGTTCCGAGAGAAATCATGAAGCTGAAGGCCTCGGAAGTGTCCGAACTCCTCGATTTCAAGGCCCTCGAAATACTCCGGGACAACTACCTCCAGAGCCTCAAGGAGATGTCGCACGGGATGTTCAGGTCCATGGACTCCACGGATCCGTTCGACCGGTACGTCAGCAACATCTTCCACGAGATGTCGATTCTCAAGGAGGAGCATTACTCCCTCAAGAGCTTCAGCCCGGACTCCGCCGGCGGGAACGGGGCCGAGGATTCGCTTCTGGAGGAGGTCCATGAATATTTCCCGAGGCGCGTCAGGAAGATACTCAACCTCTTCCAGAATGCAATGCAGCGCATCGAACAGCTTCTGCCCCAGCAGGTGAACGACAGGATACTGGTGCGATCGGTGTACATGTTCGGCCCAAAGCTCCTGAAAGGCTCCTACAGGGGACCGCTCGAGGGCTTCTACTGGAAGATGTATCCCGACTGCGGTCCAATCGAAGGCTATTACTCCGCCGGAAAAAGCTTCTTCGAGTCCGGGTTCTACGAGCTTTCCGAGGAAGCGATGAAAAAGGCCCAGCAGCATCTCGCGAGCCCCGACCAGAAATCATGCGCAGCCAGGTTCAGGCAGGATATCGAGCAGGTCCTGAAGGACATCAGAATCAGGCAGGCGTGATTTGCCCGTTGCCCCGCGCGGAAACTCAGGCCGGTGCGCGGGAATTCACGAACGGAGAAGCCCGCGGAGGAAATCGGCGGCGTCTGTCCTGTTCAGGTCGAGACCGAGCGGAGTCGCCGAGATCTCGCCATCCAGCACCGCGCGGCAGTCGCTGCCTGCAGGGAAGCGCCGGCTGCTCACCCTGCTCTTGAATTCCAGGAGCATCCCCCCTTGCGCGGGATCCTCGCGAACCGATCCTTCCTCCTCGAACATGTTTCCGTCCTGGTACGTGACCGCAACCCTCCCGCCCTTCGCCCTCGCGTCCCTCGGGACGTTCACGTTCAGCATGACGCCGGAAGGCAGCGGGGTCTTCCGGAGGGCATCCACGAGATTCAATACGGTATCCACCGCAAGCGCATAGTCCTGGTTCGGGCCCTGGGCCGAGACGGCAATGGCGCCGATCCCCCTGATGAGGGCTTCCCTGGCCGCCGCCACGGTCCCGGAATAAAGGACGTCCACCCCGACGTTGATGCCCGAGTTCACTCCCGAAACGGCGAGTTCCACGCCCCCCGGAAACAGATGAAGCATCCCTATCTTGACGCAGTCGGCCGGGGAGCCTGAAACCTCGTAGGATCCCGATACCTCGACCGGGAATCCCCTTTTCCTGAAAGATATCGCGGATTTTAGCGTTATCCTGTGGCTTTCCCCGCTGCACTCGAAGGCAGGGGCGGTAACGAGGACCTCATGGCCGCGCGACACGAGCCCGCGTGCCATCATGACGAGGCCCTCGGCTCCGATGCCGTCGTCGTTCGTGAGAAGCACTTTCATCTCCGGGTCCTGAATGCGCATCGAAGCGGGAATGGTAATTATTGCCCGGCGGAGCCGCAATCAAAATGGGACCCAGGAAAGGCAGTTCCCGATGATGAAATGGTGATCTCTCAATGAAGGAATGGCGGTTGTACGACGCGGGAATGCTGTATCCGGAGGTTGGAACAACTGAATCCTGCATCGGGGAACCATCATCCTACGACCCCGGTCCGTCTCACTGCCTCGCCGCGGCGACCGCGCAAACGCATGCGGCTCCGGCATCGACGAGCGCCCTCGAGCATTCGGAAACGGTAGCCGCCGTGGTCATGACGTCGTCCACGACGCAAACCTTCAGCCCTCTCACGAGATCAGGCCTGCGCACGGACATGGTGTTCTCCGGATTCCTGAGCCTTTCCTCCCTTCCGAGCCCGACCTGCGACCTGACCCCGCGCCTTCTCGCGAGCGCGGGCGCGCACTTAATCGCCGCGATTCTCCCCGCCTCCCCGGCTATGAGATCCGCCTGGTTGTATCCGCGTCTCATGAATGCGGAAGGGGACGAGGGCACCGGCACCAGGATTTCCGGCCGGTCGTGAACCGCCCACGACTCGATTTCCGATGCCACCAGCTTCCCTAGCGGCACGGCTGCAGCGGATACGCGATCGAACTTCAGCCTGGCTATCAATTCTCTTACCGGCCCTTCGTACGCCGCCGCCCCCCTTGCGAACGAGAAATGCAGCCGTCTTCCGGCGCAGGACCCGCAGCGCTCGACCGGAGCGGCGGAAGGCGCGCCGCAGCGCAGGCATATGCCGGCCCCCATCTTTTTCACCAGGGACCAGCATCTCGCGCATACGAGCGGATCAGAGGAGTCCGCGTCGCATCCGCAAGAGAGGCAAATCCTGGGATAGAGCAGGTCCGCAAGGCCGTCCAGCAGCGAAAGGGCGATTCCCGGCAGTCGAGGCAGAAGTCCCATGGGCTCATCATACCGCAAATCTTTTAAATTATTACGCTAATCTTTTCTCAAGTGACTAAGGCTGGAATTGCGTGGCCGCTGTCCCTGAATATTGCTATAATCGCCTGTTGCTTCGTCCTTTCCCGCATCAGGGAGGACTTCTTGAGGTGCTGAGCATGAAGTACCGCGTTTCTCTGCTCGTTCCGGCCGCAGTCCTCATCCTGGCTGCAGGTTGCATGACTCCGGTCCAGAAATACTCCTCGATGTCCGAGCATCAAATCAAATTCTGCGACAAGCTCCTCGCCCGCAACAGGATGCATAACGCCCCAAAAGTCGCGCAAATCTATACCCAGTTCCTGAATTCGGTCCCGAAATCCGCTGAACTGTATACCGTGCACAGAAGAATCCTGCTGAAGAGGGGCGAAGCCTACATGGTCATGGGTCAGAAGGAGAAAGCCGAGGCCGATTTCCGTTTCGCTGCGAAAATCGCCTCCAGGATGTCCCATCCGGGCCGTCAGGAACCCGGGGCTGCAGCGACCGCAAAACCCTCGGATGCGAAACCCGGACCTGGCAAGACCGGGAAACCACCCGCAGATGGGGCCCAGGCAGGGGCAAGGCCGAAACCCAAGCGGGAGAGACCGCCCCTCTTCTCGTCCGGCATCGAGATTTGGGGCAGCGTTTTTTCCCAGTGGCGCGTCCTCCGCGATGGACCGGCTGGAGACGGCACGTCCATCCATCCGGACACCGACCTCGGAGTGAAGAAACTGGCGGTCTACGGGCTCCTGCGCAGCGAGATATCGATTTTCCCGAGGTTGGCCGCCGCCCTCGATCTCGGAATAGGATCGGTGAGCGGCGAGCAGGACGTGGATTCGTACATGAAATACGACGGATCCGTCCTTCCGTACGGCGGGGAAGTCCGGACGGACGTTTCCTTCTTCGAAGCCACGGGACTCCTCAAGTGGCGGCCCAAGCTTCCATTGCCTGGCGAAATCGGCCTTGAAATCGGCGCGAAATATGTTCTTTTCACGCTCGACATGGACCTGCCAGGGGATGCGCGCCTCAAGGATTCGATAGACGCGTTCTATCCCATCGTAGGGGCGAACTACGCGTTGAAGCTGGTCAAAGGGCTGAGGCTGCGCGCGGATGCCAGATTCTGCGGGCTCTACTACTCGAGCGGAGACCTTCGCGTCTCCACGACTTATTTCGAGGCTTTCGCCGGGCTGGACCTCAACATAGCCCCGCACCTCTTCCTATGGGGCGGCCTGCGGGGCACGTATTCGACCTACCGGCTGCGCCGCAGCGACGAAGACAAGGAGCTGACGTACTCTCAGTTCGGACCGTCCCTGGGGTTCACGCTCAGGGTGTAGACAGCCCCGGTCGGAATGTCGGATTGCCAAGGGCCGGTCCATTGCAACCCGCGAACTTGCAGCGCATTCCGGCGCCGCGCGAATGCCTTTATGAGGCGGCGCTGGAGCCCGAAGCGGCGGCCCGCAAGCGCCGCCGCCTCCTCAAGGTGGTCATCAGACAGCGTCGCGATTTCAAGCATCGTTCCGGATTCCGATTTCCGGCATTGATGAAACCCCTTGTTCCTACGCCGGTTTTTTCCAGCCTTCGCGCCTGAGCGCGCCTGCGATTGAGACGGCAGCGACCGGCAGAAGAAGCATAAACCCCGTCACGCCGAGGACCAGGATCACCTCCGGGTAGGAGGAATGGAAGACCGCGTAGACTGCAAGCTGCGCGCCAGCGGCAAGCGGGAGCACCCTCGAAATCCAGCGTTCCCCCACGGCGAGGCAGTAATGCACGAAGACCGTCAGGAAGACGTACGGAAGAATCGCAATTACGTACATCCTCACGAGTTCCGCGGCCCCGACCGACGGGAAGAGCACCGCCGACACCTCCTCCGCGAAGAACCAGCAGAAAGCCGCGAGCGGAAGGCACACGACCGCGACAGACGCCAGCGATCGACGCAGCAAATGCCATGACGGCGCCCCGCGCGATTCGCAATCGCGCGCCTTGGGAAACATCACCATGACCAGCGGCGCCGCGATGAACATGAAGGACCGCCCGATGTACGCCGCCGCTCCGTAGACCCCCGTGCCTCTAATGAGTTCCTGCAGCAGCGGCCCGCCTCCGAAGAACTTCTGGACCACGAGCATGTCGAAATAGGAAAAACAGCTCAATGATATCAGCGACGCGGTCACCGCCGGGAGATCCCCTCTCCGGACCGCGGCAGGCCCGGCCTGCGCAGGCGCGCGCCCCCCTCCCAGGCTTCGCGCGAGGAGAGGGCCGAACAGCACGGACAGGACGACGAACGTGCAGGGCAGTGTGGCAATCGCGCCCGTCGCGTCGAGGATGCCGAGCCTGTGGAAGAGCAGCGCCCAGCAGAGCCTCAATCCGACGTCCGCAACGTGCAGCGCCGCGCACATCCAGAACGACTGCATGCCCTGGAACATGCCGTTCAGCACGGGAATGAACGCGTACAGCGCGGCGGCAAGGCCCATCGCCGCGAACGTGATGGGGGAGCCGAGGTGCAGGAATCGGGACGCCGGCACGCTGAAAACCGCGAAAGCGGCGAACACCAGCAGCGATGCCACGGATATCCTCCTGAACCACGAGCCTGCGAACCCGGCGAGCGCATGGACGCCTCCAGCCGCGCCGAGGTGGGCGGCTCCGCCGGCAATCGAGACCTGGAGGGCCCCGCCTGCGGCTCCGAATATGAGAAGCACGGACTGGGCGGTGAAGAACACGCCGAGGTCGTCGTCCGAGAGCTTCTGCCCCAGGAAACGGATATAGAGGAGGTTTATGAGCGCGGCCGAGGACATGGCAACCACCATGACCGCAGCATGCGCATGGAATACCGCTCCCGGTCCGCCGTGTCCGGGACTTCCGGGTTCAGCCGTTCTCTCGGTCTGAGGAGTCAATTCAATTCGCGTCCGGTGCCTCGGTCCATCAAACCCGCCATATGGAACCGCGGAAGGCGAGCATACCGGCCGGCTTGTCCGCCGGTGAAGGATTTGGTATTTTAAACGCGTCATTCGCGCTTGTCTCAGGGAAAAGCAGTCAGGCCGGTTTTGGAGGACTTGCTTTGATCTCCCCTGGCAAGCCTTCGGGGGCGGAGAAACAGGGTGCCGATTCGCGCCTGCTGCTGGAAGAGTTCCTGGAATCCGCCACGAGAAGCGGGCAGCCGGGCGCCATAGCGCTCTCCGCCCTCGAAAAAGCCGCCAGGATAACCGGCGCTGCCGGCGGATTGGTCATCCTCAGCCCGGACGGCGGCCTCAAGTCCTGCGGCATCGTATTCCATCCCGAGGGCTTCGGCTCCAGACTGGCCGTTCCGGGCCCGGAGTCGGCGGGATGCCCGGCTGAAATCCTCGAATGCCTCCTGAACGGCAAACCGTCATCCCTTCGGGCGGAGGGGTTCCTCCTGCGGTGCTTCCCGGCATCCGGGCAGGGCGTGCCCAGGGGCGCGATGATCCTCGCGTTCCAGGGCGGCGAGGAACCCGGCCCGGAGCCTGCCAGGACAGCGGGATTAATCGCTTCGCTCCTCGGCATGGCTCATTCGCATTCCACGGCCCGTTCGATGCTCGCCGAAACCAGGGACTTCCTGAGCTCTATGTCCGACCATTCGCCTTCGGGCATCGCGATGCAGCGCGCCGGAACCATCTTCTACCTGAATTCGAAGTTCAGGGAGATTTTCGGCCTAGGCGGGAAAGACTCGCAGGAGATTGGTTTCAGGGAGATCCTCGGTCCCGAGGCATACAATCTGCTTTGCGCGAAGTACGGGTCGTTCCCTGAAGGCGCCGCCGGGCTCCCTGCAATCATCTACGAGGCTGCCAGCGCAGGGGGCAGGCCGCTGAAAATCGGGTTCCATTGCCACAAGGAGTCGTTCGGCGGCGTCGAATACTGCATCAGCTGGCACATGGACCTCACAGAAAGGATGAAAATCGAGGAGGACCTCAGGTATTCCGAGCAGAGGCTCCGCGAGGTCGTGGACAACCTTCCGGAAATCTACTACCAGACGGACGTGCTGGGAAGATTCATCTTCATGAACAAGACGGGCGCCGACCGCCTCGGTGAGCACGGGGTCGACCAGCCGATAGGCCGCAACATCGTGGATTTCTACGTTAATCCCGAGGAAAGGCAGTGGCTCATATCCGAGCTAAAGAAGAAAGGCTTCGTCCGCAACTTCGAAACAAAGCTCAGGACGCCGGACGGCACAATCTTCGACATGCTCGCCAGCTCGCGGCTCATGAGGGACAAGGACGGCAGCGTCACCGGCGTGGAGGGAGTGGCAAGGGACATAACGGAGCTCGTCCTTCTGAGGAGCGAGCTAGCATCCAAGATGGAGGAGATATCCGAAGCCTACCGGAAGCTCAAGGAGGCCCAGTCCCAGATGATTCAGCAGGAGAAGATGGCATCGCTCGGAACGCTCATGGCGGGCGTTGCGCATGAAATCACGAATCCCGTCAACTACATCGCCGGCAATATCTCGTTCATAAGAAGCAATCTCGACGCGTTCATGGATGTGCTTTCGAAGAACCTGTGCTTCGACGGGAAGGGGCATCCGGAGTGGTTCCTGGACCTGCGCGACACGGCAGCCGACCTCAAGGAAGCCGCTTCCGACGCCCATGGAGGCATGGAGAGGGTGAAGGACATCGTGAGGAACCTCAGGTCCTTCTCGAGGGTCGGCGAACCGAAGGTCGACGAGGTGAACATGGAGGAGGCCATCGACGGGACGGTGAGGTTCCTGGTCTACGACTTCGGCGACCGCATAGAGGTCGAGAGGAAGTACTGCGGGCTCAAGCCATACGTCTGCAACGCTACGGAAATCAACCAGGTCTTCATGAACATCCTCTCGAACGCTTTCCAGTCAATAGAAGGCAAGGGCCGAATCGTGGTCGAGACCCTCGAGAACGGCGGCGAGATACAGGTGAGGATATCCGATACCGGCAGGGGCATTTCCGAGGAAAACAAGGACTTCATTTTCGAGCCTTTCTTCTCCACGAAGAAGGACGGCGTAGGACTGGGCTTGAGCATCAGCTACGACATAATGAGGCGGCACGGAGGGCGGATTTCCTTCGATTCGACCGCCGGCACGGGCAGCACGTTCGTCCCTTATTTCCCCTCGAAGCGGCA
>DYIT01000124.1:0-4183 GCA_020723505.1 Candidatus Kuenenia stuttgartensis
AACCTCCCCATCAGGCTCTTGAGACCGAAATGGTATATTTCAATGGCATCGGGGTCGTGGATGCGGTCCGGCCTGACTCTCGTGTCCGTGCACGGGATGGACCATGCCGGCGCGCGGATTCCCGGCGCAGGCAGCAGTGATTCGAATCGCCACCAGCTCTGGTCGGTGGAATCAGAGACCTTCGGAGACTGGGAACCCGCGGTGCTTGTGCACAAGTGCAGCATGCACATGCGCATCGGTTTTTCGTTCGGCCATTCCAGGCAGAGGGTGGTGCAGAAAATCGGCCCCGGCTCATATTTCAAGGCGGATGGGGACCCTGCCGGGGCGTTTTCATCACTGACGGAATGGGGAGTCGCCTTCGGCGGAAGGGCCGAGATTGCGCATTGCAACCCTCTCCTGGCCGCGAGCATATTGAACTTTTTCTACGGCCCCGGAATGCCCTTGCTCGGGTCGGATCTGAAGTCGGGCATCAGAATCGGAGGCGCCTCGGTTTTCATTTTCGGGATTGAGGGTGGATTCAACTACAAGCGATTGCCCGTCGAGAATGGGGAATTCCTCTGCAGGAGGCTGTACGGCTCGTGGAGATGCACGCAATGGGATGCGGGGTTGTTCACCGGGCTTCACATCAGCGACTTTCTGGTCCTGAAAGTGGGAGCAGAGTACCGGGAAACCGGAGTGAACGCCTTTTTCAACGAGCGCGGATCGTCTCCTGAATCCTGGAAAATCAGGGCCACCCGGTACGAAACCGGCGTCTACGGCGAAGTGATGCTTCTCATTTACGGCCGGGCCGGAATCTGCGTCAGGGCGGGAACCGCAGGCGGCGGGTCCTGCACGCTGAACCTTATGATTGGCATCAGCTGAACTGCACGCGAAGCGCGGCTTTCAGCTTCGCGTGCGTTTGCGGGCTGCTCCGAACAACGCGAACCCCAGCGCCAGGAACGGCGCGAGGAATCCGAGCGCCGATTCGGCGGAAACCGCTCCGGCCGCGGCTGCCGTGCAGCCTCCGGCGGACGCCCGAGCCTGGGTAGCCGGGGGTGAAACCGCGACCGCTTCATCGGCCTCCGCGACCGTGAACTCCGCCCCTTCAATCCTCATGCCCGTGCATGCGATTGGCATGCCCTGCACCATGCCTTCAGCCGTCAAGTCAGCAGCGTCCTCGACCGCAATCTTCAGCGTCTCCCCGGCTAGCAACCCCTGAGGCAGATCCGCCGCCAGAAGGAGGTAGATGCTGCCGGAAGCCGGAACGACGGCCGAGATGTTGGAGAAGGCTGCATTCGTCCCGCCCGCCGGGACGAGCAAGGGCGCATGGAGCAGCCGGTCGGCCGAATCGAGGGCCCGGTTGCCGTTCCAGTCGAGGTAAAGCCTCAGGCCGGCCGGGTCAGCGAACGGCGAGGCGGTTCCCTCGATACGGAATGAGACGCCCGTCACGTTCACAGGCTCCGCGGGTCCAGCGGAAAGCCTGAGGCAGAATAGCACGGCGGAAGTTTCGCCCTGCTGCACGCAGAGGTCCACGGCCGCCACGGGAACGCTCGAAGCATGCAGAGATCCAAGTTCTGAAATGGTGAATCGGCTGCTCCACATCGGGAGCGCGCCGGAGACAATCGGACTCTTGCCGCTCCGGGCCGAGACCTCGATATCGGCAGACGAGTCAATCCCGACGTTGAACACGCTGCCGAATGGGGCGCTTTCCGAAAAATCGCATACGACCAGCCATGTTTCAGTCCCGCACGCAGCTATCGTCCGGTTCAGGCCGGTGAACGAGGCGCATCCGTCGCTCGGGTCGTAGACGGCCGGGCCTCCAATCAACAGGTCGTCCGGGCCCGGGACGCCGTCGGAAGCGACGTCGTGATAGATGTACACGGCTTCAATGCAGGCCGGGCAGTCGAGCGTTCCCGCTGAACCGAGCCTCAATGATTCCACGATGACGTCCTCGACCGTTCCGGCTGACAGGGACGCCTGAAGCACGGGAACCGATTTCGAACCCTTGAGCACCGTCGCCATGCACGGATTGGCCGGACCATACGCGATTGCGATTGTGCCGCGGAGCGAGACCGTGCACCCGTTCGAACCGTTCGTAAAGCCGCCCTGCGCCCCGGAGAACACCGCCCTGACGCGATAGTAATAGAGGCCGTAGGAGGTCTTCGTTACGGCGAGGCTGGTGCCGGCTACGCTCGTCGTCACGGGATTCGAGAAACCTGGATTAACGTCTTCCTGCACGTCGTACTGCAGCGCCCCTGCGACCGCTCCCCAGTTAATCGAATATATGCCCGTCGTTGAGATGGCCGGAACGGCGACGTAGGGCACGCTCGGATACGAAGGGAACGGACTGACCTGGACCTGGCACCCGTTCGCTGCGGATCTCCACGGGCTAGCCCCGCTCGTGAAGACCGCCCGGACCCGGTAGTACCAGACTCCGTTCGTCCTGCCCGTCACCTGGACCGCCTGGACGGTCGATCCATAGGAATACTGGGTGGTCGCGTATGAGAAACCTGCTCCCTGGGATTCCTCGAGGTCGTACCCGGTGGCGCCTGCGACGGCGGCCCAATGGACGATATAGCTTCCAGTCGAGGACGTGGCAGGCACGATGATGTAATCGGGACGAGGCAGAAGCGTTACCACGCACGGATTTCCGCCGACTACCCATGCGCTGTCGCCTGCAGGGTTCCTTGCCCTGATTCGGAAGTAGTAGGTACCGTCGGCGGAGAGCGTGACGGTCGCCGATCCGAATATCGAGCCGCCAGACGAGACCGGGTTGGCGAAGACAGGGACCGTGTCGCGCTGCACTTCTATGCTGGCGGGGTAGCCGCTCGGGTATGGGAAGAACGTCAGACCGATAATCCCGGTCGTGGATGCGGCGGGCACCGTGAATCCGCCGGGCGCATAGGGGGGCGTTGTAGGCGGCGTGCCGCCGCCTGGCAAGGGGCACATTTGGGGTTGCATCTGGGCTGACGCTGCGGCGTACAGGGAAAGGAAGCAGGTTACGGCTGCGATGATTTGGCAGGCGGGTCTCATGGGCGGGCTCCTTCAGGCGCGGTCCGGTGTTTCCCCTAGGTAATAGCCTTACCCTCGGGTAACGTTTTCAGGCCGGATTTGCGCTCATGCGAGGCGTATAAGCAATTCTCATGCCTTATAACCCAGACGAGCATGTATTACATCCAAGTTCGGTTCCGGCTCCTCCGGGTCATTGCACGCACTTCGCTCGTGCCTTTCCGTGTTCATTTTTAATTCCAAACAGAGGCGATGGACTTCGCAGGTCGAATTGATCCTGTGGGGATGATTTTCGGCGGAGTCCGGGACCAGCGGCCCCGATGAGAACCCGGACATCCGCCTCCCACAGGACTGATTGAATGAATAAGGGACGTGAATAGGGGACGTAGGTACTATGTGAACTTCTCGCAGGCTCATGATGGACGCCGCACCATCCAGGATTCTGCCCCGGTATCCCGGCCTCTCTGGTTCTACTTCCCCCCCTTGCCCGCGACAAGCTCCTTGAATCCCTGCAGGTTCCGCACGGGATCCAAGTCCGCGTCCTTGGCGATGTGATTGAAATCCGACCAGCCGTTGTCAATCGCCGCCTTGAGGCTGGCTATGGCCCCCCGGGCCTCGCCTTCCGCCGGCAGGTCCGCCTTGCCGTTGAACACGCCCTTGCCGGCCGACCGGAGGGAATACGCGCAGGCCATGTCGTAGAAGACGCCTGCAATGAAGGCCCTGCCGGCATCGTCGTCCGGGAAGCCCGCAGCCCTCGCCTCCCCGGCCGATTTCTCGAACAAATCGAGGGCGGTCTTCAGCTCATTAAGCGCGATGAACAGCCTTGCCCTGTGCATGCCGTGACGCCAGGCTGGAGCCTTGGCGGCTTCCTTCGTCTCGGCGGCCCAGCCCTGGATAAGGCTGAGGGAATGCCCGGTGAGGTATTTCTTCTCCTTCCTGTCGAGGTCCTTTGCGTATCCTACGGCTGCCTTGGCGTACGCCGCCGAGGCTTCATCGAACGACCCCATGATGTCCAAGACCACGCCGAGATCGATGAATCCCTCCCATCCCGCTGCGGGATCCGCGGCGCGGGTCCGGTAGCGGCCGGCTACGGATGCGAGGAAATCCTCCGGCGAGGCGCCCTTGCGGATGGCATACTTGCAATATTCGGCGAAGCCCGCCGTGAACCTCGGCTTGGCGTCGGTGTACCAGACCT
>DYIT01000124.1:4193-12510 GCA_020723505.1 Candidatus Kuenenia stuttgartensis
CTTGCTGTGAATCATGTCGGCGAGGTCGGACATGGCATTGACGAACAGATCCTCTGCGTCCTTTCCCTCCTTCTCGTCCTGCTTTGCGATGCCGATGTATGCCAGCCCCCGGCCATGGAACACCACCGCGCGGTTGTGGTCGTATGCAGTCGGCGTCGTGTACTTGAGCGCCTCCGTGAAATCGGAGACGGCGTTTCCGTAGAACGGCCTCGGATCGACGCCCTTCTCCTCTTCCTTCCCGGCAAGGCTGCTCCACGCCATTCCGCGCGAGTGGTAGGCTCCGAGGTCCGCGGGATTGATCTCAATCGCCGTAGTATAGGCCGCAATCGTCCCGCGCAGGCTGGCGGTCGGGTCCTTGCCGAGACTGTCCTCGTAAAGGCCCGTGCACAGGAGGACCCATGCCTTGAAATACACGAACCATGATGATTTCGAGTTCACCTCGAGCACCCTGTCTATGTCCGACAGCGCGCCGCTGAAATCGTACCTTAGGAGCCTCACGTTCGACCGTTCGTAGAGTATCTCCTCCCTTATCCAGA
Organism: Candidatus Kuenenia stuttgartensis; assembly: GCA_020723505.1. Lineage (GTDB taxonomy): Bacteria > Planctomycetota > JAKEIC01 > JAKEIC01 > DYIT01 > DYIT01. The sequence goes on from DYIT01000124.1 coordinate 4,730, forward strand.
TCATCTCGGGAATGACCGCCGCCTTGTCGAGACCGCGCTGCGCAAGCGCGAGGTCGCGCGACTTGATTCCGAGCATGCCGTCGATGGCCTCGGTGAAGTCGGCCGGCGACGATTCGCCCCACAACCCCGCCTCCCTTGCGGCCGCGACGGATTTCTCGAACCTCTCCCTGAGCTCCTTCTGCCTCGCGCTCTCGCCGGGCAGGCCGTGGAAGACGAATCCGTCCTTGCCGGTCCCGAACGACGGGAATTGCGTGAACATGAGATAGTCCGCGAAGGAGACCATGCCGTCGAACAGCTGGCCGTAAACGACGCGCGAATCCGTGGCGCGCGATTCGTCGAACAGTTTCCGCGCCTCCTCCGGGTACCCCGCGTGCCTGCGCAGCCAGCCTTTGACTGAAAGCCACGTGGCCTGCGACACGGAGTCCGAAGGCACGCTCTTCCCGAACTCCTCCACTCGCGGCCAGAGCCTGTCCCCCGCCTCGCGCTTCTTCTCCGGCGTGGCCCCGCTGTAGAACGACTCCTTGAGCCTTATGCCCACTGTGCGGATTTCCATGGCCGAATTGCGGAGCACGGCCGAAACCAGCCTCGCGTTCCTCAGCGTGTCCTCGGCGGCGTCCGCCCTCTTCACGGCGGCAGCCTTCTCCTTTTCCGCCTTCTCGGCCCGCAGCGATTCGGCTTCGGCCTCGGCCTCGGCTTCGCGGCGCTGGGCCTCCTCCATCCGGGCTTCCGCGTCGAGGGTCTCGAGCCTCGAGGCGAAGAAGATGCTGAGACCCGCCCCGGCCAGCAGAAGGAGCGAGGCCACCGCGGCCGCAAGGCTCCCGGCGGGATGGCGCTGCACGAGCTTCACGAAACGCTGTACCGGACCGTACGCGTGCGCGGAAAGCAGCCTGTGCTCGATGTATGCCCGGACGTCGGACGCCATGGCCTCTGCCGACTGGTAACGGTCCGCCTTGTTCCTGGCCAGGGCCTTCAGGCTCACCGACTCGAGCTCGGCGGGGATTCTGCGGCCCGGATGCCTCTGCCCCGGCGGAGTAATATCCGCTTTGAGCGCCTTGGCCACTATGTTGATTCTCGATTCGCCCGTGTAGGGCGGTTCGAGGCAGAGCATGCCGTACAGGATTCCGCCGAGCGCGAAAACATCCGACCGCTCGTCTATTTCGTCAATCAGCCCGTCGGCCTGCTCGGGCGGCATGTAGGACGGCGTTCCTATGACGTTCCCAAGGACCGTCCGGCCGTCGTCCTTCTGGCTCCGCGCCGTCGCCACCCCATCCGCGACCGGCGTCTCGGCCCTGCCGATGATCTTCGAAAGCCCCCAGTCCATGACCAGCACCTCGCCGAACGCGCCGACCATGATGTTCTCGGGTTTGAGGTCCCTGTGAATCACGCCCTTCGAGTGGGCGAACGCCACGGCATCGAGCGTCTTCAGGAGGATTTCGAGAAGGTCCCCCAGGCCGTACTTCTTTGTATAGGACGGATCTCCGGACTTGAGGCGCTTCAGAATCGATTCCAGCGACTCGCCCCGCACGAGCTTCATCGTGAAGTAGACCCTTCCGTCCCCGCTCACGCCCAGCTCGTGGACCGGCACGATGTTCGGGTGCTCGAGCTGCCCAGTGACCTGAGCTTCCTCCACGAACCTCGAGACCATGTCCCGGTCCTGTGACCCGAGGATGATTTTCATGGCCACCGCGCGCCTGAGGTCGTTGTCCAGGAGCTTGACGATGGCTCCCATGCCGCCCCGGGCGATTTCCCCCACGTGGTGGTAGCGGTCCTCGGATGCCCGGCCGGAAAGGAGTTTCAGGGATTCGTCGGCTCCGGAAATCGAGACGTCCCCTCTCACTCCCTGCTCTGTCTTGAGCTTAGCCGTGACCGACTTCCCTGTTTCAGGAGGCAGAGTGGCCTTGTTGCCAATCTCCTCGGGGTTCAAGGCGGGTTTCGCCCCGGGTTCGGAAGGCTTCGGCGAGTAGACGAACAGCGTGCCGCTTTCGCTTGCGCCAGGAAGCGCGCCGGGATCCGCGGCTTTGTCCTCGCCGCCCTGTACGTTTCCCTTGCCGGGATTGGCCACGATTCAGTCCAAAAGAAGAGCTGAGAGACTCGATTATGCTGGATCCGTCGAAGCGGGACAAGCCTTTGAACGATTCGGCCTTCCTCTCGCGCCTCGAATTCATTTGCCGGGAACTTAATGGCCCCCGGCGCGTCTAAAGGCGCATTGTTCATTCAAAGTATCTATTATTTCCGGAGGTCTAGATGAAGAGTTCTTTCGTGTTTTCTGTCGCCTCGGCTGCGGCCCTGGCCGCGCTGCTTGCATGCCTAATCCCTTCGCGTGCCCGTCTTCTGGCGGAGGGAGAGCGCCCTGCTCTGGCAGTGGAAATCGCGGTGCCGGAGATTGGAGGGAAGCGGGTCATTCCTTGTGCGGGCGAGTTCCACGTCGTGGTGACCAATGCCTCGTCCGAGCATATGGCAGTGTATTCGCAGGCCTGCGTCGAGGGAAGAAGCCAGCTCTGTTTCGAGATAGCCGACGAGTCGGGAAACGCCTGGACGCTTCTCAGGAAGCCCGAGAACGTGCGAAGGAACGTGCGCGTGACGGAAACCCTGGCTCCGGGCGAACCCATGGTCATTCATGTCGATTTCTCCTCGCCTGTATGGAACCACCCTGCTCCGTGGGAGACCCTCAAAGGCAGGAAGCTGAGCATCCGCGCGGTATTCGATGGTTCGGCCGCCAGGAGCGGCGGCGTGGCGAGCATCACGGGCGGTATCGATTCCAAAGGCGGATCTGTGGAGCCCGACAGCGGTCCAGGAAGCGCCTCCGAGACCGGGAAAAAGCCCGAGTCCGGGAAACTATGGACTGGGAAGACCGCAATGTACGCGGCCCGCATATACACGATTGAGTGATTCAGCGCGAAGAGGGGAACCACCGAAGACGCCGAAAACACCGAAGGAGAGGGAGATAGAACTGAAGCACGAGGAATTGACAGGCCAGGAAGACACACGTACCCAATTGGCCTGATTCTCTTCGGTTAATTCATTTCTTCGGCGCCTTCGGCATATTCGTATAATATGAATCGAGCAGGTTCGTTGCCGGTAGGAAAGGTGGGTTCATTCTGACCGGGTTCCCACATCCAGGACCGTCATTCCTGAGTCCATCGACCCCGGAACATGGACTCCTGTTTTAGCACCAATCATCGATTGTTTAATATAATGCTGCATCCTGCATGCGCCGGGCGGATCCATGCGGGACATCCCGGTCCCTTGTTCTCCGGAGGTTCATGGCGATATCTTCGAACACAGCGTTGCTCGCGATCGCGACGTTCTCGGTCAGCACGGCAGCGGTCTTCATAGTGCTGAGCGGGATGGAACCCGCGGCGATTGCGGTATGGCGACTGCTCACCAACGCCGTGGTCTTCGCCCCGTTCGCCCTGCCGCAGGTAGCGCGCGAAATCCGCCTCCTTACGAGGTCCGAAAAGGCCGCGCTCTTCTTCGGTGGAATCACCTTCGGCCTTCACTTCGTCTTCTTCAATACCGGATTCGTGCTGACGAGCTACGAGAGCACCGTGATTCTTCTCGCTGCGCAGCCCGTCTTCGCCGCGGTGCTCGGCCGGATTCTGCTCTCCGAGCGGTCTCCGGCGGGGGTATGGCTGTCCATGGGCGTTTCGACGATAGGGCTCGCGGTCCTCGTCTGGAACGACTACAAGTTCAGCATCGAGCACCTTACGGGCGATTTGGTCGTCCTGGGGGCCGGGATTTCAATCGTGCTAACCTACGCGTTCGGGAGAAGGATAAGGCAGAAGCTGAGCGTCCCGGTCTACGTGGTCACGCTCTATTCGACGGCGGCGGCCACGGCCGCGGTCTACGCGGCCGTCTCCGGCCAGGATCTCCTGGTGATGGCCGGAGGAGGCCAGGGGTGGATCTCCCTGCTGATGCTGCTGCTCATGCCCACGATCGTCGGGCATTCGCTTTTCAATCACCTCGTCAAGTACGTGAAAATCGTCTACCTCAACATCGCGATTCTCGCGGAACCCGTGATTGCGATGCTCCTCAAGTACGCCCTGAGATTCAGGTTCGAGGAGTTCAGGGAATCGGACTTGACCGCCGTGCAGGCCGCAGGCGCGGCCGTGCTCTTCGCCGGGCTTGCGCTTGGGATGTGGACGAAAAATCGCGAGGACTCGCACGGCGGCGGTGAGCCCAGATAGCCTGAAATAGACGAGAATTTGACTGCTGGAGCGCCTGGATCACGGCAACTGAGTACCGTGGCTACAGCGAAACGCCGGATCACGGTCTGCGGGCGACGCATGCGTCGCCCCTACGGCCCATGGCCGCTCCGCCTTCGTCAGGTATCCGGGAAGAGACGGAGCGAAGCCCGCCCCGCCGTTGTCTCGTGTACTTCGACTTTGACTTTGGACCTTTGACAACAACAAACGCGCTAACGCACGAACGCGCAAACGTACTGACGTACGGTCCGCGTATCGCAGTCACCGCCTGGGTTCACCCTGTCAATCCTCCTCCTCGCCTGCGTATCCCGGGTAGTCCACAACCCCCGACTTGACGGGTTTGGGCTTCCGCTCCGAGGGGGGCCTGGCGAGCAGAGAGAGGGATTCGTCGATTTTCCCGATGACGAAGGGGTGCTTCTCCGTTTCCGCTGCCTTCTTCAGGATTCCCGACGGGTCCAGGGCATCCGGGACAGACGCGAACGCGGCCGCCGCATGGCCTCGAATCGCCCACGACTCGTCCGACAGGGCTGCAGCCAGCCTTTTCGCGAATTCCGCGTCCTTCATCGCCTGCGGCAGCCTCTGCAGCGCGTAAATGGCGCAGATTCTTGCAGGTTCCCGCGAGTTGCGGTCCGTGGCCCTGGCCCACAAGGCATCCGACGCAGCGTTCCCGAAGCATGCAGCCGCCCTCCCCGCCGCGAACCTGCGCGGGTAGAGCCTGGAATCGAAGCAGGCCAGCACCTGAGGCAGCGACGACGGATCGGCGATTTTGCCGAGCGCCTTCAGGGCCTCGATGGCCGCGGCGTCGTCCTCGCCCTTGACGGCTTCAATGAGAATCGGCACGGCATCCCGAATCCTCAGCGCCCCTGCGGCGGGAAATACGTGAATCCAGTACCTGCTGTCGGCTTTCATGAGCTGCATCAACCTCGGCGCAGCTCCCGCAATCCTAAGCTTCGCCGAAAGCCTCAGGGCATGAGCGAGCGGCACGGCCTCGCCGCCGTTGAGGGCTTCCAGAATCGCCCGCTCGACCGGCTCGCGGTGCTTAGCCGCCAGAGCCTCGAATACCGAGTCGAGCGCCCAGATGACGAGCCCGTCCCATTCCTTCATGCGGATCTTCAGGAATTCCACCGCCTTCCCGCCCCATGCTGCTATCTCGGCCCTGGCTTTGGCGACGTCGACGCGTGCTTCGCCCACGTTCCATGCGGACGCTTTCCTGAAGAGCTCGTCGAACTTGGCGGGCCCGTAGTCGTAGCCTTCGGGCAGGACCGGCTCGGGCACAGTGATTACGTCGCACTTCCCCTCGGCGTCCGCGCCTTCGGCCCCGGAGTCGATTCCCGCGCCGACGCCCGTCGAGGTCAGGATGACCCCGCTGCGCAGGACTCCGCCGTACGCGTCGCGGCCGCCAAGGTCCGCGAGAAGGCCGATGCTGTATACGCCCGAATGCGCTCTCCCAGCCCCCTGGATGTGCCCGGAATGGCCGGAGTACGAGTCGTCGCCCGCCGCGTCCAGCAGCATCCCGAACCCGTTCGTCAGCCCCACCCCCTGCGCCGCCGAGCGCGTGGCGTACTTGTCGTTCCCGGCGCGGTCGACCAGGATGCCCACCGAGTAATCGTGCGAGCACCCCTGGCCCAGACCGTCCGCCAGCGTGTAGAAGTCGTCCCCGGCATCGTCGAGCAGTACCCCGCAGGCGCTGTGCACGGCCGCGCCCTGGGCGTCGAAAGCAGCCGAATAGAAGTCGCTTCCGCCCATGTCTGCCAGGAACCCGGCGCCGAACCAGCAGCCCGCGCCCTGGCAATGCACGCCACCCAGATACCTGTCGCAGCCGGCTGCATCCACGAGCATCGCGATTGATCCCGCTGCGCCGTATTCCCTCACGCCGACCGAGAAGCCCTGGGAAAGCGAATGGTACCTGTCCGCATACAGGGGCCTGTACATGTCCCTGTCCCCGGAGACGTAGACGTCCGCGCCGTGCCGGTCGAAAAGCAGTCCGAATCCCCCGGTCCTGCTGAATCCCTGGCAGAATCCGGCGCCGGAATACCTGTCGGCTCCATCCGCGTCAGACCTCGCGCCTTCGGGCTGGTCGGCGAAGAGGATCCCGATGCCGAAGCAGCCCGCGCCCTGGCAGAAATCCCCGCCGCCGTGAACGTCGCATCCGCCGCCGTCGTACAGAATCCCGGTCCCGAACAGACCGGCGCCCTGCGATCCGTCGCGGCCCTGATAGAAGTCGTCGCCGCCCTCGTCCCTGAGCACGGCCGCGCCCATGAGAGCCCCGCCCAGCGCGAAATCGCCGGAACACCTGTAGGTGTCGCTTCCCCCGAGGTCGAGCACGAACGAGACAGGTCTTCCCGGGTCTCCGGCGCAGCCTGCGAACCTCTCGCCCGCGTAGAAGTCGTCGCCGCCGAGGTCGATGATGAAATCGCCGCTCATGTGGACGTCCGGGCCGGCCCCGGAAACGACAAGCAACCCGATGCCGGTCTCGAGTCTGAATTCGAAATCACGGGGCAAGCCGGCTGACTTGAACAGAGCCGACGCCTTCCTGAGCATTTCGGAAATCATCCAGGCCGTAGAGGCCAGCATCCCCGGCCTGGCTTTCTTCGCAAGGGCCAGAGCTCGGGCGATTGCATGCGCGTCGGGCGAAGGAGGCATGCCCGGGTATGCAGGGACTTTGAATTCCGCAACCCTCCCGTCCGCCGGAATCATGAGCGCAGGGGCGCAGGTCCTGAGGCACTCCCTCTCCTCAGCGGACATGGATTCGAAGGCCCTTGCCGCATCCATCCGTGCGAGGTTGAGATGGAAGAGAACAAGGCCCAGCGCCTTTCTGGCGGACAGGGGCATCTCCAGAATCGCCGCCGTCTTCCCGGATAAGTCGGCGGTCGCCCCCGGGCCCAGCGACTCAATCAGCCTTTTCCAATAGTCCGCGGTTTCGAGCTCCCTGCCTTCCGGCGCCTCGGCCAGGACCGTGCCCAGCGGGCCCGTTCCGAGAACCTCCACGGATTTGCGGATTAGCTCCCCATCCGACGAGGCTCCGGCGACGCTAGCGCTCAGCTTCCTGCAGTAGCCCTGGGCACCCAGAGGATTGCCGAGCAGATTGAGGACAACGGCGGATTTCCACTCCGATGCGGCCCTGTCGCGGTTGACCTCCAGGTCGGCCCTGGTCATGCCCAGGGAACGCAGCGCGTCGTCAATCGCGGCATTCTCGGCCGATGCCGGCGCTTCCTTCGCCTCCTGCCCGGATGCGGCGCAGGAAAGAGCGAGGGAAAGCGCGAGAAAAGCAGGAACAACGAGCGCCGTGTGCGAGGTCCCCCGTACGACGCTGACCGCGATTGCCTGGAGATGCTTCATTTTCAGAACCGGAAAAGAGCAGCCAAAGCCCGCTTCCCCGTGGCCTTGGCATGCGCCAAATCGTCCTCTGGAATCATTATAGAAGCGCTTTCAGCCCACCCGATAAGGAATTCCTGATTTCAGGGAGTTGGAATTTCGGAGTCCTGGCCTGGAGGTTCCGAAGGCCCGGGACTTAACCCGGCTTATTCATGAAATTTCGTGACGCGAAGCGTCGACAACTCGCAAAAATCGGCGGGC
>DYIT01000125.1 GCA_020723505.1 Candidatus Kuenenia stuttgartensis
GCGACTCCCTTGCCGGTTGCCGGCCCGACCGGCTCCGCGCCCGACTCTTCATCGCCGGCAATCGAGAGACGCCCTTGACATGCCCGTTCCGCTCGGCTAAATTTGCCTGTTTCCGCGCCGGCGGGACAGGCTCAAAGCCGGCGGGCGTCGAATTCGGGTTCCCTTGCATGGATTCGTTTCTCGGGATTGACATCGGGTCGCTCTACTTCCACCTCGCCGCAATCGACGAGGACGGGAACGTGATACGAGGGGAATCCTTCACCCACCGCGGCGACATCCTCAAGAGCTGCATGGAGGCGATTGAAAGGGCCGGGCTCGCCGGGAACTGCTCCTCCGCCGTGACGGGGGCGGGCGCGTCGAAAATCACCGGCCTTGGCGCCGAAGCGGACGGAATCGTCTGCATGGTCGAGGGCGCGAAGTTCCTCTACCCGGATGTGAGGAACATCGTGTACATCGGCGCCGGTTCCTTCGCGCTCATACGCCTCAACGAAAAGGGCGAGTACGTTCGGCATGCCACCAATTCGGCATGCGCGTCCGGCACCGGCGCGTTCCTCGACCAGCAGGCGTTCAGGCTCCACTTCACTCCAGAGGAGCTCTCCTCTGCCGCGTCCCGCGCAGGCAGGTGCCCTTCTGTGGCAACGAGGTGCGCGGTTTTCGCCAAGACCGACATGATTCATCTCCAGCAGGAGGGGTACACGCCCGACGAAATCGCATGCGGGCTGTGCAAGTCGCTCGGCTCGGCGTCCTCCGAAATGATGCTCCGCGGAAAGAGCCTCAAAGGCAGGACGGTCTTCATCGGCGGGGTCGCGCGGAACCGGAAGGTCAGGGAGGCGGTCGAGGAGAAGGTGGGCCTTAGTGTAGACGTCCCGGAATCGCCGGAGCTCGTCGCAGCCCTCGGAGCGGCACTGGTGGCGCGGAAGAACGCCGGCTCGCAAAGGCTTTCGCCCGGGGAAATCAGGACCATCGAGGACGAATCCCGGACGAAGCCGCTCAGGGAGCCTCTTGCGCTCAAGCTCTCGAAGTACCCCGACTTCAAGTCGGAGCTCTTCTACATCGACGACGACCAGAACGAGGTGTCGATGCCTGCGAGGCTTGCGCGCGGCTCGTCCTTCGACGTGGTCATGGGCCTCGACATCGGGTCGACGTCCACGAAGGCCGTGCTCATGGACCGGGAACGGAAAGTGCTCGCCGTCGTCTACAGGTACACGTCGGGCGATCCAATCAGGGCGACCCAGCTGGTCTTCAAGGCCCTGCTCGACCTCGCCGCGCGGGAGGGAATCGCGTTCAACGTGACGTCCGCAGGGACGACCGGATCAGGCCGCAAGATGATTCGCGCCGTCATAGCCGCGGAACTGGAGAAGGACGAAATCACGGCCCATGCCAGGGCGGCCGCGTTCATCGATCCGAAGGTCGACACCATCATCGAAATCGGCGGCCAGGACTCCAAGTTCACCCAGCTCCGGGACGGCATCGTCGTCAACTCCGTGATGAACTACGTCTGCGCCGCGGGTACCGGGTCCTTCATCGCCGAGCAGGCCAAGAACCTCGGCATATCGATTTGGGACTATGCCGATTTCGTCATGGGAGTGAGGGCCCCGCAGACGTCCGACCGCTGCACGGTCTTCATGGAAAGGGACCTCCGGGACCTCCTGAACAGGGGGTTCAGCAAGGCCGAGGCCGCCGCCGCGGTCCTTCATTCCGTGAGGGCCAACTACCTGAACAAGGTGGTCAACGGCCTCGCAATCGGGGAAAAGGTCTATTTCCAGGGAGCGACCGCGAGGAACAAGGCCCTGGTCGCCGCGTTCGAGAACGAGCTCGGCAAGGAAATCCTCGTCTCTCCCTTCTGCCACGTCACCGGAGCCATTGGAATCTGCCTGATGCTGCTCGACTCCCCTCCGCAGGCCGGGACCTTCAGGGGCCTCGGGTTCGCCCGGGAGAAGGTCGAGACCTCCTCCGAAATCTGCGACCTGTGCGTCAACAGGTGCAACCTAACGATAATCAGGACCGCCGGCGACACGGTCGCGTGGGGGCTCAAGTGCGGAAGGGAGTACGGGGACCGGAAGAGGAGGAGGAAGGATTCCTCCAACTGGGAGGTCTTCGAAAGCCGCAGGAAGCTCTTCAGCCGGGACGGCGCCGCCCCGAAGCAGGCGCCGCGCTTCAGGGCAGGAATCCCGCTCGGCCTGTCCGCGTTCGGATACGCCCCGATGTGGCGAATCCTGTTCGAGGAGCTCGGGGGCGAGGTCGTGCTGTCCGACCCTTCCCGCAGGGACACCTTCCTTTCCGGCAAGGCCCAGATGACGGCGGAGTTCTGCGCCCCGTTCGTTCTCGCGGCCGGCCACGTCGGGAACCTCCTGGCCGGCGGGTCCGACTTCCTGTTCCTCCCCCACATGATCAGGGAGGACCTGCCCGGCGACTTCGCGGACTGCCATTTCTGCTGCTACGTGCAGGGTTTCCCGTCGGTCGCTAAGGCCATGGAAAGCATGGCTTCGGCACGCGGCGTCCGCGCGGTCTGCCCGACAATCCAGCTCGGGTACAGGGAGGCGAAGACCGCCGCCGAGCTGCACAGGCATCTGGCCCCGGTCACGGGCGCAACGCGCGGCCGGATTGCGGCGGCGTTCAGGAAGGCGCTTGCGGGCCAGAGGAGCTTCGAGCGGGAATGCAGGGAGCTGGGGGCTTTGAAGCTGGCGAGCCTCAAGGCGGAAGGCAAGATGGGCATAGTAATCGTCGGCAGGCCATACAACCTGTACGACCAGGTCCTCAACCTGGACCTCCCGGCCAAGATTGGCGAGAAAGGCGTGTCCGTAATCCCCATGGACTGCCTGCCCGTGAGCACGGCCGATCTCTCCCCGGAATGGAAATCGATGTTCTGGAATTACGGCCAGAAGATTCTCCGCGCCGCGGAATTCATAAGGGACGAGCCCAACCTCTTCGGCGTCTTCTTCACGAACTTCGCATGCGGGCCGGATTCCTACATCGTCACGTATTTCAAGGAAATCATGGCCGAGGCCTCCAAGCCGTACCTCGTCCTCCAGTTCGACGGGCACGGTGCGGACGCCGGATACCTGACGCGCGTCGAGGCGGCCATCGAATCCTTCAGGTCCTGGACTCCGCCGCGGAAACTCAAGAAGAGGACTGGGCTGTCCGCGGACTCCCCCGGCGGCCGGACCGTGCTGATTCCGCCGATGGACCCGGTGTCCGTGAACTTCTTCGCGCCCGCCTTCGAGCGGTTCGGCTTCAAGACCGCGATTCTCGAGGAGAACGCGGAAACGCTCGCCACCGGCCTCAAGTACACGCTGGGCGGGGAATGCGTCCCATGCCCTTCCACGCTTGGAAGCGCCATGACCTACATGGAGAAGCACGGCCTCGATCCCTCGAAGGCCGCCCTGTTCATGCCCGGCGCCTCCGGCCCCTGCAGGTTCGGGCAGTACTGCAAGCTCGACGCGATTCTGTTCGAGAAGAAGGGCTGGCGCGATTTCGTAATCCTGACCCCCAGCGCGGACAACGCCTATCAGGGGCTGCCGCAGAGGCTCAGGAAGCTCCTGTGGGACGCGATAGTCATCGGCGACGCATTCCAGAAGATGATTTTCAGAATCAGGCCCTACGAAACCCGTCCGGGCGAAACGGACAGGGTGGCTGCGGAATGGATTGGCAGGGTGGGCAGGGCCTTCGGCTCCGAGAACGGGCGAATCGAGGAGGAATTCAGGGGCGCGGTCGCGGACTTCCGCTCAATCCCGGCCGCTGCCGCGGACAAGCCGCGCATCGGGGTCGTGGGCGAAATCTACGTCAGGAACAACCATTTCCTCACGCAGGACCTGTTCCGGCTGATTGAGTCCCGCGGAGGCGAAGTCCTGAAAGCCACGGTCGGGGAATGGATTGAGTACACCGCCTACCTCGCGAGGAACCTCGACCGCGGAGGGCTCCACGGGGTCTGGAACAAAATCGACGCATGGCTGAACAACCTTTTCCTCAACTCGCACAGCAGGAAATGGTACGGCATCGCCGGACCCCTCCTCAGGGACAGGCGGGAGCCGCACATGGAGGAGGTCATCGAGCTCGGCAGGAAATACGTGCCCGTGGAATTCGAGGGCGAGGCCATATTGACGATTGGAAGAGCCTTGCACTTCATAAAGAACGAGAAGGTGGACGCAATCGTGAACGCTTCGCCGACTTTCTGCATGCCGGGCACCATAACCACCGCCATCTTCTCCAGGATTGAGGAAGAGCTCGGCGTCCCGTGCATCTGCCTCTTCTACGACGGATCAGGCTCTCCAAATCTCGAGCTCATCCCGCACATGCACTTCCTGGTCTCCCGCAGGCAGGAACGGGCCTGCGCGGAGCTTCAGCCCCAGGCATCCCGCCGGCGCTGACAATGAAATCGGCGGAGTTCCGGCTTGTACGCGATTATGATGCCGGAACATCCGCCTCCCACAACCCGGACGAGCCTGTTGAGAGCAGTTGAACAGGGGAACAGAAGAGGGACAAATGCTCAGCAGATATTCCTAGCTCCCCATGCCCCGTTCCGATGCCCTGCACCCGGATAATTCAAGTTCTTTCATGGATTATCCGGGTTAAACTAGTATCATACTTGCCTGATAACTCCTCGCGGCAATTGAGCTTGAGGATTGTCCAGGCCGGCAGGCATCCGGAATCCTAGGAAAGGGCGCACGTTGCGTGGCTGACGAGTCAAAAAACCGGGATTTCTCGATTTCCGAGACCTACAGGCACAACCTCTTGACGTTCCAGGAAATCAGGACTCGCAATCCGGCCATGATTGAGTGCCTGAGGCTCGCGCAGGAGGCCGCCCTGCACGATCTCCCGATCATGATTCTCGGGGAGAACGGAACCGGCAAGAACCTGATGGCCCAGGCCATCCATACGGCGGGCAAGCGGGCGGACAGGCCGTTCGTGGCGGTGAACTGCAGCGCGATTCCCGAGCCCCTGATTGAATCCGAGCTTTTCGGCCACGAGAAGGGCGCTTTCACTGACGCGCGGCGCATCCACAAGGGCAAGTTCGAAATCGCCGCCGAAGGGACGCTCCTGCTCGACGAAATCGGGGACCTTTCGCTCGCGGCGCAGGCGAAGATACTCAGGGTCGTCGAGTACAAGCAGTTCGAGCGGGTCGGCGGCGAGGAGACGCTCGAGACCAAGGCCCGTTTCATCACGGCCACGAACAAGGACCTGAGGGAGCTCGTGGCCGGCGGTTTGTTCAGGCAGGACCTTTATTTTCGGCTCAGGGGCTTTACAATAGAGGTCCCTCCTTTGCGAGACCGCCAGGAGGACCTCGTATTCCTCGTGGACGAGATAATCGAGGAGAGCAACAGGAAGTTCGGGAAGTCCGTCAGGGGGACGAGCGCCGGAGCCCTGAGGCTTTTCCGCGACTATTCCTGGCCGGGCAACATAAGGGAGCTCAAGTCGGTTGTTTCCGCGGCGGTCATCGTGGAGAAGGGGGACGAGCTATCCGAGGACAACGGATCCTTCGGCGTGCTCAGGGACGGGCTCGCCGTGGGCGCGCTCCCTGCGCCGCGCGCGGTCGAGGAAGACGGCGTATACACCATGGATCAGATGGAGAAGCGGCACATATCGGCCGTACTGAGACGCACGGGCGGCAACAAGGCCCAGGCGGCCAAGCTTCTGGACATTTCGAGACCTACCCTGGACAGGAAGATCGCGAAATACGGCATCGGCGTTGACGGCAGTCAGGCGGATTGAGAAATGACCCTAAAGGGCGACTTGGACAGCATAAGCCTCGCGGACGTCTTCCAGACGCTGTCGATGACACAGCAGGAAGGAACGCTGGTCGTCCAGAACCCCGAGCAGCGGAAGCGCATCTACTTCACCCAGAAGGGCGTCTCGCTGGTCACGACGGGCGAGAAGAAGATGGGGAAGCTCGGAGATCTCCTGGTGGGCATGGGGAAGATCACGCAGCCGCAGCTGACCGAAGCCCTCGATCTCCACACGCAGAAGAACATCCGGCTCGGCGAGGCGCTCACCGAGCTCGGGTACGTCACGCAGCAGGACATCGAGCATGCGGTTCGGCAGCAGATTGAGGAGGAGATATACGACCTGTTCTCGTGGGAGAACGCGTCCTTCGAGTTCCTCGAGGGCCCGCCCGACGACGGGGCGTTCACCGACGAGGGCCTGCCGATCACCAAGCTCACGTTCAACGTGAACGCCCTCATCATGGAGGCCGCCCGGCGCATCGACGAGTGGGACCTCATAGAGAAGTTCATCCCCACGATGAAGGAGATATTCATCCCCGAGGACGGGCTGGACGTCTCGCAGCACCCCGAGCAGGAACAGACGGTTCTCGGGCTGCTCGACGGCACGAGGAGCGTCAAGGAGATAGTGGCGGAGTCCCACATCCCGAAGTTCGAGGTCTGCAAGTTCCTCTACAAGCTCCTCGAGGAAGGCAAGGCCAGGCGCGTCGAGTTCGAAGTCCTGCTCGACTTGGGCGACGAGGCGGTCAAGTCCGAGAACCTGGACGCGGCCGTGAAATTCTACGAGCAGGCCGTCGAGGTGAAGGTCAAGAAGAAGTCCGACCAGGTGAAGGCGCGCATGCGCCTCGCCCAGGCGCTCGAGTACGCGAACCAGAAGAAGGAGGCGGCCAGGCACTACAAGATCCTCGCCGAGCAGAAACTCGAGGAGGGCGACCTCGAGGCCGTCATCAGCATCTGGCAGAAGGTCATAGAATTCGACCCGCTCGACCTCGAGAACAAGGAGAGGCTGATTAACCTTTACCTCGAGAACCGCCAGAGGCTGGATTCGAACAAGTCCGACATGATCCAGCAGATTGAGCTCTCCCTGTTCAAGAACGGCAGGTCGCTCGCAATGGCGTTCGCGTACGCGGGCCAGACCGACCGCGCCAAGGAGGTGCTCAACAGGCTCATCGAGCTCGCGCCCTCGAACTCGGAGCTGCGCAAGGCGCTCGTGAACATCTTCTACGACTCGGGCGACAAGGCAGGGGCCATCGAGGAGCTCGAGAAGCTCGCGCATTTCCTGCTCGTCAGCCGCGACTACGAGCAGCTGCTCGACGTCTACAAGAACGTCCTCAAGATTGACCCCGCCAGGACGGACGTCCGCAAGAAGATCGCCATGATTGAGGGCGGGGAAATCCTTCAGCCCCGCGGCCGCAGGCTCGCCGGGAAAATCGCCGCGGCGGTCGCCGTGCTGGCCGTGCTCGGCGGAATCGGCGCGGGCGTCTTCTACCAGGTGCAGGCCATGCGGAAATGGGAGAAGGCCCAGGAAGAGTCGGACGAGCTCTGGAAGAAGGGCGAGAGGGGCAAGGCACGGGCTTTGCTCGACGGGCTCGAGGCCGACCTGCCATTCACGCTGGTGCTCAAGAAAATCAGGCAGAAGCGCGCGGACTTCGACGAAATCGAGAAGAACGAGAAGGAGAAGAGGGACTTCCTGCTCAAGACCGAGATTGAGAAGGCCACGGTCGAATACGAGGACATCGTGAAGGTCCTGCACGTCTCGAACGAGCGGCTCGACGACCCCGCCCTGACCGACAGGATAGACGCCCTCATGAAGGTGAGCGCCGGGAACCCGTATTCCGGGGACCTGCCTGCGAAGCTCAAGGTCGAGAAGGAATGGCTCGTCCAGGAAATCGCGAAATACGCACAGATGCACGGCAGGGCCCTCGAAATCGAGAAGAAGGCCGAATCCACCGGCCAGTTCGACCAGTTCCTACCCGAAGCGTGGAGCGCGTGGATTAAACTGTACGAGGAGGGGAGGAGGGTCCCGGCCTACTGGGAAAAAGTCCGCCTGCCCGTGAGGGTCGAGACGAGCCCGCAGGGGGCCGAGGCGACGGTTAACGGAGCGTTCAAGTACGTCACGCCGTTCATGTACTTCAAGAAGCCCGGCGAGTCCGTCTCGGTGAAGCTCAGGAAATGGGGCTACGAGGACCAGACCCTGCAGTTCGACGTCGAGGATTTGAAGCACTTCGAGGTCTCGCAGAAGTTCTGCTTCGCCTCGGTCAACCTCACGATAACGCAGCTCTTCAAGCACGCGTCCTTCGATGGCAGGCTTTCCACTCAGCCCGCCACGGTCGGCGAAACGCTCGTCCTTGCGACCATGTCTTCGGGGAAGGTGTATGCGTTCGAAATCGAGCCGGGCGGCCTGGCGCTCAAGCTGAACGGCCTCAAGCCGAGCGGCCATCCGCTCAACTACGGCTTCGACACCGTGCCGGCGGTATCCGGAGGCAGAATCTTCCTCGGCTGCCAGGACGGGAAGGTCTACGCCTTGGACGCGAGGTCGGGCCCGAACCCGGAGACGCGCGGATACGACACGGAGCTCGGCGCCTCCGGGAAAATCGGCATCGACGGCGGCGGAGTCGCGGTGGACGAGGCCTCGAAGAAGCTCTTCGTGGGCGCCACCTCCGGGCTGTTCGCGTTCGACATGGAAACGGGCGGAATCGCATGGAAGTTCCTGACCGTGGGGAACGTCAATACGGCGCCGCTCGTGCACGACGGGATGGTCTATTTCGGCTGCTCCGACGCCAACTTCTACTGCCTCCGGGTTTCGCCCCCCGAAATCGTCGAGGGCGAGGTCAGGAAAGCCCAGTGGATTCTCAAGCTCCCCTCCCAGGTCACGTCCACCCCGGTCGCCAGGGGGGGTATGGTCTACGTGGCCGCGGGCGACCTCATGATTGAAATCCCCCTGAAGAACCTCAGGCCCGACGATCCCTCCACCTGGAAGCTCGGCGGCACCCCGTTCAGCTCCGGCGGCACAATCAGGGGAAAACCCGAGTTCTGGGCCGGGAGGATCATCTTCTCCTCCCTCGACGGGTACGTGTACGCCGTCGAGACCCCGGGCCTCGAGAGAATCGCATGGAGGTTCAACGCCGGGACATTCCGCTCATCCACAAGGGAGAACATCTCCCCCGCGCTCTTCGTCGACAAGTCGGTGTTCGTGGGCAACAACGCGGGACGATTCTTCTCCGTCGACGCCGAGAAAGGCACGCTCAACTGGTTCCGCGAACTCGACGGAAGGATATACCTCCAGCCCGCTGCCACGGAATCCGGCGTCGTGTTCGTCACATCCCAGTCGGCCGAGAAGGTCATGATATACGGGTTCAAGGAGTGATTCCCGCGGATTCAGGTCGTCCCGGCCCTTTACCCCGGGCCGGCGGCATCGTCCTCGCCGCAATGGTATCGGCCGTGCTCGCGCTCACCCTCGCGTCCCTCGCATCGTCGGTTCGCCCTCATGAAGGCCATGCAGACGGGAGCTCTGCCGCTCCGGAAAGCCATCCAATTTCGGTCCTGGAGGTCGCCGAAGCCGGCTTGTCGACGCATCCTGCCATGTTCTGGGAAAAGGCTGCCGGCGGGGCCGTCAAGTGCGGCCTGTGCCCCGCCGCATGCAGGATCGAGGACGGATCGCGCGGGGCATGCAGGGTGAGGTGGAACCGGGGGGGCGAATTGCTGGCGCTCACGTGGGCGAGACCGCTCGCGATTTCCCCGGACCCAATCGAGAAGAAGCCCCTGTTTCACGTGCTTCCGGGCGAGTTCGCGTTCTCCATCGCCACGGCCGGCTGCAACCTGGGCTGCGTCTTCTGCCAGAACTGGACCATCTCGCAGGCGTTCCCGGAGAAATCCGACTTCTACGTCGTGCTCGAGGACAGGTTCGTGCACAAGAAGGCCTTCGCGGACAGGCACGCGACCGGGCTGGCCCATTCCTTCGCCGAACCCGCAGCAATCGCCGCCGCCGCCGACGGGAACCGCTGCGCAACGGTCGCGTACACCTACACCGAACCCACGGTCTTCTACGAATACATGCTGGAGACGGCGAAGGAATCGAGGAAGCGCGGGCTCCTGAACCTCTGGATCACCTGCGGGTTCATTTCCGGGAAGCCCTTGAGGGACCTCTGCGGATGGATTGACGCGGCCAACGTGGACCTCAAGGGATTCAGCGAGTCGTTCTACAGGAAGTACTGCGGCGCGAGGCTCGAGCCCGTGCTCGACGCCCTGAAAATCATGAAGGAGGAGGGCCTGTTCGTGGAGATAACGAACCTCGTCATCCCGGGCGCGAACGACTCCGACGAGATGATTCGGAACCTCTGCAGGTGGATCGCAGCGGAACTCGGGCCGCTCACGCCCCTGCACTTCTCCCGCTTCCACCCGGACTTCAAGCTGACCGACCGCAGCCCCACTCCGGTTCAGACGCTTGTGCATGCCAGGGACGTCGCGAAATCCGAAGGCTTGAAATACGTCTACATCGGAAACGCGCCCTTCCTGGACGGCGAGACCACATTCTGCCATTCCTGCGGGAAAAGCCTCATCGTCCGCAAGGGATTCGAGGTCGAGAAGGACCTGGTAGGGGAATCCGGCCTCTGCCCCGGCTGCGGCGCCGCAATCCCGGGGATATGGAAGAAGAAGCGGTAAGCGGCCGGGAGGGCCCGGCTCCTGCCTTGCCACGTCAAAGGTCCAAGGTCGAAATTCCACACCAGCCTGGTTGCCAGGGTGAAGGGTGCAGGGTCGAGGGTAGAGGGTCGAGGGGTGGATGCGTGGATGTGTGGATGGGTGGGTATACGTGTGGCGCCGGACAGAACCGCGGGTTTTATTGTAGCCACGGCGCTCAGCCGCCGTGATCGTTCGGCGTGGCGCCTGCCCTGCGAAGCCCTTGCCCTGACACACAGGCGAAGCAGGGTAAACCGTAAGCAGTAAGCCTTCGAAGGCACCGAAGACACCGAATGGAGGGGTAATCGTCTCCGATTGCAGACCTCACGTTCAGTCTGCGTCTTCACATTACCGGCCAGATTTGAGTTGGATTTCATTGGGGTTTGGGATTTGGGATTTAACGCAGCGTTGATGAACGACAGAAGCAGCTGGCTTGAATCGGTATCTGTCTACTGTCCGTCCTGCGGGGCTGTCGCAGGCAGGACTTTGAAGCCGAGGAGGGTGATGTCGTCGTCCTGTTCGGTGCCGATGCTGAAGAGTTGGAATACGTAATGTATCGTGTCGACGATTTCCTTTGCAGACTTGCCTGCGTGCTGCTTCAGGAGCGTCTTGAGCCTTTCCACGCCGAACTCCTCGCCTGCCTTGGACTTGGCCTCGACGAGGCCGTCGGTGTACTGGAAGACGAAGTCGCCCTCCTTGAGCTGGGTGGTCATTTCCTCGGTGAAAGTGCTGAAGATGGGTTCTTTCTGCATGCCGAGCACGATGCCTTTGGGTTTGAGCTCGACCACTGATCCGCCGTCCGCGGCGCTGACGATGTAGGTCGGGTTGTGTCCTGCGCGGCAGTGCGTGAGCATATCGGTGTCGAGGTCGAGGATGCCGTAGAAGACCGAGACGAACGTCATGTCATCGAGGTCGGCCACGAGGTCGGTGTTGACCCTGATGAGGGTGTCTTTTGCCGAGAACACGCCGCGGCCGAAGATGTTGATGGTCTTTTTTGCCATCCCCATGACTATGGCCGCGTCGAGGCCGTGGCCGGACACGTCGCCCATGACGATTCCGAGTTTGGAGTCCGAGACGGTGACGAAGTCGTAGAAGTCCCCTCCGAGCTTGGATGCGGGCTTGTATATGCAATGGAAGTCGAAGCGGTCGAGCATAGGCGGGTTTGGAAGCATGTGGAGCTGCTTCTTCTGGGCCGCCTTGAAGCTGGTCTCGATTTCCTGCTTTTCCTGTATTTCGCGGGCTACGGCCCTGAGCCTGTGCGTTCTTTTCTTGAGCTCGCCGATCGCCGTTCTCCTGATTACGTGGATGTTCAAGGATACATTCCCCGGCCGGCGGTGTCAAGGGAGGGAGTACGTGCGTTGTCCGTGGCCAGCGCCGGTGCCGCCGAAGGCCGTGGGGGGCATGGAAACGACCGTCGGACCGTGTGCGGGCCTGGATGCGGACCGTGGTCGCGGGCTGGATTTTTCTCACCGCGAAGAATCAAGCGAGCGGTCCGAAAAGCGCGGGCGAGCGGGTGGTGAGAGAGTACCGGGTTCCAGGTAATCCAACTCCGGACTCGGATGTCAGCTTCATATCGAGCTCCGCGAACGGATGCGCCGCGGTTGCCAGGTCGCGGCAAATGAGGTATAAACGCAGTTGACGCCGCGGGGCGTAGCGCAGCCTGGTCTAGCGCGCCTGCCTTGGGAGCAGGAGGTCGGAGGTTCAAATCCTCTCGCCCCGATTTTTTCGCTGGACGCCGCGCATTGGCGAAAAAATCGGGGCGACTCTGCGTAGCCCTGGCCCTGGCACAGAGGCGAAGCAGAGTCGGAAGACCCGTCGGGGCGACTCTGCCCGCCTTCGGCGGGTTTCACTCCGCCCTGGCCCCGGCACATAGGCGAAGCAGAGTCGCAAGACCCGTCGGTGTGACTCTGCCCGCCTTCGGCGGGTTTCACTCCGCCCTGGCCCT
>DYIT01000126.1 GCA_020723505.1 Candidatus Kuenenia stuttgartensis
AAGGGTGAGGGGGATTCCGTTCGCCATCATGTCAATCAGAATTGAAATCATGCGGATCAGGGTCGAAGATGCACGCGTGGGATTACTTTCTCTTCCCTCCCTGCGCCCGGAAGAACGGCATCCATGATCCCGCCGGGGCCTTGAAGAAAGGCTCGGCCCTGGCGCCCATCATCGCCGCATAGCCCTGGATTTCCGATGCGACGTATTTCGCAATCTCATCGATCGACGTGATTCCGTCCCCGTCCATGTCCGCCCTGCCCTCGAGACCCCTGATTAGGGCCCTGGTGAACACCCCCCTCCCTTCCTCTTCCACGGCCTGGCCGCCTGCTGACGCCGCTGCAAATACCATGACGTTCCTTCCGGACACGGTCCTGCTCAGCCACGAAGCATCCATGAGCCCTGCGGACGATGCAAGGGACCGGCCCATGCCCTTGGGATTGAATCCGCAGTCGAGCAGGAGCGCGGAAGAACGGAACCGGTCGAGGATTGGGACGACTTCAGCCAGATCAGCCGCATTCTCCCCGCCGAACGCAAGAGAGAGCCCCGAGCTCTTCGAGGCGCCCGTGCCCGCGAAATAGACCAGAGCAGTGTCCCTGTCCGCAAAGGCGAGCCGCGCCCACTCCTTCAGCATGGAATCGAATGCCGCAAAGGCGTCCTTCGTCGCCCGGGTCCCGCCGGCCGCGGCAGCCTTCAGGACCATGACGTTCTCCTTCGCGTACCCGGCCTTGTCGAGCAGGAATGCGGCCATCGCGTCCGCGTCCTTGAGGCAGCTTTCCGGCCCGATTCCGACCACCAGCGCGCGGTTCGCGGAGGGCGGCTTCCATCCGCCTGCGTTAAGCGTTTCCGTGAACTCCTTTGAGAACGCCCCGGTCACCTCGCTCCTGACCCTGGGCCACAGGTCGCGGTCGAGGTGAACGGCTGCTTCCCTGAAGTTATCCTCGTCGAAGGACGGGCATATCAGGACGAGCGGCGACCACCCGCGGTTGAAGTCGTTCAAGTTGCGCATGCCCGTGACTTTTAAGTTCTTCGAGAAGGCCGATCGGCCCGTGCGCACGTCCCGGACCTCGGCGTCGACCTGGATATCCGCCGTGAATTTCTCGTCCGGAACCCAGTAGGAGGCAATCCACGTGCACATCCACACGAAGATGTTCGGCCAGAGCCAGGCGTTGGTCCCGAGGTACGAAATCCTGTGGCCGGTGATTTTGAAGTGCAGGAGAAAATCAGCGCCGTCGGCCTTGCAGTGATCGAGCAGCCGCTCCGGAGGAACTTCGGCCGGGTCGATGCTCCCTGTCACGGCGAACAGCTCGAGCCCGAGTATCGGGGAGACCAGCCCCCACCGCGCCTGCAATTCGTCCACCGGCAGCGTGCAGGAATCGGAAGCAGCATCGAGGCTCGTTCCGAGCATGGACTGCACGTATATCAGTGCCTTGGCCGCGAGCGGCTTGTCGGCCCTCACCATCGGCGGCTCGGGCAGGGTCGTGTTGATGCAGCCCGCGCATGCGGCAACCGCCAGCATGCAGGCCGCAGCGATGCCGAACGTCCTGAAGCGGCCATTACCGCAGTACGCATGGGTCGATTTGAAGAGCCGAGTCGTCATTTCAGCCGTTTTTCAATCCGCCATCTCGCGGTCAGGCTCGAGGTATCGTCCCCTGCGCAGATGACGTGCAGGGTGTGAAGTAGAATCGCGTTCGCCCGGTCGTCGCCGGAACCGAGGTCGAAGCCCGCGGCCCCGGCTTCTCCGAATTCCGGGACAAGGATTCCATCGGAAATCCTTCTCTTCTCGATTCGCCACCTGCCGGACCCCGGATCGGACGACGTCCCGGCCGCGTAGATGAACGACGAGTCAACTGCAACTGAGAACAGCATGTCCGCAGAAGGCCCGGGGTTCGACACGATTGCCCCTGATGCGCCGAAGCCCGGCGCGGGAGATCCGTCGGCGATGGCGAGCTTCAGGATTCTCATCTGCGAGTCGCCCGGCGACGTATCGAACCCCGCGATGTACACGTACGAGGAATCTATTGCTATCGCCATTGCCGCGTCGTCCTGCGAGCCTGGATTCGAAGTGACAGCCCCGCCGGTCCCGAACCCGGGCACGATCGCTCCGTCCGCGATGCTTCGCTTCTCGATTCTCCACTGCCTGTTCCCGGGGCTTGAGTCCCAGCCCGCGACGTAGAAATACGCCGCATCCTTTGCAATCGCGCAGGGCATGTCGAGCCCGACAGAAGGATTGGACAGGACCGCTCCTCCGGCCCCGAATCCCGGCGCAAAAGCGCCGTCGGAAGCGCTCCTTTTCTCAATCCTCCACTGGCCCCCGCCTGCGCTCATGTCCACGCCGGCCGCGTAAATCCACGAGGCGTCCGCAGCGATTGCCGCAGCCTCTTCGTCGCCGAGGCTGAAATCAGAGGTGATGACGCCCGCCGTCCCGAAGGCCTGGACGAGCGATCCGTCGGAGGCGCTGCGCTTCTCTATCCTCCATCTCCTGTCTCCGGGAACGGAATCGTATCCCGCGAGATACAGGCACGAGGAGTCGGCGGCGATTGCGGCAATCGAGTCGCTCCCGCTTCCGGGATTCGACACCACCGCTCCGCCCGATCCGAAGACCGTCACGAAGCCGCCGTCCGCAATCCTCCTCTTCTCGACCCTCCACTGGCTGTTCCCGGGACTTGCGTCATGCCCGGCGACGTATATCGAGTCGGAATCAGCGGCGAGTGCGCGTGCCGAGTCCGGGCCCGACCCTGCAGGAGAGGACATGGCCGCGCCCGTGCTTCCGTCCGAGGCGAATCTCGACTCGATCCTCCAGCGCAAGTCGCCGGGGACCGAATCGTACCCTGCCGCGTGGATGCGGCCTGATTGGAGGACAATCCCGTAGATGCGGTCGTCGCCTGCGGACGGGTCGGAACAAAGGACGCCGTCGTCACCGAACCCCGCGGCCAGCGATCCGTCGGACAGGTTCCGCTTCTCGATTCTCCACCGGTAATCTCCAGGTCCGGAATCGCAGCCAGCCGCATACAGGAATACGGAATCGATTGCCATGGCGTATGGGCGGTCGTCGGTCGCGCCGGACGTGCTGACTACTCCGCCAGTGCCGAATCCGGCCGCGAGAGACCCGTCCGAGAGCATGCGCTTCTCGTAGCGCCACTGCCAGTTCGTGCCCGTGACGTCCCTGCCCAGGACGTACATGAACTCCGAATCGATTGAAATGGCGTTGGCATAGTCGTTGTTCACCGTAGGATTCGACGTGACCACTCCCCCGCTGCCGAACCCGGACACGAGGCTGCCGTCTGAAAGCCTCCTCTTCTCGATTCTGAACCTGTGGTTGACCGGCTGCAGATCCCTGCCGGCCACGTACATGAATTCCGAGTCGACCGCGATGGCCATCGGTGCGTCGTCCCCGCCGCTGGGATTCGATGTCACGGATCCGCCCGAGCCGAACCCCGGGTCGAGCGACCCGTTCGAGAGCAGCCTCTTTTCGATTCTCCACTGGTTGTTTCCCGGAGACCAGTCTGTCCCGGCGACGTACAGGAACGCTGCGTCGATTGCCATGGCGTATGCGTAGTCGGATCCCGAGCTCGGGTTCGACGTTACCGTCCCGCCGGTGCCGAAACCGGTCGCGGCGGATCCGTCGGACAGGTTCAGCTTCTCGATGCGCCACTGGACGTTGCCCACCGACCGGTCCCATCCGGCCACGTACAGGAAGGACGTATCGAGCTTCACGGCCCATGCCGTCTCCTCGTCCGCGGAACTCGGGTTTATGACCACCGTGCCGGCCGTGCCGAATGCCGAATCGGGAAGCCCGTCCGAAATGCGCCTCTTCTCTATGCGCCACTGTTCGTTGCCCGGCGACGCGTCCTGTCCGGCGACGTACAGGAACGAGGCGTCCGCAGCGACCGCCCATGCCGCATCAACCCCGGCTCCGAAATCGGCGACCAGGGCTCCGTCCAGGCCGAATCCCGGAGAAGGGGAGCCGCCGGCAAGGAAAGTGAAAATGCCGGTCCTGGTGTCGGATGATCCGTCCGGATTGGTCACGGTCACGTCCGCCGCGCCGGGCAATCCCGATGGAAGCAAGCACGTTATGGTCCCGGGGTCCACGACGACCACGGACCCCGCCGCGGATCCCCCTATCGTCA
This sequence comes from Candidatus Kuenenia stuttgartensis, assembly GCA_020723505.1. Taxonomy (GTDB): domain Bacteria; phylum Planctomycetota; class JAKEIC01; order JAKEIC01; family DYIT01; genus DYIT01. Next base: position 4,128 of record DYIT01000126.1, read on the forward strand.
CCTGGGCGCCGGACTGGAACTTAAGGCCCAATATGGTCGCCTGAGCCCCTCCGGACTCGGGCCCCCACGCAGGCGAGATTCCGGAAACCACCAGGCGCGGTTCCCAGGGGATGACCTCGGCATCTCCGCAACCCGCCCCGAGCATGGCCGGAAACAGGGCCGCCGCAAGGAGCAGGGCTGCTCCGGGTTTCAGAAGACCGGTCATTTCCCGGCCGTGGCAAAAGCTGCCTGAATCGGACATCACTTAAGCCTCTTTTCGACTCTCCACTGCTCGTCTCCGAGAGCCACGTCCCAACCGGCTATGAAGATGCACGTGCCGTCGGATGCAATCGCCCAGGGCCTGTCGTTGGCCGCAGAAGGGTTGGATGCGACGAATCCGCCTGATCCGAATCCTGCATCGAGCGACCCGTCCGCAAGGCTCCTCTTTTCGACGCGCCACCGGTGATCGCCCTGGGAAGAGTCGTATCCCGCGACATAGGCGAAGGTCGAGTCTATGAGCAGCGCGGTCGCGCAGTCGTCGCCCGTCCCGGGGTCCGAGGTCACGGCGCCCCCGGTCCCGAATCCGGCGTCGAGAGCCCCGGTCGTTTTATTGTACTTTTCGATTCTCCAACGCATGTCGCCGGGGAAGGAGTCCCAGCCGGCGATGTAGATATATGACGAGTTCACGGCGATTGCGGCGGGCTCGTCGTCGCCCGTGGAGGGATTGGAGGCCGCGATTCCGCCGGTTCCGAAGGCCGCGACCAGTGCCCCGTCGGACAGGTTCCTCTTTTCGATGCGCCACGCGGCGTTCCCCCCCGACGCGTCCGTCCCCGCGACGTAGATATACGTGGTATCTATCGCAATCGCGTACGCGAAATCGTCTCCGCTGCCCGGGTTCGACGTGACCGCGCCTCCCGTGCCGAATCCGGCGACCAGGGAGCCGTCCGAGAGCAGCCTCTTCTCTATCCGCCACTGAACGTTTCCCGGGGAAGTGTCGGAACCCGCAACGTACATGTAGGTCGAATCCACGGCTATTGCCGTTGCCTCGTCGTTGCCCGGTCCTGGGTCAGAGGTCGCAGCGCCGCCCGATCCGAAACCTGCTGCCTGCAGCCCGTCCGACTTGCCCCTCTTCTCGATGCGCCATTGCGACGCGCCCTGGCCGCCTGCCAGGTAGACGTACCCGGAATCCAGGGCGATTGCGTTCAGCGAGTCGTCGGCCGCGCTTGGGTTCACGGTCGCGACTCCGGCAGTGCCGAAGGACGCCGCAGGCCGGCCGTCGAGGCAGCCCCTCTTCTCGGCGCGCCACTCGAAGTCGCCGGGGGCGGAGTCCGCGCCTGCAAGGTACAGGCTTCCCGAGTCTGCCGCGGCGGCGAAGACCCCATCGCCGGCCGTGGTCGGGTTCTCGGTCTCGATGCCGCTGGTCCCGTCGGTCAGGAACCTCTTCTCAATCCTCCATTGGACGTTCCCGGGCCCAGAATCGACTCCAACGGCATAGACGTGCATGGAATCGATGGCCAGCCCGTAGATGTAATCGTCCAGGGCGCTGTGGTTCCCCGTAACCGCCCCTCCGACGCCGAAGCCGGAGACAAGGGATCCGTCGGACAGCTTCCGCTTCTCGAGCCGCCACTGGTTGTTGCCCGGGGACCGGTCGTATCCCGCGGCGTACAGGAAGGACGAATCCAGGACAAGCGCGTAGATCCGGTCGTCGTACTGGCTCAGGTCGGATCTCACTGCGCCCTGTACCCCGAATCCCTGCACGAGCGATCCGTCCGTCTTGCTCCTCTTCTCGATGCGCCACATCCAGCTCGCCAAGTCGGATTCGACGCCGCCCACGTAGATGCCGGAACCGTCCACCGCTATGGCCCACGCCTGGTCGCTGTAGCTGCTCGGATTCGATACGAAAGCCGCGACAAGGGATCCGTCGGAAAGGTTCCGTTTCTCGATTCTCCACTGGTAGTTTCCAGGGGCGTAGTCGTAGCCGGCGAGATACAAGTGCGTGGCGTCCAGGGCAACGGCCCTCACCGAATCGCTCCAGGTGCTCGGGTTGACGGTTACCACGCCCCCCGTGCCGAAGCTCGCGACCAGCGCGCCGTCCGAAAGGTTGCGCTTCTCTATCCTCCATTGCCAGTTGCCCGGTCCATAGTCGCTTCCGACCGCATAGAGACAGGACGAGTCCAGGGCGATTGCATAGATATAATCGTCGCCCACGCTCGGGTTCGAGGTCACCACGCCGCCCGTGCCGAACCCGGAGACCAGCGTGCCATCCGAGAGGTTGCGCTTCTCTATCCTCCACCTGCGGTTCCCCAGGACCGAATCGACTCCCGCCACGTACATGTACGAGAGGTCTATCGCCATGGCGAGCGCCCCGTCGCCGCTCGTGCTGTAGTCCCCGCTTATCACCCCCTGCGTGCCGAAGCCAAGAACGAGCGATCCGTCGGATAAGCTCCGCTTCTCAATCCTCCACTCGTAGCTGCCGGTGTTGTAGTCCTCGCCGGCCACGTAGATATTGGAGGAATCGACCGCGACCGCGTAGGCGTAGTCGTTCGACGTCCCCGGATTAGACCCGATTCCGCCGCCCAGGCCGAAGCCCGGAACGAGCGATCCGGAGGCAAGATACGCGATTCCGCCCGAATAGGTCCCGGACTCTCCGTCGGGATTGGTCACCTGCACGTCCGCCGCGCCGGGCGATCCTGCAGGGGCGATGCAGGTGATTGACGCGGAATCGAGCACCACGACGGACGATGCCGGAGTCCCCCCGATGCTGACCACGGCTCCGGACTGGAAATTCGCGCCCGTCAGCGTGATTGCCGTTCCGCCGGCGAGCGGACTCCAGTTCGGGGACGCGGTCGCTATGACCGGAGAGGGATTGTAGATGAACCCGTCCTCCAGGGTGAAGGAGAGCAGGTCGGGATTGGTCACGGTCACGTCTACGGCCCCGCCCTGGCCGGCGGGCACGGAGCACCTGATTTCATACTGGGAAACAACGCTGACCAGGGTGGCCTGCGCGGCGCCGAAGAACACCGTGCAGCCGCTCTTGAACCTGTATCCGTATATCGCAGCGACAATCCCGCCGGACTGAGGGCCGTTCGAGGGCATCACCCCGGAGATGACGGGGTTCGATGGCTCGGGGGAGTATACGGGATCCTTCTCCTCGTCCGCGAGGTAGAAAGCCACCACCCCGGTAGCGACCGTAATGCACCCGGGAAGGCACACGGACGAGAGCGCCGCCAGCAGCAGGCACTGGAACCTTAATCCGCTCAAATTTCCTCTTCCCTCGAGTTGTTAGGATCGAATGCCCTCATTCGACCTGGATTACTATCATTCGGATTAGTGTTTACCAGACCATGGTTTTATACACTGACAACGCTGAAAAAAGCTGACCACGCTGAAGGGTTCCCAAAGGTAAAACGCGCATTCCTTCAGCGTTTTCAGAAATCCTTCAGCGGTCTCAGTGTCGGATGTTCCTTCTAACCATTGTATGTTGCGTAAATGAGTCGTTCTTATAGCATTTCCATACCCGGATTCACGAGTATCACTTCGCCGCGGGAATCGCAACCCGGAACCCGAGCCAGGGCTTGCGGGTCGAAGGATCGAGGCCCAGCCTCCAGGTCACCGTGCAGGTCTCGGGAAGCGAGTTGAAGCCTCCGCCCCTCAGTACGCGGGAAAAAGCCTTCGACGTATTGCACGGATCCTTGCCCAGGCTGCCGCGGCGCTTGTATTCTTCCTCGGAGAAATAATCCCTGCACCATTCCCACGCGTTGCCGGCCATGTCCAGGCAGCCGGACGGGGATTTGCCGGTCTTTGATCCGGCTTTCACCGCCTTTCCAGGGCCCAATCCCATGCAGTTGCACAGTTCCGCCGTCGCCGCAGCGCCGCCCCAGGGATAGCGCTCCGCAGACGAACCCCGCGCTGCTGCTTCCCACTGCGCCTCTGTCGGCAGCGTGCCCCCTGCCCATTCGCAATACGCCGCCGCATCCTCCCAGCATGCGCCGGTCGCGGGGAAATCCTCTTCCCCGGCTGCAAACGACCATGAATCCCCGCCGGCGACCCTCTTGCCCGCGGTTTCCTTCAGGTATTTCGCGTACGTCCTGTTAGTCACCTCGGTGACGCAAATCAGGAAAGCCGTGAGCTCGACCTCATGCGCCGGGCCCTCCGCAGGTGTCCCGGAATCAGTGCCCAGCGTATAGACGCCCCCGGGGACGAGGACCATTTCCATGCCGTCAATCTCGTTCAAGAAGATGCCCGCCCTGTCGGTGCGGAATATCCTGGGCGGCAGTCCCGATCGGCGGGCCTGGGCTATCTTGCCGGCGGCGGATGCTGCGTATTTACCCTTCGGGAAGCGGCCAAGGTAAGAGTTCATGGCCGCAATCTGGTCGAACGGATTGGGATATGGCTTGTTCAGCTCCACCCATGCCGCGTCCTCCTGCGAGTCCTTCTGAGGTCCGGCTTTGACGGCTTCCACGACACCCTTGAGCTCGGCCGGGTTGCCCGCAAGGTCCTCGGCCGTGATTGTAATCCTGTTCACGCCTTCTGTGAGCTTGACCGCAATCGAATAGCTGTTGTCCTTCCTTGGAGTCAGTGCGTAGCCGCCCAGCTTGAGAGATTTCAGAGTCTCGCTGGAATCGAACTTCACCTCGAACGTCATGCTCGACGACTCGATTCTGGAAGGAAGGTCCCGGAACGAGAGCGTCGGGGCGGTCGCGTCCCGGACGACCTCGAATTGGGCCTTGGACGGGTTTCCGGCCTTGTCGAATCCCCTGATTGACACCTTGTAGGTCCCGTCCTGATTGAACGGGATCAGGGCCTCGAAGAATTCTCCGGATTTGGCCGCGGCCAGGTCATTGACCGTGACCCGATCCGGGTTCGCGTCTTTCATCTCGACCCTGACCGCGAGCTGATTGGCGTTGCAGTAAATAACTCCCTCGACGGCTGGGGAGCGGACCGAGAGCACGGGGGCAGCGGTGTCCACGACAACCGGGATCTTCAGCGACGCCTTCCTGCCGGGATTCTTCCGGTCGCGGGCCTCGATGGATATGTCTGAAGACCCTTCCTCGAGCCGGACGTCCAGGCGGAACCCGTCTCCCGACGTCGCGGCAGGCCTGTTGTTCACGAGGACTTCGATGTCGCCGCCTCCGGTGCACTTGCCTGTCACCGCGACGTCCGCCGAGGGCAGGAAGGCGTCCTTTGCCGGGGAATGGATCGATATGCCGATGGCACCGCCGGATTCGGATCCGCCGGCGCCGCCGGGATTTGACGCATTGTCCGGCGCCGGATCAGGAGCACTTGCTCCGTTGTCTTTCAGGACCATCGGCGCCGCGATGATGACCGCAACCACGGCTATCGCAAGCACCGCGGCTGCCGCTGCGGCCATCCAGATACGCGACCTGACCACGATCAGGGTCGGCCCCGTGGCCTCGGACCGCTTGCGGGCTTCGGCGACCGGAAGATCCAGGGTGAAATCATGTTCGGGCGCGGGTTTCTTCGTGGGAGCGGGGGCGATGCTTCCCGCTCTCAGGCTCCGCTGCACCTCGAGCAGGTCTTCGATTACCTCGCCCATGTCCTGTTGCCTGGCTTCCGGCTTCTTGGACATGGACTTTTTAATGGCAGCCCACAGCGTGTCAGGCACCTCGGGGTTCTTCTCCCTGATGTCCGCAGGTTCGATGGATAGGTGCTTTGATATGACGTCCCACGGGCTCGACCCGGAGAAGGGGCCTGCGGAGGTCAGGAACGCGTACATGGTCGCGCCGAACGAGTAGATGTCGGACCGGGCGTCCGCGGTCCCCGCGTCCCGGGCCTGTTCGGGGGATATGAATGCGGGCGTGCCCATGGCCTGCCCCGTGATGGTCAGCGCCGTCCCCGCGCTCAAATCCTTTGCCAGGCCGAAATCCGCCACCTTCACGTTGCCCTGGCGGTCCACCATGATGTTGTCCGGCTTTATGTCCCTGTGAATCATCCCGAGGTTGTGCGCCGCGTGAATCCCCCTCGCCGCCTCGATTCCGATTCGGACAGCCTCCGCGACCGCGAGCGGACCCTGCTTCCGGAGCAGGTCGGCAACGCTGCACCCGTCGACGTACTGCATGACGATGTAGTGGTATCCGTCCTGGCTCCCGGTGTTGAACACGAGGACGATGTTCGCATGCTCGAGCCTGGCGGCCGTGCGGGCTTCGCGGAGGAACCGCTGCCTCGCCGAGTCGTTCATGTCGCCCGAGGTAAGAATCTTGACCGCCACGTACTTGTTGAGCGAGAGGTGCCTCGCCTTGTACACCGCGCCCATGCCGCCCTTGCCGAGCAGGCTTTCGATTAGGCACCCGGCGATTTCCCTGCCCACCATGGGGTCCTTTTCGGCTTCCCTGACGCACTCGAGATCAGCGGGCCCGGCCACCGCGCCCATGGCGCCGCCGCAGCCCGGGCATGTCCTCATGGTCCCGGAACGTGATCCCTCCACGTATTCCCTGCGGTCGCAGTCGCGGCACTTGAAGAGCCTCCGGCCGAGTTCGCCGAGGATTTCCAGCGTCGCGGCCGAATCCAGGATGCCGGCCTTGGCAAGGTGCCAGTCCAGGGATTTGATCATGCCCTGGCCCGCGGCATGCTCCTGGTCCCTTATGGCCCTCCAGATTTCCGATGCCGTGGCCAGGCCCTTGTCCGAAACCCTCTTGCCGAACAGGGCGCTCTCGGCGGCCTGGATGTTGCCTTTCCTCCTCTCCTCGGCAGCGAACGACTCGAGGAGCGCCGAGAGCTCGTCCTGCTTGAACAGGCCTTTTTGCACGAGCAAGTCGGCCATCGAGGCGTTCTCACCCCGGGTTCCGTCTGCGGGGATTGCCCCGATCTTGGCGGTCTTGCCGCGCTGCGCGGCTGCTTTCCTGAGATATTCTTCTGAAGGCGTCATGGATGCCTTATGCTCCCGGACATGCAACCCTCGTAATAACCCGAACGAGCCGGAACCGGAATAGACGCAAAATGAGGCTCGTCCGGGTCAAATCGCGCGCCATGCGCGTGCTTGCCGAGTTTCTTTTCGATTCCGAGAGGAATCTTTTGCCTCAATGACTATTAGCCCTTCCGCTCCGGAGATCATCTCCGGAACATCAGGTATCCTAACCTGGGAAATCCACGAAGAAACGTGAATTTTGCGGGTCAGATATGGCTGCAAAGAGGCGCAGGAGGCGCGAACTGGAACCACCGAAGACGCCGAAAACACCTGAAGAGACGGAACGACTAGACTGCTTACGATATCTGCAGAAACCCCTTACACACCCTCTCCCCCGGGATCGGGGGAGAGTGGCAGGGTGAGGGGGTAGCGATTCAACGCGAAGCGCGAGTCCACATGCTTCGCGTTGAATCCTTGAAACTGTCCGGAATCCGGAGTAAAATACCACCGTGATGGGGGAATTCATTAGCGGGTGCAGGATGTCCGTTCTGAAGAAAACCTGCGGATTGGTCGTCTCCATGAGCCTGGTCTTCTCAGGCTGCACAATCCCCCTCGGAGTCAGAACCAATGTTGTCGGGACCGCCACCGAACGCGTCCCGATTTCCACGTCGAGCAGCATCGAGTCCGAAGTCCGATCCTCGCCCGGGAACCAGGCGATCGTCAAGCTGACCCGGATGACCGAGGAGGACGTGAGGACGGTGGAGATGCGCCAAATCGTCCGCAGGCACTACGACATCACGGGGCTGTGGATTTGCGTGGGATTCGGCATAGCCATCGGATTCATTATCATGCTCATCCTTGGGATCAACAGCGGCGGGGGGGGCGGAGACGGGGACGATTAGGCGTGACTATTATGCATGGCTGTAAATTCGCGTTTCTGAGCTTTGCGGCAGCAGGGCTGATCCTGGCGTCCGGGTGCCGGACGGTCGAACACAACATGGGAATAACCACCCGGAACGTGATTGAATCGCATCGGGAGACGCGCACCGTGACGGTCGCCAACTGGCCGGTCGAAGTGTACGTCAACGGCCGCTTCGCAGGAACATACAGGACCAACGCGAACGGCGAAGTCGCTGCGAACTACAGCCTCCACGTCAGGAACGCCCTTCAGACGAATTCCAATCTCCAGATTGAGTTCAGGTTCCGCCAGCCGGACGGATCCGTGGAGAGCAGAATGCTCGTATTCACGCCCAATCAGCTCCGCGGAAACTGAAGGGCTGTCCCACTTCCCGAAATTCCTAGCTGAAAATCCTGAGAATAGGGTGAGGTAATT